>JBNLBB010000137.1:0-7322 GCA_050302415.1 Gammaproteobacteria bacterium | reverse complement strand
CACAAAGGGAATGGCCAAAATGACACCGACCGCGAATGATCCGCTCAGGGCGACGTTTGACTGGCGATATAGTGTCTGGATGCGTCGCTCGTCCAGTTCAGGCTCTAGTATGTCGAGCATCAAGGCAGCCTGTCTTATGATTTGACCCACACGTAGCAGGCTAAGCCTAACCCAGTGGGCAAGGCGATGACCAACCGTTTTTCATTTGACCGCGACCAGTTCGGCTGGCGAAACGGATTTACGGTTCTTTCACGGTCCGTACCGGATTCTGGGCAGGCCGCTCCCGCCGGTGCCGTACGCTTTTTTCCAACCCGACCACTCCATAAATCAGCGCTGCGAAAAGCAGAATCAGTCCCCATTCCTCCCAGCCCAGCGGCTCGGTGCCAAATGCCGCGTTCATGGGTGGCCAATAGGTGAACACCAGCTGCGCCGCGGTCATGCCCGCGGCCCCGAAAACCAGCCAGCGATTGGAGAAGAAGCCCAATGACCATGCTGATCGGGTCAGGGAGCGGCAGTTGAAGAGATAGAACATTTCACCGAACACAAAGAGGTTTACCGCCACCGTGCGGGCCGCGGCTTCGCTCTCACCGTGGGAGAGCTCCCACTGAAACAGGCCGAACGCACCGATCAGCAGCAGTATCCCCACAACCACCACGCGAAACACCAGAGCGGAAGTGAGCACCGGCTTGTCCGGTGGGCGTGGCGGGCGCAACATGATGGCCCGCTCCTTGCGCTCGAAAGCCAGCATGAGTCCGAGCAGCACGGCGGTACTCATGTTGACCCAGAGAATCTGGACAGGAAGCATGGGCAGGGAGAGTCCCGCAAACACCGCAACCATCACCACCAGTCCTTCACCGACATTGGTGGGCAGGGTCCAGGTGATGAACTTCACCAGATTGTCGTAGACCGTCCGCCCCTCCTCCACGGCTGCCGCAATCGTTGCGAAGTTGTCGTCCGTGAGCACCATGTCCGCGGCCTCCTTGGCGACTTCCGTCCCCGCCACACCCATGGCCACGCCGATATCGGCCTGGCGCAATGCGGGGGCATCGTTCACTCCGTCGCCGGTCATGGCGACCACATGGCTCTGGCGCTGCAGCGCCTGCACCAGGCGCAGCTTCTGCTCCGGTGCCACGCGGGCGAAAACGGCGGTGGATCCGACCCGATCCAGCAGCCGGTCATCATCCATGTCGGCCAGCTCCCTGCCCTCCATCACCCCGGAGTGGCCTGCTCCGAGCAACCCCAGGCGGTCGGCGATGGCGCTCGCGGTGGCCAGGTGGTCACCGGTGATCATCTTCACCTGCATGCCCGCCCGTTGGCAGACCGCCACCGCATCAATCGCTTCTGGCCGTGGCGGATCGATCATGGCCTGCACACCCAGAAAGGTCAGCTGCCCCGCCACATGGCCATGCTCCAGGCTGTCCAGCGGGCACTCCAGGGAACGGCTGGCAAAGGCAAGCACCCGCAGACCCTCACCCGCCAGCCGGTTTACTGCCGCCAGAACCGTCGCGCGATCTATGGGTTGCTCCCGGCCGTCACTGCCCAGCATGAGGGCACAGCGCTCCAGCAGTTGCTCCACCGAACCTTTGACGTAGATCCGGAATCTCCCGTCACTGCGACGATGCAGTGTCGCCATGTACTGATGCTGCGATTCGAAAGGCACGCTGTCGATGCGCGGGTGTTCACTGCCCAGATGGTCGGCCCGCAGTCCGGCCTTGGCGCCGGCACTCAGCAGTGCAGCTTCCGTGGGATCCCCCTCCACGCGCCAATGCCCCTGCTCCTCCGCCAACCGGGCTTCATTGCAGAGCACGCCGGCGATCAGGGTCTCCACCAGCACCGGGTCTTCGTGCGGCAGCACCCGTTCACCCGCCAGCTCAAAATCGCCCTCCGGCGCGTAACCGGTTCCGGTGAGACGATAGTGACGCTCACCCACGAGGATATCTGTCACGGTCATCTGGTTCTGGGTGAGCGTTCCGGTCTTGTCGGAGCAGATCACAGTGGTGCTGCCCAGGGTTTCAACGGCTGGCAGTTTGCGCAGGATGGCGTTGCGCCGGGCCATGCGACCCACACCAATCGCCAGGGTGATGGTCATCGCCGCGGGCAGTCCCTCCGGAATCGCCGCCACGGCCAAGGCCACCGCCGCCATGAACATTTCCAGCCCACCCTGTCCGCGCAGCATTCCCACCACGAAGGTCAACAGGGCGAGACCCAGAATGACCCAGAGCAGGCGATGGCTGAATTCACCGATCTTGCGGGTCAGCGGCGTGGCCAGTACATCGGCGGAAGAGATGAGTTCATTGATCCGTCCGATCTCGGTGGCATCCCCGGTGGCCACCACCACACCCCGCCCCACACCATAGGTGACCAGGGTGGAGGAGTAGGCCATATTGCTGCGATCCGGCAGCAGGGAGTCGCGCCCCAGGAGCCTCACGTTCTTGGCGACCGGCACCGATTCGCCAGTCAGCGCTGATTCATCCACCTGCAGATCACGCACCTGGAAGAGCCGAAGGTCCGCGGGTACCTTGTCGCCCGACTGTAGAATCACCACATCGCCGGGGACCAGTTGGGCCGCGCTGAGGCGGATCCGGTTTCCATCCCGCAGCACCGTGGCCTGGACATCCAGGCTGCGGGCCAATGCTTCGATGGCACGGGTGGCACGGGACTCCTGCAGGAATCCGATCACGGCGTTGACCATCACCACACCGAAGATCACCGCCGAGTCCACCCACTCCTGCAGCGCGGCGGTAATGGCCGAAGAGGCCAGCAGGATATAGACCAGAGGCTGATGGAACTGGAGCAGAAACCGGATGATCGGACCCTGCCCAGGGCGTGCCGTCAGCACGTTGCGTCCGAATTGGCTTCGGCGCTCGGCGGCTTCGCTCTCCTGCAGACCCCCTGCGCCGGGCGCTTCCAGCACGGCGAATACCTCGGTAACTTCAGTTGCTTGCCAGTCCGGCGTCGGCACTGCAGTCGGCGGTTCCCTATTGGTGGCGTTCATGGCATCCATATCAGATTTACCCAGAAGGAGTGTAGTTCGCGGCGCGACCGATGCGCAGTCGGCTGGCAGCTGTATGGGTGGAATTGGATGCGGGGAGTGCGACGAAGTTCGTCGCGATGGTCAGTGGGCGCGCGCCAGCCAGCGGTCCAGATGATTGGCAAACGCCTGGCGTTCCGCCTGGCTGATAGGCGGCGGACCACCCGTGTTCACACCGCTGGCCCGCAGGGTGTCCATGAAATCGCGTATGTTGAGGCGCTGTCGGACGTTGTCGACCGTGAGCAGTTCGCCCCGCGTATTCAGAGCCAACGCGCCCTTGGCAATCACCTCCGCCGCCAACGGTATATCGCCCGTGATCACCAGGTCCTCGGCCGTCACCTGGGCCACGATATAGTTGTCCGCCACATCAAAACCACTGGGTACCTGGACTGCACGGATGAACGGTGACCGGGGCGTCTGCAACAGCTGATTGGCCACCAGCACCACGTGGACTCGGCGCCGCTCAGCGGCACGGAACAGGATTTCCCGGATCACCTTGGGGCAGGCGTCGGCATCCACCCAAATGGTCATGCGGCGCTCCACTCGTAGCTGCGCCTGACTTCCACGATGTCGATTTGATAGTCCCGGTACCATCGCGCACGACCCAGCTGCTGAGCCGCCTGGTGCTCCGCATTCTGCTTCCAGGCCAGGATCGCCTCCTCGCTCGGCCAGTAGGAGATGGTCACCTCCCGGTCCCCTTCCATGATGGAGTGAAAACCGGTACACCCATAGTGCTCCATCGCCAGATCGCGCATCAGGGTCGCCGTCCCTGCGTACTCCGCATCGAGGTGGGCGGTGGTGGCCCGGAAAATGACCGCAAACATATCGTAAGCTCCGAATCAGGGTTTTTCCGCCCGCAGGCGCAGGCGGACATAATCGACGTGCCAGACCCCATCGTTATCACGCAGATGGGGTGCCAACCGGTGGCTCAGTTCACCATAGATCGCTTCACGTTCTGTTTCCCCAAGATCCATGACGAACGCACCGCAGAAGGTCCGCAGCCAGGGCAGCAGCTCCCTGCCTACCGCGGTCGGACGGGGAAAGAGCTCCAGGTGGGATACCAAAAAACCGGCATTCTCCAGCAGAGCCCGATACCGGGCGGTGGTGGGAAAGTACCAGGGATTGCGGGTCCGGGCATCGATGCCCCGTTCAGCGAGAACACCGGTGAGGTGCAGGACCACCTGCTGCACATTGCCGGCACCCCCGAATTCTGCAACGAACCGTCCGCCCGGCTTCAGACTGTGCCAGATCCCACTCACCACCCGCTCGGCTTGCAGCATCCAGTGCAACGCTGCATTACTGAATACGGCGTCGAATTCGGCATTAAACGCCAGCGCTTCGCCATCACCCAGTTCTGCCCGGATACCGCGTTCCTGGGCCCGGTTCACCATGCTCACGCTGCGGTCGATGGCCAGCACCTCGCAACCAGCGGTAACCAGTTCCCGGGTCAGTGCGCCATCGCCACACCCCAGATCGAGTACGCGCTCACCCGGCTGCGGTTGCAACAGCTCGAGCAGCTGTCTTCCCAGCTGCGGGACGAACCCGGCATCGCGGGCGTACTGGTCGGCATTCCACTCTTGGCGCATCAGGGATATCGGGGTTGCAAAACGTGTAGGTTAACCCATTGCGACTTCACCGCGGGCATCACCTCAACAGGTCATCGGCAGGGAAGCCGTTCAATCGATACGGGCCATCTCTTCGTAGCCATTGCCGCGGTACAGGGTCCAGCTCCCGCTCAGCATCCGCTGCAGGTTCGCCACGATGTGCTCGTCCGCCCAGGCTGACGGCAGGGTTTCGCTGACCTCACCGGCACTCGATGCCGTGACCCAGCGGATGTAGGCCGTCAGGTGTTCGGTGTCATCGACCAGGATCAGTTGCGCCATCGGCTCCCGCACAGGGTATAACCATCCAGGCGTTCGAAGCCGGTTTCGGCTGTATTCGGTACGGTCGCGGAATCGTTGCGGGCAGGTTGGGTGACGGTTGTGGATGCGCCGTCCGTGGCCGTGCCTGGTGGCTCGCCGCTACAGCCCGCAATCACGGCAACCAGGGCCACTAATCCCGAGAATATCTTTCCGCTCATACTTCACCGCAACTCCTGCTCAGCACCCATCCGTGCACAGACCATTGGCGGTCACCCGATCACCGAACCGAGTACCGCAACGATGCGCAAACGGAACCGGGAACGCTAATCAAGAAATTTTATTGGGGAAGCATCCGGAGGGTGGGGATAACCCTCTGTTGTCTGGTCGCAGGCAGTACCGCGCAATGGCCCGTCGGGACCTACTCTTCCACCTGCCACGCTTCAATCACTTCCCGCGCCGCGCGAAAGGCATCAATTCCCGCAGGCGCCCCACAGTAGACCGCAGCCTGCAACAGCACCTCGCGTATCTCCTCCACGCTACACCCATTGCGCAGGGCACCCCGCACATGGGCCTTGAGCTCAGCGGGTGCTTTGAGCGCGGCCAGCATGGCGATGGTGACCAGGCTTCGGGTGCGCAGGGGCAATCCCTCTCGGGTCCAGATTTCGCCCCAGCAGTTTTGGGTCAGCAGCTCCTGGAGTGGCCGGGTGAAATCCGTGGCTGAGTTAAGGGCGTTATCGACGTAGGCATCGCCCAGGACTTCGCGGCGCACGCACATACCACTGTCGTACTTTTGGCTGCTCATGGCATTGGATCTCCGGATCGGTGAGTACGGCCCAGTATCACCGGGTAACCGAAGCGCGGAAAGTGGAGAGTGGATACCGGCGGGTTTCCCCTCATCGGCTTCAGGTACGGGATGCTTTCGCTGTTGCCAGTTTCTGCAGGTAAGGTATTCCGAGACTCAGCAGGCACTCCATGGCGGCAGGAATCTGGGCAGCCACCAGCTCTTTGGCCAACTGCTTGGGGATTGGGTCCAACATCGCCTGAAAATCGGCCGTTGAACGGGCGGCTTTGGTTTTTTGGATCACCCATTGTGCCTTGCGGGGGGTAGCCAATTCTCCGACATGGAACAGATATTCTGGCACGGTAAATTCCGCACCATCCAACGGCGGCGCGGGTACCGCATTGCATTCCGGAAATCGGGCCAGTTCGGACCAGCCAATCAGCACGTGAAATTCTTCGTACAGATCTCTTTTTCCCGGGCTGAGTACCACCCAGCACCAGAGTCTGTCCCTAATTTCCCGAACAAAGGGGCGATCGCCGGGCCAGAAGTAGTTCGACACCACTTTGGTCGGAAGATAATCGGGTAGCTGTTGTTTCATGGCCGCCGTAAATTGGCTACGTAACTCCTGACCAAACTCTTTTCTCATAATGTCTTTCCTTGATATGAATCCGCTGAAACAGGCTATTCACTCACCTATAATTGGCCGTAGATTCATCGTCGATGACGCACAACCTTTTGGCGATACCTTCCACGGAACTTAAAGGACCTGGCTACGTCTGCGCCCTACCAGCTGGTAAGACCAATCCGTAGGCAACACATACTCACTGGCTGGTACACCATAGCTGCCCTCACTGCCACAGCCTGGCTTTAATCCGCTCCACCGCCCGGTTGTAATTTGCCCGACGACCCACCAGTACAAACAACGGGTAGACGACAATCCTGGAGATCCCCAGCACCACAAAAGTGAGCAGCACCAGCAGAGAAACAATTGGCAGCATGAAAGCGACCAGGATTCCATGGTTATAGCGTGTCGGACTGAAAAAAGTCCACAAAATCCAGAGACCAAGAACAATAAGCGGATAGATCAAGTCGAACGTATTTTGCATGGTCGCTGATGGTTTTGAGGTCAGAGACGCCGGGTTGAAACCTTACCTGTGACCCGAACATTTGAAATGGCGATTGCGTTTCGGCACCGTGCCTTCAGTGCACTCGTCCCAGACGACAGCCCCCTCCACCATTGAAGGGACAAGCACCACGGTTTGACCCGTCAGATCATTGGAGTCTATCGCCAGAAGGCCGTGCCACCACGACCAACCCCACTCAATATCCCTTGTATCGAACGTGATGACGACACGTCCACCCTCCCCATGAGTGATCGATCGGATATGCCGATCCGCGGCACGGGCCTGCAAGGACGCTACCGGTACTGTGCCCGGACCGGGA
The DNA here is from genome assembly GCA_050302415.1 of Gammaproteobacteria bacterium. Classification (GTDB taxonomy): domain Bacteria; phylum Pseudomonadota; class Gammaproteobacteria; order JBNLBB01; family JBNLBB01; genus JBNLBB01. The sequence goes on along the minus strand of JBNLBB010000137.1, from coordinate 205 downwards.
AAGGCTCCATGCAGTGAATGATGTTCAGCCACGCGCGACTGGGTCGGTTGAGCCGCTGCCACGCCATTTTGCACAATAGAAGCCGCCACGTAACTGAAGTTGTCCACGGGAAAAACCAGTGCCACCAGGATACCCAGGATGGCAAATACCATTGCCACTTCCCCAATGGCGAGAACCGACAACCCCCTGCGGAGCAACAGGCACC
>JBNLBB010000136.1:0-7385 GCA_050302415.1 Gammaproteobacteria bacterium | reverse complement strand
CAGGTTCTGCAGTCCCGCGCGCTCGGTCACGTCGGTGAACCAGGGCATTTCCCCACTCCGATAGCGCGCCTTGAGTGCCGCAGGCTCGGCGGACACCCCGAGCGCCTCGGCCAGCAGTGTTTCGCCGTCGGCGTAGCGCGGGGTACGAACCATCGCACCGGCCAGCAGATCAGCCGCGTAGGGATCACCGGCCTGCAGCCGCAGTTTGCCCAGATGAAAATGCAGTTCACCGGCATCCATGCCGTCCGCCAACCTGGCCTCCAGCAGCGAGCGTCCACCATCGCTGTCGCCCAGCAGAATGCGCGCCCGCGCTTCCAGGTAGTACCAGTAGTCGCTGCGGCTGCGCATGGGGGTCACCGCGTAGGGGTCGCGATAGCCGGGTTCCTCAGGCAGCAGGGGATGGGCTTCCGCCAACAGATCGGGAAGTGCGGGATCGACCCGTTCAAAAATCACCATCCATTCGGCTACACCCTGCAACCAGAGAGGATGCGCCGCTGCCGCCGCCAGCTGCCCGGCAGCCAGCACGGCGGCCGCATCGCGGTCATCATGCGCCACCTGGTTCAGCCAGGTGCGTACCGCCAGAGGCGTCTGCGTGTGATCCGGAAAGAGCAGCACAAACCGCTCCGCCACCTGGCGCTTCAGCGCCGCATCCGGCTGATCGATCAATGCGGCATACAGGAGATCGGGCAGGGCGTCATGCTGCTCTGGCTTGTCGATCGCGTCGATCAGCTCCATCAGCGCCGCGTGGGCGCTCTCGAAATCACGCAGCATCAGGTAAGTTCTGACCAGGGCTTCGCGTTCAGCCAACGAAAGCGACGGGCGTGACTTCAGTGCATCGAGCGCCGCAGCCACCGCGGCCTTTGCCTCGGCAGAGAGCTGCCACTGCTGCAGATACGCACCCCACCGCAGCGCGTAGGCTCTGCTCAGTTGGGCATCCAACTGCCGGGCACGCGCCGCAGACAGCTCCGCCTCTTCATACCGTCCCATATCAAACAGGGCTTCGGCACGCAAAAGATGGGCTCGGGCGTTGTCTGGATTCACCTGCAGCAGAGCGTCCAGCAACGAGACCGCAGCCGAATGGCGTCTTTCGTGATGTGCCAGCTCCGCGAGATCCAGGTCCCCACCGTCCGCTGTGGAGGACAGGGAATTCAACACAGTTGTGCAGCCGGCCAATAGCACCACCCCCCCCAAGGCCATCGTGACCCCGAGTGGCCTGAGCCGGGAACTGGCTGCATACTTCAAATGCTGCATACAAATCCTTGCGGAAGTTCAGGAGTGATGACGGAATCAACAACAGATCTGGCGGCTTGGCTTCTGGTGGCGCTCATTTTTGCCTTCGCCGGTCTGGTACACGGTACCGTCGGCATTGGTTTTCCCATGCTCTCAACCCCCATGCTTGCGGCAGTGTGGGACGTGCGCACGGCGGTCATTATTACCCTGGTACCCACCGTCGCGGTCAACCTGATCAGTATCCTCTACGGGGGCCAGTGGCGTGAGAGCATCGGACGCCACTGGCCACTCGCGTTTTTCGTACCGGTGGGATGCGCCATCGGCAGCCTGCTGCTCATTCAATTCGATCCCTCGCCATTCCGCCTCTTTCTGGCAGCCATTATTCTGCTCTACCTCAACCAGCACCGCATCCCGGTAGGACATCTGGGGTGGATCACAACGCGACCATGGACTGCCTATGTCATCTTTGGGACGGCCGCCGGCGTCTCGGCCGGAGCGGTGAATGTCATGGTTCCCATCCTGCTGATTTTTGCCCTGGAATCAGGGCTCGGCTCCACCTCCATGATTCAGCTCTTCAACCTCTGTTTTCTCGCCGGAAAGCTGACCCAGATGGCCGTGTTCGGCACCGCCCATGATTTTGGAACGGATACGATTATGGCCACACTTCCGTATGCCGGTGTCGCCGCGGTCGCTGTCGGAGTCGGCCTGCTACTTCGTAAAAGAATAGACGCTGACTCCTACCGACGCTGGCTGCGCAGATTACTGGCGTTGATGGCAGGCGTTCTGGTGTTGCAGTTTGGGGGATCTCTGGGTACCTGACAGGGTAGAACGGTAGAACAGGAAGGTGATCAGAGCTTACACACATTCCGACTTGGACGAAGTACTGGAGTGCTGGTATTTCGCTTCACGGCTGGCGCATCCTTTCCTCGACAAGACATTTCTGATCGCCGAACGAGAACTCATCGCTCAATCCCATCTGCAGCTCGCGCAAACCTGGGTCTATGACAACGGTAATCGAGTGGTCGGTTTCATCGCTTTGATAGACCACGAAGTAGGCGGCCTTTTTGTCCATCCGGAGTTTCAAGGTCAAGGAGTCGGACGGGCACTTATGGACCAAGCGGCCTCCCTGCACCCGGTCCTGAGATTGAATGTGTTCGAGGAAAACCGAATCGGCAGACGGTTCTACAACCAGTATGGGTTCACAGAAATCGGACAAGAGATGCATGAGGCGACGCACCAAAACCAGATCCGCATGCGGCTTGATTGCCGCTGATCCCACAGACAGGACCGGGTGGGCACACCGGTGCCCACCGGCACATTCAGACCGAGGCGACCAGGTGTTGCGCCATGGCACTCAGATGGCTTGCCCGATTCAAAACAAATCGATGCAACTCATCCACGTAGTCCGGGCGCACCGCCTCTATTACCGATTTTCGTGCCGACAGAGCTGAGCGCCAAGCAGTCACCCTGGGCAGACCTATGAACAGTGTTTCATCCCAATAGTGATCCAGCAGATCGAAGTATCGGAAAATCGGGCCGAATACTGCATCAACAATTCGAAACCGGATCCCCGAGAAATAGGGACCGCGTCCAAGCTCGGATTCCAGCCGGCTGAACCGACCGATCAATTCCGCTCGCGCCGCAATATAGGCCTCCTCTGTTTTCGCAGAATAGAGCAGGCCGATATTGTCGAGGATCGCCGAACCAAATTCCATCCAAGCCCGGTGGCGCGCCTTTTCGAAGGGATCATCCGGATGCAGGCTCCCCGGTGTCACTTCGTCGAGGTATTCGACGATAACGGCAGACTCAAACAGGACGCGGCCGTCGACGATCAGGAGCGGAACCCGTCCCAATGGCGAAAGTTTCAAGAACCACTCGGGAGGGTGAGACAGATCCACATACTCGCGGACAAATGGAATCTCTTTTTCCGCGAGCACAATGGCCGCCCGTTGCACGTAGGGGCACAGAGTGTGACTGACAAGGGTGAGTTGCGAGGCGTTCATGGCCGATCTCCTTTGTGTTCACAGAACTACGCTGCGGCGCGCCGCTCAACGCTGTAGGCGCCATTGCCCAACAGCGCCAGGGCACTGGATGCCACCGCCAGAAACAGCGGGTACTCCCAACCACCATTGGGCGCGGTAAACAGCCAGCCGTTGGGCCAGTGCGCCCAGGCGGCACCCAGCAGAATCGGCACCAGCAGCGCTGCCACCATGCGGGTACGGTACCCGGCAAGCAGCAAGCCACCGCCCACTGCCTCGGCGGTGAACACCACGTAGGCGAGTACTCCGGGCAGACCGATAGAGGCAAAAAACTGCGCCGTACCCGGCAGGGTGAACACAAAGGCTTTTAGATAGACGCTGTGGGCCAGAAACATCACGCCCAAGGCGATACGCAGCAACAGTGCAGCATAGGGAGCGGTGCGGGAATCAATCATGACGGCATTCTCCTGTATGGGTGGGATTGCCAAGTAGGCTATAACTTGCTTGAATGCAGATAAATCTGTTTTATTGCATTCATATTTTGCAAATATGCAATCTACCGACTGGAACGACTGGCGCCACTTTCTGGCCATAGCCCGGGAGGGAAACCTGACGGCGGCGGCCCGCCGCCTGGGGGTAAACCACACCACGGTCTACCGCCGCCTCAACGCCATGGAAGAGCGACTCGGTGTGCGACTCTTCGAACGGCTGCCCACCGGGTACCAACTCACGGAATCAGGCGAAACTTTGCTGCCCTCGGCCGAGCAGGTGGAGCACGAGGTGGCGGCAGCGGAACTGCGCCTCGCGGGCAAGGACCTGCGTCCATCCGGCACCCTGCGGGTGACGACGACCGAAGAGTTGATGGTCGGCTTTCTGCAACCGCACCTCGCCGCATTCCAGCGCGAGCAGCCGGATATCCAGTTGGAAGTATCCGTGGGAAATCTGCTCTTTGATCTCACGCGACGCGAAGCGGACATCGCCATCCGTCCCACCAGTAGGCCACCGGAGCACCTGGTTGGCCGCAACCTGGGGAGCATCGGCTGGGCCGTCTACGCAGCAGGCAGTTATCTTCGCCGTCATGGCAGCCCAACACAGCCCGCCGACCTGGCGCAACATCGAGTGGTCACTTTCGGTGCGGAACTGGCGACTATCGGCCCTTCCCGGTGGATGACCCGTTACGCGAGCGGCCAGCGGATCGCGTTGCGCAGTGACAGCCTGCTGATCCAACTCGGTGCCGTACGCGAAGGGATGGGCATCGCGCTGCTGCCCTGTTTTCTGGGCGACAACGAACGGCGATTGAAGCGGCTGTTTGGTCCGTTTACGGATAAAGCGGCGGGATGCTGGCTGTTGACCCATCCTTCGCTTCGCCAGGTGGCCCGCGTCAGCACGTTTATGCAGTTCATGGCGCAAGCCGTGGACGCGGATCGGACCCGATTGGCGGGCACCTAGAAGAGCCTTATCTGACTAGAGAGGTTGGGGGACTGAAACTGGCCGCTTCGAGCGCTTTTCCCTGGCATCCAACATAGCACTGTGCAGCGACAGCCTGATGATCCAATTGGCGGCGTTACGTGAATGGGTATCGCCTTTCCATCCTGCTTTCTCCGCGATGCCGGGGGCGGCGGCTGGCTGCTTACCCATCCGGCACTGCGGGAGGTTGCCCGCATCACTACCTTTATGAGCTTCATCACCGCGGCAATCGACCCCGAACGCCGGCGTCTTGCCAGCGAATCAGCGGCTCCGGCACGCTAGGTATCAGCCGCCCGCCCCGACTCAGTTTCCAGCTCGCGCTGAAGTTGTTCCAGCCCATCCAGAATTTCAATAAAGCGGCTGCCGAAGGGCGTCACCACATACTCCACCCGCGGCGGGATTTCGTTGTAGGCAATACGATCAATGATGCCGAATTCCAGGTTTTTGCGCAGACACTCATTGAGCACCTTCGTCGTCAGCCCCTCGACGCTGCGCACCATCTCTCCCGGCCGGTTGATGCCGTTCGCCAGAAGCTGATACACCGTCAGCGACCATTTGCAACCGTAAATGGTCTCCACCATTCGCGCACTCCGCTCGGGCGCCGATTTTCTGGAAAAATATTTTCCCTTGCTGCTCACCAATCTACACCCATAAGTACCTTACTTACCCCATTGTGCCTACTGCCCGACGGGTTAGCCAAGTGCATAGACTGCGCCCACTGACCACTACCTGTTGAGGCAATTTGATGAACACAGTGAATCACTCCCTGGCCCTGATCGTGGGCGGCACCAGTGGCATAGGACTGGCCACCGCCAAACTGTTGTTGGAACGCGACATCCCTGTGGCGATCGTCGGCAAGTCGTTGGAGAAACTGAACCGGACCAAAACCGAGCTGTCCGCATTGGGCCAGGTGGAAGGCCTCCAGGCCGATCTCTACAACCCGGATGACGTACAACGCATTATTGCCTTTGCCAACCACCACGGGCACCCCATCAACTACCTGGTGAACGCGGCCGGTTACTTCAATCCAACCCCATTCATCGAACACACCGTCAGCGACTATGACACCTACCTGGATTTGAATCGCGCCCTGTTCTTCATTTCGCAGGCCGTGGCCAGGAACATGGCGGCCAATGGCGGCGGCTCGATTGTTCATATCGGTTCGATGTGGGCAAAACAGGCCGTCAAAGCCACGCCGTCTGCCGCCTATTCCATGGCGAAGGCGGGATTGCATGCCCTCACCCAACACATGGCAATGGAGCTGGCCGACTTCAACATTCGGGTGAATGCCGTATCGCCGGCGGTGGTGAAGACGCCGATTTACGAGGCATTCATCGAACCGGCAAAGGTCGATGAGACACTCGCCACCTTCAACGACTTCCATCCCATTGGCCGCATCGGCACACCGGAGGACGTAGCTCGGGCTATCGCCTTCCTGCTCGGCGACGACGCCGGTTGGGTGACGGGTGCCGTCTGGGACACCGACGGTGGGGTCATGGCCGGGCGCAACTAAGCGGACATGCCCCCTGGCCAGCAGGTTGCGCTGCCGGCCTGACAACCACCCCCACCAGGATCGCGTGCCGGCTGGGGAGGTTGTCTGTCCCTGGGTTGGTCCGGTTGCGGTGTGGGGCTTCCCCGGTAGCCCCTTAGATCAGAGGTATCTGCCCCGACGGGTCCAGCTGCCGGAAGAGGTCGCATCTGGGCTCTGGCAGCCCGCTGAACCCCAGCCGCTTGTGCGCCACCGCAAAACGCTGTGCGATCATCGCCGCGTAATCGCCGGTGCCCCGGCTGCGGCGGCCAAACTGGGTGTCATTGTCCGCACCGTCGCGTACGTCACGAATCCTGGACCAGATGTGATCGGCCTTCAGCGGGTGGTGGATTTTCAGCCACTCGTCAAAGAGACCACGCACCTCCAACGGCAGGCGCAGCAGCAACCACTCGGCGTATACCGCGCCCGCGGCGCGCGCGGTTTCGAGAATGTGTTCGATCTCCGGGTCGGTCAATACCGGAATCACGGGGGCCACATTGACGCCCACCGGGATGCCCGCCCCAGCCAGTCTGCGGATGGTCTCGATACGCCGCTGCGGCGCCGCGGCACGCGGCTCCATGGTGGCGGCAAGTTGTCGGTCCATGGTGGTGACACTCACGGTGACCCGTACCAGATCATCACGCGCCAGATCGGCAATCAGATCCAGGTCGCGTTCGATCGCACTTGATTTGGTGATCAGCAGCACCGGGTGTCGCGTCTCTAACAACACTTCCAGCACACTCCGGGTGATGCGCAGACGCCGCTCCTGGGGCTGGTAGGCATCGGTGTTGACACCCACAGCAATGGGCGCACAGCGATAACCCGGCCTGGCCAGTTCCGCGCGCAGCAGAGCCGGCGCGTTGGGTTTGATGCCGATGCGCGTTTCAAAATCGAGTCCGGGCGACAAATCAATCCAGGCATGGCTGGGTCGGGCGTAGCAATAGATGCAGCCGTGCTCGCAACCGCGATAAGGATTGATGGAACGGTCGAAGGGCACATCCGGTGACTGGTTCCGGGTGATGGCACTGCGTGCGGAATCGACAAAAGTGGTCGTCTCCGGGCGGGAAACGGGAATATCGCGCGGCCACCCATCATCCACCGCTTCTCTTGTGTGGGAGGCAAAGCGATTGTCGGGGTTGCTTTGGGCTCCGCGCCCTTTGGTTCCGGATCGATCCACGTTG
>JBNLBB010000135.1:0-7416 GCA_050302415.1 Gammaproteobacteria bacterium | reverse complement strand
CAACAGCGGTATCACCCAGCGGGCCGAAGCGATGCCGGTGCCCGACCTGCAGGCGCAACTGGAGCTGGCGCGCCAGATCAAACTGCTGACCCTGCCCGGTGAGATGGGAGAGCGTTTCAAGGTGATGGCATTGAGCAAAGGCGTGGACCACCCACCCAGCGGGTTTGCCCGCGATCTACGGGGGAGACTTTAAATGAACCTGTGTAACCCACACGCGGACCGGGAGTCGCCTGCATGGATCTGATTCACGTCATTGCGCTCGCCCTGCTGCAGGGGCTGACCGAGTTTCTGCCCATCTCCAGTTCGGCGCATCTGATTCTGCTGCCCAATCTGGTGGGTTGGGACGACCAGGGTTTGGCGTTTGACGTCGCCGTGCATCTCGGTACGCTGATCGCGGTCACGCTCTATTTCCGGCAGGAGTTGCAGCTGATGACCCGCGACTGGGTGGGCTCGGTGGTGGCGCGCCGGCACACCGAGTACAGCCGCCTTGCCTGGTGGGTGCTGCTGGGTACGATTCCCGTGGGCATCTGCGGACTGCTGTTCAGTGATCTGGTGGAGACCTATCTGCGCTCACCGCTGATCATCGCCACGACGACGATGGTGTTTGGACTGGCGCTCTGGTGGTTCGATGTGCGCGGGCGGCAGAACCGGTCCGAAACCGGACTCACCTGGGTGGATGTGCTGGTGATCGGTGTGGCCCAGGCGATTGCGCTGATCCCGGGTACGTCGCGCTCGGGCATCACGATTACCGCCGGCCTGATGCTCGGATTGAAGCGCCAGGCGGCGGCGCGTTTTTCGTTTCTGCTGGCCATTCCGGTCATCGTGCTGGCGGGTGGACTGGAGACCCTGAAGCTGGTCAAACAGGACGTCGGTGTGGACTGGCTGGCACTGGTGCTCGGCGTGGTGGTCTCCGCCGTGAGTGCCTTTCTCTGCATCCATTTTTTTCTGCGCCTGCTCGACCGCATGAGCATGCTCCCCTTTGTGGTCTACCGCCTGGCGTTGGGTGCGCTGCTGTTCGCCATCTATGTCTGATCCGCAACGGATGGACCGCCACCTACTGCTCTGCTGGCGGGTGATGGCGTGGACGGCACTGGGGGTGGTGGTGATCGGTTCTCTGATGCCCAATCCGCAGCTGCCCGATTTCCGCTGGTCGGACAAGGTGTTTCACACCGGCGCCTATGCGGTGCTGATGGTGCTGTTTCACGATGCCTATCGCCCACACCGCAATCTGAGTGTGGTGGCACTGATCGGGTTGGGTGTGGCACTGGAGTGGGCGCAGGGTTTGACCGGTTACCGCTATGCCGATCCCTGGGATGCCACCGCCAATGCAGCGGGCGCGTTGACCGGATGGTGGTTCACCCTGCGCTGGCTGCAGCCGCGGCAAATTCTTAAGCGCTGGATTGCTGCGTTGCGGTAATTCGGGGCGCTTTCTCGGCGCCACCGACACGGAAGTTCGACGCGGGTCATTTCCCATGACGATCCTGTTTTTCTCCTTTCCCCGAGTGTGATACAAACGACAGACTTCGGTGTACAAGAATCAAAAACCGGAATCACAAGGCCGTCATATCGGGAGGCAAACCTTATGAGATATCGCGCCAGGATTTTGCAGGGATTGGGCGCAACTACCCTGACACTACTGATCGCCAATTCAGCGCACGCCGCCGGATTTGCGATTGTCGAGAACTCCGCATCCGGCATGGGCAACGCGTTTGCGGGTGGCGGTGCCTACGCCGGCGAGGCGTCCGCCGTGTGGTTCAACCCGGCGGGCATGAGCCGGCTCGAACGGCGGGAACTGCAGGCGGCCGGGCATCTGATCATGCTGCGCGCCGATTTTGAGAATGACGGGTCGACGGCCGCGACCGGCGGACCGTTGAGCGGCAGCAATTCGGGATCGGACCAGCCCGGGTTCGTGCCCAATGTCTATTTCACCATGCCGGTCGACGATAAATGGGATTTTGGCATCGGAATCAACGCCCCGTACGGGCTGGCGACCAAATTCGACGATGACTGGGTGGGCCGCTACCACGCAGTCGAGTCGGATATGAAGGTCATCAATATCAACCCTGCCTTTTCCTACCAGGCGACGGACCAACTCTCGGTCGGGTTCGGGGTCAGTGTGCAGTACATCGATGTCACCCTGACCTCCGCCATCGATTTCGGCGGCATCTGCGTGGCTGCGCTGCCGGTCTCCAGCTGCGCCGGGTTGGGGCTGGCGCCGCAACAGACGGATGGGTTTGCGGAAATCACCGGTGACAGTCTTGGTTACGGTTTCAATTTTGGTCTTCTGTACCAGTACAGCGACCAGACTCGGGTAAGCCTGGCGTATCGTTCCAAGGTGGATCACGACGTGGAAGGCGAATCGGATTTCACGGTACCGGGAGTGGCTGCCTTTCTGACCGCCTCGGGCAACTTTGTGGATACGGATGTAACTTCCGATGTGTCGCTGCCCGCGACCTTGTCGCTGAGCTGGTTCCACCAGATGAACGACACCTGGTCGTTCATGGCGGATGCCACCTGGACCGGTTGGAGCACGCTGGAAGAGTTGCGTATCGAATATGACTCGGTACAGCCAGATTCCGTGACCACGCTGGCCTACGAGGACACCTGGCGCCTTGCCTTTGGCGCCAACTACCAGTTGAACGACACCACGGTGCTGCGTGGTGGTATTGCCTGGGACCAGACGCCGGTGCCGGACGCCGCCCACCGCACACCACGGGTACCGGACGACGACCGGCTGTGGTTGGCCATCGGCGCCGGATTCCAGACGTCGGATGACGTGACTATTGATATCGGTTACGCCCACCTGATTGTGAACGATCCGAAATCGGATACTGAGTTCGAAAGCTCCGTGCCGACAATCCAGCACACCCTGACCGGTTCCTACGATGCCACGGTCGACATCCTCAGCGCCCAAGTGCGCTGGAACTTCTGAGGGAGGACGGGACATGATCATGCAACGAATTTCTCGTGTAACGTCACTGGGGCTGTTGGGACTGGCCGCGCTGCTGACCGCCGGTTGCGGGGGCAGCGATCCGGATACGGATATACAGGACTCTATCAACACCACCAGCTTCTCGCCGCTGTTTGATCCCACGGCGGGCATCATTCCGTTCCCGAACAATCTGCTGTTCAGCGGCACACAGGATGGCACGATCAATATTCCGGTAACGAATGCCGGCGATTTCACCGACCCGCAGGTTGCCATCAATTCCCTGGATGGTTTTTCGACCCAGGCACCGATCAGCGCCAGGTTTTCCGGTGCCATTGATGCGAGCACGGTGATTCCCGGGACGACCGTCCGCGTGTTTGAAGCGACCATAGACGATGTGGCCGCTTCCGGTGCAGCGGCGACCTTTGCCGTGACCTCGATCACCCGCGAACTGACACCGGGAACGGAGTATGTCGCCACCCTGTCGAGCGTGGATGCCACCGGATCGACGCTGGTGATTCTGCCAATGGCACCACTCGATCCGAAAACGGGCTATGTGGTGGCGCTCACCGATGGACTGAAGGGCAGCGATGGGACCGTCGCCACGGCACCACTCACCTACGCCCTGGCCAAGAGTTCCGATGCGCTGGTGGATGGAGGCGGTGTGAGCCAGTTTGCGGCCATTACCGATGCACAGGCGCAGGCCCTGGAGCCGCTGCGTCAGCTCACCAACATCACGGAAGCACAGATTCAGGGGTTCACCATCACCGCGGATGTCGGTAGCACGATCACCGATCTGGCGGCTGCCGATATCGTGCTGAGTTGGAGTTTCATCACCCAGTCCACAACCGAAGTGCTGGGTACCGTGCGCACGGTCATCAACCTTTCCGCGCCCACCTCAGCGGTGAACCCAACCAGTATCGGTACCACGCTGACCTTTGTGGGTCCCCCCAGCCCGGGGGCTGCTGATGTCTACGTGGGCTCGCTGACCCTGCCCTATTACCTGACCGCCGCTACCGGGGTCAACGATACCGGCCCGCTGTTCAATTGGTGGCGCGCAGCAAATCCGGCTTTTGCAGGCGATACGGATCTCAACCTGACGCAGTTCAATCCGCTGCCCGCTTCGACCGGCAACCAGACTATTCCGTTGCTGGTGACCCTGCCGAATGGCACCAGTGGTCAAACCAAACCCGGTGCCGGTTGGCCGGTGGTCATATTCCAGCACGGCATTACCGCCAACCGCACCAATCTCCTGGCCATTGCGGATGCGCTTGCGCTGGCGGGATTTGCGGCCGTGGCCATTGACATGCCCTTGCATGGACTGCCCAGCGGGCATCCGCTTGATTCGACCATCGAGCGCACGTTTTACGTGGACCTGGTCAACAATACGACCGGTGCGCTGGGCCCAGATACAGTCGAAGACACATCCGGCGCCCACTTCATCAACCTGCGCAGTCTGATGACCTCGCGTGACAACCTGCGCCAGGCCGTGGCCGATCTGTTTTCACTACGGGCCGCATTGCCAGCCATGGATGTGGATGGCGGCGGGGCGGATTTCGACACCGCCGGCGGCAATGTCTATTACGTGGGTCACTCCCTCGGGGCCATGGTGGGTACGGTATTTGCCGCACTCGAACCGGGCGTGAGTGACACGGTGCTCGGCATGCCGGGTGGTGGCATCGCCAAACTCCTGGATGGCTCGCCCACCTTCGGTCCGGTGATCGCCGGCGGTCTGGCCGGCAATGGGGTGGACAAGGGCACCGCCGACTATGAGTCGTTCCTCGGCGCCGCCCAGACGCTGGTGGACAGCGGCGATCCCAACAACCACGCCATCGGTGCCTCCACCGGGCGCGGTGTGCTGTTGTTCGAGGTGGTTGGCGATGGTGCCAGCAACCTGCCCGACCAGGTGATCCCCAACAATGTATTTGCCGGTGCGCCGGCCGGAACGGTACCGTCCCCGGTGGCAGGTACCGATCCTCTGGCGACGCTGATGGGGCTCACCATCTATGACGCAACTGTTACCACGGGATCCGACCTGGGGGCTTGGGTCCGCTTCTCGGCCGGGGGCCACAGCTCGTTGTTGGATCCCACCGCGTCAGCCAGCGCCTTGAGCGAAATGCAGACCCAGACCGCGGCATTTCTGGCCAATACCGGCAACGCACCGCTGCCCATCGGGACAGTTGATCCTTCGGTCATCGCCGCAGCCCCCTAAGGCCCTTGTCCGAAGACATCATCACCCCCAACGAGCACCTCACCCTCGACGGACTCTTCCGGGAGAGGGTGAGGCGCTCGCCGGATGCGGTGGCCTACCGCGTCTTTGATCGTGACAGTAAGGAGTGGCTCGATCTCACCTGGTCGGCCATGGCCGACTACGTGGCGCGCTGGCAGGCGGCGCTGGCCGGGGAGAGGCTGGCCGAGGGCGACCGGATCGCCATCATGCTGCGCAATGGACGCAACTGGGTGGCGGTGGATCAGGCCGCTCAGGGCCTGGGTCTGGTGGTGGTGCCGCTCTACATGGATGACCGGCCCGACAACGTGGCCTACATCGTGCGCGACTCTGCAGTGAAGCTGATGGTGGTGCAGGATGCGATCCACTGGAAACGGCTGGCGCCGGCGCTCGCGGAGTGTCCATCGTTGCAGCGGGTGGTGATTGTGGGCGATGTGGATCCCGATCACGCCGTGGCGGAGGTGGTCTCCGCCGCACAGTGGCTGCCCCCCTCCGGCGGCCCGCTCGCGCGCAGCAATCGCCGACCGAAGGAGCTTGCCAGCATTGTCTATACCTCGGGCACCACGGGACGGCCCAAAGGGGTGATGTTGTCGCACCACAACATGCTGTCGGTGGCGCATGCCGGGTTGATACGGATTTCCGTGCATGACACCGACCTGTTTCTCTCCTTTCTGCCCCTCTCGCATACCCTGGAGCGCACCGCTGGCTACTATCTGCCGATGATGTCCGGTTCGGCCGTCGCCTTTTCCCGGTCCGTGGCGCAGTTGGCGGATGATTTGCAAAGCGTGCGTCCCACCATATTGATTGCGGTGCCCCGCATTTTTGAGAAAGTCTACGGGCGGATTCAGCAGCAGTTGGAAAAGGGGCCGGCGCTCAAGCGCCGTATTTTCAATTACGCGGTGCGGGTGGGCTGGTACCGCTTCGAGCGTGAGCAGGGGCGTCGGGGCTGGCATCCGCGCCTGCTGTTCTGGCCCTTTCTGGAAAAGAAGGTGGGCGCCACCCTCAAGGAAAAACTGGGCGGACGACTGCGCCTGGCGGTCAGCGGCGGGGCGGCTTTGCCGCCCGAGATTGCGCGCACCTTCATCGGGCTGGCGCTGCCCATCATCCAGGGCTACGGCCTGACCGAAACCAGCCCGGTGATCAGCGTCAATGACATTGCCGACAATGAACCTGCCAGCGTGGGGCCGCCGCTGCCCGGCATCGAGGTGCGCATCGGCGAGGACAACGAACTGCAGGTACGCAGCCCCGGGGTGATGCTGGGCTACTGGAACAACCACTCGGCCACCAGCGCCATGATCGACCCCGAGGGTTGGCTGGCCACCGGCGATCAGGCCGAGATCCGCAACGGCAAGATCTACATCACCGGACGCATCAAGGACATTCTGGTTTTATCGAACGGCGAGAAGATCCCGCCGGGTGACATGGAGATGGCCCTCTGTCTCGATCCGCTGTTTGAACAGGCGCTGGTGGTGGGCGAGGGGCGCGCCTATCTCACCGCGATCATTGTGCTGAATGCCGACCTGTGGCCTGGCTTTGCCCAGGATCTGGGGCTCGATCCCCTGGCGCCGGGCGCGCTGCACAAGAAGGCAGTCACCGGTGCGGTCACCAACCGGCTGCGTCACGCGATTCGTGAGTTTCCGAGCTACGCCAAGATCCGGCGTTTTCATCTCACCCTGGAGCCGTGGACGGTGGACAACGGCATGCTGACGCCGACCATGAAAATCAAGCGCAGGGAAGTGCTGAACCACTACGCCCAGGTGATCGACCGGTTGTACAGCGGAGAGGCCGGCTAGAGGGGTTCGGCGTCGCGCCCTTCGCTGCGTGCGTCGGCCGCCTTGGCCTCACGGATGGCGGAGACCAGATCCCGATGTGCCTGCACCGACTGACCCTGGGCCACAAACCGGTCGGCTGCCTTGAGCACCTTTTCCATGAGCCGCAATCGGTAGTTGGCGTTGAGCAACGCCTTGGCGACGTGGTAGGGATCTTTGCCCAGTTCGCGCATCTTGCCGGCCGCTTCAAGTGCGCGGCGTAATTCTTCTTCCGTCGGTTTACCCATGGTGTGACTCCTGGCGCGCCGAAGGTTGTGCTGCCAGTGTAACCGAACTCACCCGGGCTTTGCCTGCCTGCGTGTGTCGAGCACCGCCGCGATCGCATCGCGTTGCGCTTGCTGCAGTGCCTCACCCAGCGCCTTGCCGCTGAGTCCGGCCGCCTGCAGTGATCGGGCGGTCACCGCCTGCGCGGCGGCGAATGCCTCGCGCAG
>JBNLBB010000134.1:0-7444 GCA_050302415.1 Gammaproteobacteria bacterium | reverse complement strand
CACACCGATCACCTGCTGGACTGTCTCCCCCTCGTTCTGAAAGCCCCCGTCAAACTCCACGTCGCCTGCAGAGCGCAGAATCCGCCCCGAGAGTTCGGTGCCGCCAGCGAAGGTGTAGCCACCGCTCAGGGAGGCGGCGGTCTGGTCATACCCGTCCTTGTCGGGCTCGACGGTAAAGCAACCGGCGCTGAAGTCTCCTTCACAGGCGTTGATGCCGTCGGTGCGCTGGGTGCTGGCACCCACGCTGTAGCGATAGCGGTCGTTGCCGCCGCTGAGTGCTGCAGAGGCCGTGGCGCTCCCGAAACTACCCGCGCCCACGCTGAATTCGGGTCTTGCCGTGCCGTCACCCCGACGGGTGAAGATCTGTATCACGCCACCGATCGCTTCCGAGCCATACAGGCTGGAACGTGGTCCGCGCACGATTTCGATACGCTCGATCAGTTCCACCGGCAGGTTCTGAAAAGCGGTGGTGCCCAGGGTGGCAGAACCCACTTTGATACCGTCGATCAGCACCAACACATGGTCGGATTCGGTGCCGCGTACAAACAGGGAGGTGGATTTGCCGGCACCTCCGTTGTTGCTCACCGTCAGTCCGGGGCGCCCGACCAGCAGCTCCTGCACCGACTGCGCCTGGCTGGACTCGATATCCGAGCGGGTGATGACCGTCACCGGCGCCAGTGTCTCGTCGACGGTCCGGGCCGTGCGCGTGGCGGTAACGAATACCGATCCGAGGTCCGTGGTTGCCGATTGTGCACCGGCCGTGAACGCGGTGCACAACAGCACCGCAGCGACGGAAAATCGCTGATACATGTGTAAATCCCCACGCGCTCACCCGCGCGTAAATTTCATGGGTGACCAAACCGGCAATGGGGATGGAGTTGCAGAGATACGGCGATACGCCCGGTACGCCCTGCCATTGCCCGCCGCAATGCCGAACCATAGGTTCCAGGCCGGTCTCCGGGCTCGCGAGTGGTCTGTACCGGGCGGATCGCCTTCCCACGCCTGGGCGCAGTGGCTGATGAATCCGCCGCAACTCGCTTACCGTTGCGGGGGCAGCGCCGGGATTGCCCTGGGACCTGATTGGGTCGGGGCGCACCGGCTTCCCGTTTCATCCCTCCGGCGAATGCCTTCGGGACACCTGAAACTGGTGGCGATTATGGAGGGCAATCTCAGCAGCTGTCAAACTGCAGAGCGCGGAGGGTGGCGCGTAGCGACGGGCGTCAGTCGACGTCGGGCTCTTCCGGGCAACTGTGGGTGATTTCAGCCTGACCCTGCTCGTCCACTGTCTCGATCTCCACCCGAAAGCCCCACAACAGATGCAGGTGGCGCAACACTTCGTCAGTCGATTCACCCAGCGGACGGCGCTGGTCACGGAAGTAGCGCAGGGTCAGCGTGCGGTCGCCCCGGTGATCCACGTTGTAGACCTGAAGATTGGGTTCGCGCATGCTCAGGTTGTATTGATTGCTGAGCAGATTGCGCACTTTGCGATAGCCCCCTTCGTTGTGGATGGAGCTGATTTTCAGATGCTTCCGACTGTCATCATCGAGCACGGAAAAGAGACGGAAATCGCGGATCATGCGCGGTGACAGGTATTGCCCGATGAAACTCTCATCCTTGAAATTCTGCATGGCAAATTCCATGGATTTTCGCCAATCACTGCCGGAGAGTTCCGGAAACCACTGCCGATCCTCCTCGGTGGGCGCCTCGCAGATCCGCTTGATGTCCATCATCATTTTGAAACCCAGCGAGTAGGGATTGATCCCCGAATAGTAGGGGTGATCAAAACCCGGCTGCGCCAGCACGTTGGTGTGGATGTGCAGAAACTCCAGCATGGAGGATTCGGTGATCGACCCCTCTTCATAGAGCGCGTAGAGCAGATGGTAGTGCCAGAAACAGGCCCAGCCTTCATTCATCACCTGGGTCTGCTTCTGCGGGTAGAAATATTGCGAAATCTTGCGCACGATGCGAATCACTTCGCGCTGCCAGGGGCGGAGCAGCGGTGCGTTCTTTTCCAGAAAATAGAGCAGGTTCTCCTGGGGTTCGGGAGGAAACCGCTGCTCTTCCTGTTTCTCGTCTGGCGAGTTGGGCAGGCCCAGGCGCCGCCACAGTTCATTCACGTGATGCTGCAACTGCCGTTGCCGCTCATCCTGGACAAAGGCCTCGTCCTCCAGGGCCTTGACCTTGCTCCGCCGGCGATAGCGATCCACGCCGAAGTTCATGAGCGCATGACAGGAATCCAGTGTCTGTTCCACCGCCTCGGTGCCGTGCTGTTCCTCGCACTTGGCGATGTACTGTTTGGCAAAGATCAGGTAGTCGATAATCGAGGCCGCGTCGGTCCAGGTACGGAACAGATAGTTTCCCTTGAAGAAACTGTTGTGCCCGTAGGCTGCATGCGCTATCACCAGGGCCTGCATGGTGAGCGTGTTCTCCTCCATGAGATAGGCGATGCAGGGGTTGGAGTTGATGACGATTTCATAGGCGAGGTTCATCTGCCCGCGCTTGTAGTGCTGTTCGGTGGCAATGAATCGTTTGCCGAAACTCCAATGATGGTAGCCGATGGGCATCCCCGACGAGGCATAGGCGTCCATCATCTGTTCGCTGGAGATCACCTCAAGCTGCACGGGATAGGTGTCGAGGTGAAACTTTTCGTGAGCGATGCGCGCGATGGCATCGTTCAGACGCTCCAGGTCATCAAAGGTCCAGTCGGAACCGGTGGCGATGGGTGCGCGCGCCATGCTCAGTCCCGCCTCCTGAACAGGTCGTGAAACACCGGGTAGATCTCATCGGCGCGGCGGATCTGACGCATGGCAAACTGATCGAACAGCTCTTCGACCTTTTCGTACTCGCGCCACAGTCCCTGGTGCTCGCTGTTGTTGATTTCGACATAAGCGTAGTACTGCATGTTGGGCAGCAGGTGGTTGACCAGCAGGTCGCTGCACACCTCACAATCGTCACCCCAGTTATCCCCATCGCTGGCCTGCGCGGCGTAGATATTCCAGTCATCGCTGGGATAGCGCTCGCGGATGATGTCGCGCACCATTTTGAGTGCACTGGAGACGATGGTGCCGCCGGCCTCGCGCGAGTAGAAGAATTCCTCTTCATCCACCTCCTTGGCGGTCGTGTGGTGACGCACGAAGACCACTTCGATCTTTTCGTAACTGCGGCTGAGAAAGAGATAGAGCAGAATGAAAAACCGCTTGGCGATATCCTTGGTCGCTTCAGTCATCGAGCCGGACACATCCATCAGACAGAACATCACCGCCTGGGTCACCGGTTTGGGCTGGTTGACGTAGGCGTTGAACTTGAGATCGAGGTTGTCCAGAAACGGAATGGCCTCAACCCTCAGTTTCAGATACCGAATCTCTTCGCGAAGCTGCCGGATGCGTTCCGCATCATTGGGCTTTTTCTCCAGTTCCCGCTCCAGCTCGGTTTCCAGGGCACGGATCTTTTTGCGATAGGGTGCGCCAATGGCAATCTTGCGTCCCTTGGCGCGACGCATGGTGCGCGGTAGATTGAGATTGGCGGCGACGCCCGTATTGGAAAAACCCGCGCGCACCAGCCGTTCGGCGGTGTGACGCACGGTCTTGGTCTTGACCAGGTTGGGTAGTGCAAGCTCTTCGAACAACAGGTCCAGATACTCGTCCTTGGAAATGACGAAACTGAACTCGTCTTCCCCCTCTCCGCTGTCCGATGCCTTGCTGCCCGACCCTCCGGAATTGCCACCCTTCGGTCGTTCCAGTTCGTCACCCGTGGAGAATTCCCGGTTGCCCGGATGCACCCGCTCATTGATCCCACCCTGACCGTGATGGATGATCGGCTCGCTGATGTCCTTGGTCGGAATCCGGACCCGTTCGCTGGACTGGATATCGGTAATCGACCGGTTGTTGACCGCTTCGGAGACCGCCTTGCGGATATGGGAACGGTAGCGGCGGATAAGCCGCTGCCGGTTCACCGCGCTTTTGTTGCGCCCATCCAGCCTGCGGTCAATGATCATGGCCATCGGGTGACTCCGCTGTCGCCTGTCCGGCGCACGCAATCAGTTCGCTTTCCGCACCCGCAGATACCACTCGGAGAGCAGTCGCACTTGCTTGCGGGTATAGCCCTTCCCCATCATCCGACTGACAAAATCCTCATGCTTCTGGTTTTCGTCGTTGGACGCACGCGCATTGAAGCTGATCACCGGCAGCAGCTCTTCGGTGTTGGAGAACATCTTCTTCTCGATCACCGCCTTGAGCTTCTCGTAGCTGGTCCAGTTGGGATTGCGACCCTGGTTTTCAGCCCGCGCCCGCAGCACGAAATTGACGATCTCATTGCGAAAATCTTTGGGATTGGAGATCCCCGCCGGTTTCTCGATTTTCTCCAGCTCGTCGTTGAGCGCGCCACGGTCCAGAAACTCGCCTGTGTCCGGATCGCGGTACTCCTGGTCCTGCAGCCAGTAGTCCACGTACGTCACGTAGCGGTCGAAAATGTTCTGGCCATACTCCGAGTAGCTCTCCAGGTAGCAGGTTTGAATCTCCTTGCCGATGAACTCGATGTATTCATTGACCAGATAACCCTTGATGTATTCCAGGTAGCGCTCCTGGGTTTCCGGCGGATACTGCTCCTGCATCACCTGTTGCTCCAGGACATAGAGCAGGTGCACCGGATTGGCGGCGATCTCGGTGGTATCGAAGTTGAATACCTTGGAGAGGATCTTGTAGGCAAAACGGGTACTGAGACCCATCATACCCTCGTCGACCCCGGCGTAGTCGCGATATTCCATCAGGCTCTTCGCCTTCGGATCGGTATCCTTCAGGCTTTCGCCGTCATAAATGCGCATCTTGCTCCAGATGCTCGAGTTCTCCGGCTCCTTGAGGCGCGAGAGCACCGCGAACTGCGCCATCATCTTCAAGGTGCCCGGCGCACAGGGGGCGGCGGAGAGGCTGGAGTTGGCTATCAGTTTCCGGTAGATCTGGATCTCTTCGGTCACCCGTAGGCAGTAGGGCACTTTCACGATGTAGACCCGATCGAGAAAGGCTTCATTGTTCCGGTTGTTCTTGAAGCTCTGCCACTCCGATTCATTGGAATGCGCCAGCACAATACCGTCAAACGGTATGGCGGCAATCCCTTCCGTCCCTTTGTAGTTGCCCTCCTGGGTGGCGGTAAGCAGCGGGTGCAGCACCTTGATGGGCGCCTTGAACATCTCCACGAATTCGAGCAGTCCCTGGTTGGCCAGGCAGAGGCCGCCCGAGAAGCTGTAGCAGTCCGGATCGTCCTGGGCGAACTCCTCGAGTTTGCGGATATCGACCTTACCCGTCAGGCTGGAGATGTCCTGGTTGTTTTCATCGCCCGGCTCGGTCTTGGCCACCGCCAGTTGGCTGAGCCGCGAAGGCCACAGTTTGACGACCCGGAATTTGGAGAGGTCGCCGCCATATTCCTGCAACCGCTTGACGGCCCACGGGCTCGGTATGGTGTTCAGGTAACGGCGTGGAATGGCGTACTTTTCTTCAAGCAGGGCACCATCTTCATTGGCATCAAACAGACCCAACGGACTCTCATGGACCGGTGAATCCTTGAGCGCGTAAAACGGCACACGTTCCATGAGCAGCTTGAGGTGTTCGGCCAGCGACGATTTACCGCCGCCCACGGGACCGAGCAGGTAAAGAATCTGTTTCTTCTCCTCCAGACCCTGGGCGGCGTGACGGAGGAACGAGACCACCGCTTCGATGGAATCCTCCATGCCGTAGAAGCCTTCGAAGCTGGGGTAGGTCTTGATGACTTTGTTGGAAAAGATCCGGCTCAGTCGGGTGTCTTTGCTGGTATCCACCAGCTTCGGCTCGCCAATGGCAATCAACAGACGTTCCGCCGCCGTGGCGTAGGCCGATGAATCCTCCCGGCACAGATCCAGGTACTCTTCCAATGAAATTTCGGTCTGCTGGTTGGCCTGGAAGCGGCCCTGGAAGTGCTCGAATATGCTCATGGATTCAGACCCCCTTACGATCTTCATTTTGAAGCAGATGCACGCATCGTACTTTCAAGTCTAGTCCAGTATCGATGAACGCTCTGTGAACGATTGCCAAGACAGGGCGACCATTCCATTCTGCGCCATGATTGGCTTTCTTGCGACATATGACCGGGGGCGTTGGTCAATGGTTTCGAAATTGGGAAAACTATTTGGAGACTTCCTGATCTCCGGCACGCGCAGGGCACTATCCGCTTGACGGATATCCAGACATAACCATTATGATTTTAAGGATAGGGAGGCCCCGGTTTGCCGGGACCTCCGGGCGATGGTCAGGCCGCGCTGGCGTGGCTGCCCAGCGAACCTTTCAGAAACCTTTTTTCCGCCAATTGGTCGGCCACTTGGGCGGGGGTCAAAGCCGATTTTTCCGAGACCCTGAATATCTCCCTCAAAGTCTCCGCAATCCCTTCAATTTTCACCAGTTCTTCGGCTTCCTCCCCGCGGGTCAGTTCGTAGTGGATGTCGATGATGCCACCGGCGTTGATCACATAGTCGGGGGCGTAGAGCACCCCCCTGGCCTGCAGTTCCGCGGCATGCCGCGCCGCCTCCAGCTGATTGTTGGCGGCACCCGCCACCACCATCGCCTGCAATTTGGGAATGGTGACGTCGTTGATCACCGCACCCATGGCGCAGGGCGCAAACACATCCACCGGGGCGCTGTAGATGCGATCCAGTTCAACCGCCTCCGCCCCCAGGTCGGCGACCGCCTGTTGCACCCGCGCGGCAACCGGATCGGTCACCCAGAGTCTGGCACCGGCCTGGTGCAGTCTTCTGGCGAGATGCATGCCGACACTGCCCAGGCCCTGAACGGCCACCCGCAATCCCTGGAGCGAATCGGTACCCAACCGGTGCTGCACGGCGGCCCGCAACCCGCAATACACACCGTACGCCGTATACGGAGAAGGATCGCCGTCGCGCGGCCCGTGGGCACCCACCCGCTCCCGGATGCCGCTGACGTGCTCAGTCTCCCGGGCCATCTCCAGCAGGTCATCCACCCCGGTACCCGAATCCTCGGCTCCGATGTAACGCCCACCCAGACGGTCGATGGCGCGCCCCATGGCCCGCATCAGGGCCACGCTTTTGCCCGAAAGCGGGTCACCGATGATGACCGATTTGCCGCCCCCCAGGGGCAGCCCGGCCAGCGCCGACTTGTAGGTCATCCCCCGCGACAGCCGCAGCACGTCGTTGAGCGCCGCTGCATCGTCCAGGTAGGGAAACATGCGGCAGCCACCCAACGCAGGTCCGAGATTGGTATTGTGCACCGCAATGATCGCCTTGAGGCCGGAAGCGGCATCGTGGCAGAACACGACCTGCTCGTGGTCGTGAAACTCGTGGTGTGAAAACAGGTTCATGAACACCTCCCCACGGGATCAGGCTGCCGCATCGGCGGTGCGTCCGCCGCTCGGAGAGTGGGTGAATCGGGTCCACAGCTGCGCCTCTTTC
>JBNLBB010000133.1:0-7468 GCA_050302415.1 Gammaproteobacteria bacterium | reverse complement strand
TCTGGTCGGGTAGGGTAATCTTGGCAACCAGGCCGGGTTGGACGCGATCGACGACCGATTCATGAATACCCACCTTCACCTGCATCCGGGTAAGGTCGGGCATGAGCAACAGTACCTGGTCTTTCCGTACCGTTGCGCCTTCCGTGCTGACTGCGTAGCCGAATCCTCGCAGCATGCGTTCCGTATGATCCCGGGTGACCCCCGGCTCGGTGACGCTGGTCACTCCGTCGGCATAGAGTCCTGCCAACAGCAGGCAGGACTTCACCTGGGCGCTGGCCATCGGCATGTCGTAGTGGATTCCCCGCAGCTTTCCGCCGCCGTGAATATGCAGCGGCGCAGTGCCCGCCCCGTGGCTGTCGATACGGGCACCCATCCGGCTCAGCGGATCGATCACCCGCTTCATGGGGCGCGACGAAAGTGAGGCATCACCGGTGAGGGTGCTGGCAAAGTGCTGCCCCGCCATCAGACCGGAAAGCAGGCGCATGGAGGTGCCGGAATTGCCCAGGTAGAGGTCGCCTTCCGGCGCTCTCAGACCATCTACCCCCACACCCTTGATCCGCACCACTCCCGCCTCGGGCCCCTCGATGTCGACGCCCATGGCACGGAATGCCTTGAGGGTCGCAATACAATCCTCGCCCTGGAGAAAACCGGTGATGTGGGTCTCACCGTCGGCGATGGCGCCGAGCATGATGGAACGGTGTGAAATCGATTTGTCACCGGGCACACGAATGCTGCCGATCAGTGCCCCGCCGGGTGCCACCTTGAATTGGGTCATGTCTGGACTCTCAGTTTTCGCCGCCCGGAAGATCCGGTGCCCAGACTCCATCTGCATACCGGTCACGGGCCGCCTTGGCGCGGGAAAAGATATCGAATACGTGGGCCGCGTCTGCCTGCTCGATCGCATGACTCAACTCGTCCAGGTCTTCGCGGAAACTCTGAATCATGTCCACGATGGCCTCTTTGTTGGCCACGCAGATATCGCGCCACATGGTGGGATCACTGGAGGCGATGCGCGTAAAATCGCGGAAGCCGCCAGCGGCATAACGGAAAATCTCATCCTTGTCCTTGAGCCTGGAAAGGGCATCGACCAGCACATAGGCGAGCATGTGTGGGAGATGACTGGTCGCCGCCAACACCATGTCGTGGTGCTCCACGGTCATCGTTTCCACTTCGGCACCCGCGGCCTGCCACATAGCACGCACCGCGGCTGTCGCCTGCTCGCTGGTGGACGCCACCGGCGTCAGGATGATCCGCCGCTGGCGATAGAGCGTTGAAAAGGAGGCCTCCACACCGCTGCGTTCGGTTCCAGCGATCGGATGGCCTGGAACCAGGGTGGGCGGCATCGCTCCGAACACTGCACAGGCATCGGCAACCACGCTCCCCTTGGCGCTGCCGACATCGGTGAGGATGGCGCCGGGTTTCAGTTCGCCGGCGACGGCTTCAAAGACCCCGCGTATGGCACCGAGTGGTACTGCCACGACCACCATATCGGCATGCCGCACGGCTTCGCCTGCGGAGAGACGGTAGTCGTCAATGACCCCCAACTCGACAGCGCGCCGGAGGTTCTTTTCATCGCGCCCGGAACCCGTAATCCGGCTGCAGTAACCTGCCTCGCGCAGGGCGCGGGCGAGCGATCCACCGATCAGGCCGACTCCGATGACGCAAAGGTTTTCAATGGCTGCCATCGGCCATCACACTCATCGGTTGCGGGATGGAACAGATCGCCATCTGCTAGAGCACGGCAACCGGGTAGCTGCCGAGTACTTTGAGCATGGAGGCCTCTTCCTTGAGCTCCTTGAGCGCGGCCGATACATTAGCGTCGTCGGCGTGCCCTTCGATATCGATGAAAAAGACGTAATCCCACATACCGCGGCGTGACGGGCGCGATTCGATGCGGGTCATGCTGATCCGGTGGCGGGTCAGCGGTTCCAGCAACCGGTAGAGGGCACCGGGTCGATTGTGGGCGGCCATGAGAATGGAGGTCTTGTCGTTGCCGCTGGGCGTCACTTTGTCCTTGCCGATGATGAGGAACCGGGTGGTGTTGTCCGGCTCGTCTTCAATGTTGGGCGCCAGGACATCAAGTGCGTAGAGTTGGGCGGCAATCTCACCGGCAATGGCAACTGCCGAGGCGGGATTCTCCTGCACCATCTTGGCGGCCTCCGCGTTGCTGTTGACCGCAACCCGTTCGGCATGGGGCATGTGCGCATCCAGCCAGTTGCGGCACTGGGCCAGCGACTGCTGGTGGGAAATAACCTGGGTCGCCTGACTAAAGTTTGCGATTTTCCCCATCAGGTGATGATGGATGCGCAGCTCCACTTCACCGCTGATTTTCAGGGGTGAATGGATGAACATGTCCAGGGTGTGGTTGATCATGCCCTCGGTTGAGTTCTCGATCGGCACCACCCCGTACTGGGATGCGCGCGACTCCACCTCCCGGAACACTTCGTCAATCGCCGGATAGGGAACCGTACGTACCGAGTGACCAAAATGCTTGAGCGCCGCCATCTGGGTGAAGGTCCCTTCCGGGCCCAGAAAGGCAATGTTCATCCGCTGTTCCAGCGCCAGACAGGCGGACATGATCTCCCGAAACAGCCGGGCCATCTCCTCGCTGTCCAACGGCCCCTGGTTCTTGTCCAGGATCTTGCGGAGTACCTGCGCCTCGCGCTCCGGCCGGTAAAAAACGGCGTCGTCGGGTTGCGCCTGCAGCTTGATCCTGGCCACGTTCCGCGCGCAGTCGGCCCGTTCGCTGATCAGCCGCAGCAGCTCGCGATCGATGTTGTCGATCTGGTCCCGAATGGAGAGCAACTCATCTTGCTGGCTCATGACCCGTTCACCTCAGTTCAGAGTGTCCGCACGCTCAATACGCCTTCGATGGCGGCAATCTTGTTCACCGTATCGGCGGGTACTTCCGATTCCACATCCACAAGCGTGTAAGCGATGTTGCCGCGCGATTTGTTGAGCATGTCGATGATATTCAAACCGGCCTGCGCGAGATCGGTGGAAATCTGCCCCAGCATGTTGGGCACATTGGAATTCACGACTGCCAGCCGATATCCATCGCCACGAGGCATCACGACTTCCGGAAAATTCACGGAGTTGCGGATGTTGCCATCTTCCAGATAGTCGCGCACCTGGTCGGCCACCATGATGGCGCAGTTGTCTTCCGCCTCGTTGGTCGATGCCCCCAGGTGCGGCAGCGCAATCACCCGCGAGTGGCCCTTGAACGCGTTGCAGGGAAAATCACAGACATAACCCGAGAGATGGCCATTGTCGATGGCGCCAAGTATGGCGTCGTTGTCCACGATACCGTCACGCGAAAAGTTGCACACCACGCCGCCCTTGCGCATGAGGCGCAGACGATCGGCGTTGATGAGATTGCGCGTGCCGTCCACCAGCGGTACATGCAGGCTGAGAAAATCGGACCGGCTCACCAGATCGTCCACCGACATGGCCTGCTTGACGTTGGCCGAAAGCTCCCAGGCCCGTTGCACCGAAATATCCGGGTCGTAACCGATGACGTTCATGCCCAATGCCATGGCCGCATTGGCCACCCGCACGCCGATGGCACCCAGCCCGATGACCCCCAGGGTTCTCCCAGGCAGTTCGAAGCCCACAAAATTCTTTTTACCGGACTCCACCGCCTTGTTGATCTCGGCGTCCGTGCCGGTGAGCCCTTCAGCAAACCGTGCCGCTGGCAACAGGTTTCGTGCCGCCAGGAGCATGCCCGCCAGAACCAGTTCCTTGACCGCATTGGCGTTGGCGCCGGGCGCGTTGAATACGGGGATCCCCTTTTCCGTCATCCGGTCGACGGGGATATTGTTCACTCCCGCCCCGGCCCGGCCCACGGCCCTAAGGCTCGGCGGAATTTCCATGTCGTGCATTTTGAAGGAGCGCAACAGGATGGCGTCCGGGTGCTGAATTTCCGAAGCGATTTCGTACCGCTCACGGGGCAGGCGATCGAGGCCCGCCACAGAAATGTTATTGAGTGTCAGAATTTTGTACATGGTTATAGTCCCGTTTCACGCAAAGTGGTGCCGCCGACTGCCGTCGTGCGGCACATCCCTCCGAAAGTTCAAGTTCAGCCGTTGTTGGCTTCGTACCCGGCCATCACCTCGATCAGCCGATCGACGCCCGCTTCCGGCATGGCGTTGTAGATGCTGGCGCGCATGCCGCCCACGGAACGGTGTCCTTTGAGCGTGGTCAGACCGGCACTCTTGGCGGCGGCCAGGAAGCCGGCATCCAGATCCGGATTAGGCAGCGTGAAGGGAATATTCATCCAGGAGCGCGAAGCCACCTCCACCGGATTCTGGTAGAAGGAGGAGCCGTCGATGGCGGCATAGAGCTTGGCGGCCTTGCGCTGGTTGATCTCTGCCATGGCCGGCAGACCGCCCTGCTGTTTGATCCATTTGAACACCAGCCCCGCCAGGTACCAGGCATAGGTGGGTGGCGTGTTGTACATGGAGTCATTGCCTGCGGCTGACTGGTAGTCGAGCATGGTCGGCGTATCGGCCAGTGGCTCGCCGATCAGGTCCTCACGTACGATGACCACGGTCAGACCGGCAGGACCGATGTTCTTCTGGGCACCGGCATAGATCATGCCGAATTTCGAGACCTCCACGGGTCGGGAAAGGATGGTGGACGACATGTCGGCGACCAGCGGCACGTCGCCGGTTTCCGGGATGTAGGGAAACTCCACGCCGCCGATGGTTTCGTTCGGCGTGTAGTGCACATAGGCTGCTTCGGGATCCAGTTTAAGCTCGCTCTGCGCCGGTGCGCGGGTGAACTTGCCCTCCTCGGTGGTTGCCGCCACCTGGACAGTGCAGTAGCGCTTGGCCTCGCCAATCGCCTTTTTGGACCACGCGCCGGTGTTGATGTAGTCGGCTTTGGTTTTCCCGCGCAGCAAATTCATGGGAATGGCAGCGAACTGGCTGCTCGCCCCACCCTGCAGAAAGAGCACTTTGTAATTGGACGGGATGGCCATCAGTTCACGCAGATCGGCCTCGGCCTGCTCGGCGATGGAGATGTACTCCTTGCTGCGGTGGCTCAACTCCATCACGGAGGAACCGCAGCCGTTCCAGTCCAGCATCTCCACCTGCGCCTGCTTGAGCACCTCTTCCGGCAGCATCGCCGGACCCGCGCTGAAGTTATAGACCCGTGCCATGAAAACTCCTTGATGTATGAATAGTGATAAAACCGTTGTCTCAGGATTCGGCGTCGTCGGCGACGGGCTCGTCGTCGCCCTCCTCATCGTCTCCGGCGAGCGAGAGAATGCGGTCGATACCCACCAGCTGTTCCTCTTCCCCGAGCGCGATCAGGCGCACACCCTGCGTGTTGCGTCCCATGATCGAAATGCCGTCCACCTGGGTGCGCACCAGCGTACCGACATCGCTGATCAACATCACCTGATGCTCGGGTTGCACCAGCAGCGCGCCGACCACCGCGCCATTGCGTTCGTTGGTCTGGATGGAGATGACGCCCTGACCGCCGCGTCCGTGACGCGGATAGTCTTCGACCGGCGTGCATTTGCCGTAGCCGTGGCTGGTGGCGGTCAGCACCATGGTTTCGTCGTTGATGACGCACATGGCGATCACCTTCTGTCCCCGCTGCAGGCGCATGCCTCGCACCCCGCGCGCGGTACGGCCCATGGCGCGCACGTCACCCTCGTTGAAACGGATCGACTTACCGGCATCGCTCAGCAGCAGGATGTCGCGCTCACCGTCGGTGATGTCGACCCGCACCAGCTGATCGCCGTCCACCAGATCGAGGGCAATGATGCCGCTGCTGCGCGGTCGGGAAAAATCGACCAGGGGCGTCTTTTTGACCGTGCCGTTGGTGGTGGCCATGAATATGAAGCGGTCTTCGGCGTAGTCGCGCACCGACAGCACGGCGTTGATCCGCTCGTCCTGCTCCAGGGGCAGCAGGTTGACGATGGGTCGGCCGCGCGCGTTGCGTCCGGCCTGCGGCAGTTCGTAGACCTTCAGCCAATAGACCTTGCCCCGGCTCGAAAAGCAGAGCAGCCAGTCGTGGGTGTTGGCAATGAACAGCTTGTCGATGAAATCCTCCTCTTTCATCGCCGTGGCGCTCTTGCCGCGCCCACCGCGACGCTGGGCGCGGTATTCGCTCAGCGGCTGGATTTTGGCGTACCCGGAGTGCGACAGGGTGACCACCACATCCTCTTCGGTGATCAGATCCTCCAGCGTGAGATCCAAGCGGTTGGCAATGATTTCGGTGCGGCGGTCGTCGGCGAAGCGGTCGCGCACGTCCACCAGTTCCTCCTTGATCACCGCCATCAGCCGGTCCGGGTTGGAGAGGATTTCAAGCAGCTGGGCGATCAGCGTAATCAGATCCTTGTACTCGCTGACGATCTTGTCCTGCTCCAGGCCGGTCAGACGGTGCAGGCGCAGTTCCAGAATCGCCTGTGCCTGCGCTTCGGAGAGCTGGTAGCTCTCCTCCACCAGACCAAACCGCTCATCGAGCCCCTCGGGCCGCGTGGTCGCGCCACCGGCACGCGCCAGCAACTCCGGCACCACGCCGGCACTCCAGGTGCGGGCCATCAATTCCACCTTGGCTTCCGCCGGGCTGGGCGATGCCTTGATCAGTGCAATCACTTCGTCGATGTTGGCCAGCGCCACTGCCAGCCCCTCCAACAGGTGGGCGCGTTCGCGGGTCTTGCGCAGGTCGTAGATGGTGCGCCGGGTGACCACTTCACGGCGGTGACGGACAAAGGATTCAATCAGGTCATGCAGATTGAGCAGACGCGGCTGGCCGTCCACCAGGGCAACCATGTTGATGCCGTAAACACTCTGCAGCTGGGTATGCTGGAAGAGGTTGTTGAGGACCACTTCCGCCACTTCGCCGCGGCGCAGGCCGATGTAGATGCGCATACCATCCTTGTCCGACTCGTCGCGCAGCTCAGCGATGCCCTCGATCTTCTTGTGGCGCACCAGCTCGGCAATTTTTTCGATCAGGCGCGCCTTGTTCACCTGGTAGGGCAGCTCGGTGACGATGATCGCTTCGCGACCGCCGTTGCCATCCGACTCGGTGTGGGTACGCGCCCGGATGAAGATGCGCCCGCGCCCGGTCTGGTAGGCCTCCAGGATCCCAGCGGCGCCGTTGATGATACCCGCGGTCGGGAAATCCGGGCCCGGTACGTGGGCCATCAGCCCTTCGATGCCGATCTCGGGATCGTCGATGAACGCCAGACAGGCGTTGATCACTTCACGCAGGTTGTGGGGCGGAATGTTGGTGGCCATGCCCACCGCGATCCCAGCCGCGCCGTTGACCAGCAGATGGGGAAACTTGGCCGGCAGAACGGTCGGTTCCTTTTCCGACTCGTCGTAGTTGGGAATGAAATCGACGGTCTCCTTGTCCAGGTCGGCGAGCAGTTCATGGGCCAGGCGGGCCATGCGCACTTCGGTGTAACGCATGGCGGCCGGTGCGTCGCCGTCGATGGAGCCGAAGTTGCCCT
>JBNLBB010000132.1:0-7471 GCA_050302415.1 Gammaproteobacteria bacterium | reverse complement strand
AGATCCCCGAAGCGGCCGAACTCTGGGTGGGCGGTGCCGCGCTGAGCGGGCGGCGGCTGAGCTGCAAGGGGGTGTGGGTGTTGACGGAGCTGGGAGATGTCGAGCGCCAGGTTCGTCGGCTGTCAACGCTTGAGGGTTAGGTCCGACCGCGCAGGATCGCCTCGACCTGCGTGATCTCTTCCGCCGCATCGCGCAGCAGCTGCACCGCGCTCTGGGCATCCAGCTCCAGGCGGCGCAATGGCCCCAGACTCCGCAAATCCACGCGGATATAGGGGTTGTCGGGGTTTCCCATGAAGCTGAGCAGGTTGGCGACCAGCACGATATCGCAGACGTCGGCAAATTTGGTCAGGGCAATCCTCGAGAAGCTGCGGTGCTCCGCGGCGGCGGCCACCAGGTCGGGTTCAAATCCCCAATAGGTCAGGATGCGGGCGCCGACTTCCGGGTGTCGGTTGGCAATCACCTTGGGGACGCCTGCCTCCCCGGCAAACAGCTCCGGCACCTCCCGGTGCATGAATTCCAGCAGATAGAGCTGACCAATATCGTGCACCAGCCCGGCGAGCAGGGCGCGCTCGGGGGATATTCTGCCCTGGTGCCCGGCCAGACAGTGGCTGATGGCGGCGACCCGCACGCTGTGCTGCCACACCTGGTTGAGGTGATCGCGGATGGCCGTTACGGCACGGGCGCGAAACAGCTGCTCCATGACCAGGCAGGTCACCATGTCGCGCACCATGGTGCCGCCCAGGCGCACCACGGCGGCGGAGACCGTGTCCACCCGTTTGCCGCGAAAGTAGGCCACGCTGTTGGCCAGGCGGAGCAGTTTCGCGGTAATGGCGGGATCGGCGCTGACCGCCCTCGCCACCGTATCGGAGTCGGAGCGGGGATCATCCACCACGGCACGAATCCGCAGCGCCAGGCTGGGCAGGCTGGGCAGATGGGCCGTGCCGCGTTCCAGGTCGAGTTCCAGCTGATCGAGAAGTTCCTGCATATCCGGATTCTGTCGTTATTGTTGCGCCGCGCCCGCACAGTCGCCGGGAGCGGATACCGGACCCGGGTGGGTCGGTGTTGAGGGCGGACACTGGCACTAAGCATAGTCAACGGACCGGTGCCGGCCAGGGGTACCGATTGGCAGCCGGATCGCCATTCAGCGTCTATATTTTTTACCACGACCCGTAATAACCCCCCCCGGCACCAGGCTGAACCCGCCTGAGCGGTTCGCCACCCAGGTGCGCAGGGACGAGATTTATTCCAAATGATGCCAGTTCGCCCGCTGTTTTTTTCGCTGTTGTTGTGGCTTGCCGCGTTACCCGGTTGGGCTGCGGAAGATCCGATACTGATCGGTTTCGATGCCGAGGAGGGGGTGCGCAACAGCACCTCGCAACTCGCTATCCGCACCGGTCTGCAGATTGCCATTGACGAGATCAACCACCGGGGAGGTGTTCTGGGTGGCCGGCCGCTTCAACTCCTGGAAAAAGCCAATCGTGGCGTACCGGCGCGCAGTGTGGAGAACCTGCGCCAGTTTGCCGATGATCGGCGGGTGGTCGCGGTATTCGGCGGGCGGTTCAGCCCCGCGGTACTGGAATCGGCAGTGGTGGCCAATGCGCGCGGCATTCCCCTACTGGTCCCCTGGGCGGCCGCCGATTCCATTACGTCCAACCCTGCAGAACCCAGTTACACCTTCCGGTTGTCGCTGCGCGATTCCTGGGCAATGCCCCACATGCTGGACGCGTTGCATGCTGCCGGTGTGCGGTCCGTTGGCGTCCTGCTGCCCAGTACCGGATGGGGACGCAGTAACGAACATGCCCTGGATGTGGCCCTGGCCGGTCGACCGGACATGAAGCTCAGCGGTACCCGATGGTACAACTGGGGTGACCGGACCCTCATCACGCCCTACCTGCAACTGCTGGATCTCGGAGCCGAGGCCCTGCTCTACGTGGGCAATGACCGAGAAGGCTCCGTGCTGCTGAATGAAGTGGCCACGCTGCCGTCCGCGCAGCAACTGCCCATCGTCAGTCATTGGGGGGTGACGGGCGGCGAATTTTTCCAGCTGACCGCAGGGCGGCCGGCCAATTACGATTTACGGGTGGTGCAGACCTTCAGTTTCCTGCAGCAGCCGCTGCGGGAATCCGCGCGCCGGGTTGCGGCAGAGGCGGTCCGCAGACTCGGACTGAGCGTGCCCGACCAGCTGCCCTCGCCCATCGGGATTGCGCACGCCTATGACCTGATGCACATCCTCGGCCGGGCCCTGGATCTGGCCCGATCCACGGACCGGGCGCGGGTTCGCGCCGCACTGGAGGAGGTGCGCGACTACCAGGGCCTGATCAAGGACTACGCGCAGCCATTCAGTGCAGACCGGCATGAGGCGCTCGCACCGGACGATCTGTTCCTCGCTCGCTACCGCGCTGATGGAGCTCTGGTACCCGCGGCTGCCGGGGGCAGTGCACGATGAGCTTGGAATTGCTCAGGCCCACCACCCGTCAGAGCTTTGCGCGGCGCATCACCCTGGGTGCCCTGCTCCTTTCGCTGGCGTTCGTGGGCGCGCTGGGCGCAGGATCCTACCTGATGCTGCGGGACATACTGCTCGACCGGGCCCGGGGGGAGCTCAACTTCTATGCCTTTTCCCTGGCCCGTCAGTTCGAGCGCCAGGTCTCGGATCTGGTGCACGACATCAATCGACTAGCCGACAACGCGCTGGTGAGCAATGTGCTGATCGATCCCCAGGTGCGGGGGCGCTACTTCGCCGATTTTGCCGCCGATTTCGACCTCACTGATTCCGCCTTGCGCCAGCTCTGTGTCAATGACTTTCTGGGACGCCCCCTGGTCTGCAAGGTGGCTGATCGGCAGCAGAGTTTCGAGGGCAGCCCCTGGGTCTCACATGTCATCGAGAATTCGGGCGGCTACCGCGAACTGATGGTGGAGGATGGCGAAGTGCGTCTGCTCATCGTCCGCCCGGTGGAGTTTTTGGCCACAGGCCTGACGGAGGGGATGTTGACCGCGGAGATCGACCTGGGTGCAGTGATTCACGGGTTGGTGAGTACCTACCTCAGTCGCGCTGACAATGCGGTCCACCGGGGACAGCTGACCCTGTTGAACGGCTATGGCCTGCCGCTGGTGAATGCCGGCAATCTACTGTTGGACCCGGCGCGGCAACTGACCGCCAATCTGCCGCTGGGCGGTGAACTGGTGGCTTCGGGGCTGTCGCTACAGGTCTCCGTGGATGCCAACACGGCCTATGCCGAACTGCAGAATGTCACGGTCCTGTATGTGCTGCTGGGGATGGTGGTGCTGCTGTTGGTGGTCTGGTTCTCCATGATGATCGGCCGCCGGGTGGTGCGCCCCCTGCACCATCTGTGTGAAACCGTGGACGGGTTTGCCGAGTCGCGGATTCACGACTTTGAAGTACCGCACTTTGGCGAGGATGAAATCGGCAAGCTCGCCACCTCGTTCCGCGACATGGTGCGCCGCTTGCGCCGTCTCTACGCCACCCTGGAACAGCGGGTGGATGAGCGCACCCACGATCTGTTGTCGGTCAACGCCCAGCTGACCCACGAGGTGGAGCAGCGCCGGGAGGCCGAGAAGCAGTTGCAGCAGGCCAAGGAGATCGCGGAGCAGGCAAGTCGGGCCAAGAGTGATTTTCTGGCCAACATCACCCATGAATTGCGCACCCCGTTGAACGGGGTCATCGGCATGCTGGAAGAGTTGGATGAGTCGCGCCTGGAAGCTGAGCACCGGGTGTACGTGGCCACGGCCCTGACCGCCGGACGCAGCCTGCTGACCCTGGTGGACGACCTGCTGGACTACTCGCGCCTGGAGCGGCACCGACTGGAACTCGAACCGGCGCCCTTCGATCTGTATGAACGAATCCGCACCACCCTGCAGCGGCGGGGAGAGGTGGGGGTGGCGAAGGGGGTTGAGGTCGCGGCGCTCTGGCCGCCGGAGCTGCCGCGCTACGTGGTGGGGGACGGGGCGCGCCTGGGGCAGGCATTGGGGAACCTGATCGACAACGCCTGCAAATTCACGGACCGCGGCTCGGTGCTGGTCACAGTGGATGTGGCCGCATTTGATAACACGGAAATCCGTCTGCGGTTTCGGGTCACCGATACCGGCATCGGCGTGGAGGAGTCGGTGCGCGACTCCATTTTCGAGCAGTTTTCGCAAAGCGACCGGGGGACTACCCGCCGCTACGGCGGCGCCGGATTGGGGCTCACCCTCAGCCGGGATCTGGTCACGCTGATGGGGGGGGAGATCGGCCTGGAGCCGCGCAAGGGCGGCGGCACTGTGTTCTGGTTCAGTGTGCCCCTGGCGCTGGATGCCGGGCGGGATCAGCCGGCATGGCAGCCGGGGGGTCACCGGGTCGCCCTGGTTGCGGCCAAGCGGACCGGGGAAATCCTCGGCGAGGGTCTGCGCCAGCTGGGTGCGCAGGTCACCCTGGAATCGATCAGCGACTGGCGGGCCGGCAAGGTGGCAGCGGATGCGGACATCACCCTGGTGGATCTCAGTCTCTTCGAACATGCCTCGCTCCCGCTTTCGGTACTGGTGGAGGCGCACCGATCCGGCATCGGCGGGTCACTGTTTGCCCTCGAGGGCTTGACCGAGGCCTACGGTTGTGCGGCGGCCAAAGCGGCCGGATTGGACGGCTGCCTCGGGCGCCCCTGCAGTTCGCTGGAACTCGCGGCACTGCTGCGCGGAGAACTTTTTCAACAACAACAAGAGGAAAACGACGTGGTTTTGGTACAGGAACGCGAAGTTCTGGATCCGCTGGTGATCCGGGAGCTGCAGGAACTGCTGGGTGAGCAGTTCGATGGTCTGGTCAGCAACTACCTGGAGGATGCCGACCGCCATATCAGCACCATGGTTGGTTTCGCGCGACAGGATGAGTTGGAACAGCTCTCGGGCACGGCGCATACCCTGAAGGGGAGCAGCGCCAACGTGGGCGCCTTGGGACTGGCCCAGGCGTGCGATGAACTGCGCCAGGCGGTGACGGCCCGGCGGACCGATCTGCTACCGGCCATGCTGGAACGCGTCAACCGGGAATATGAGATGGTGAAACGGCAACTGGAATCCACGCCGGCAGTCACCCTCAATTGATCGGAGGAGCGTCGGCGGTACAATGCAGCGAATCGAAGCACGCCATAACAGGAGTTTCCATGACGCATGCATTCGCCGACAACTCACTCTCCATAGGCAACACACCGCTGGTGCAGCTGAAACATCTGGCGCCGGATGCGCGGCTGTTTGCCAAGATCGAAAGCCGCAATCCGGCCAATTCGGTCAAGTGCCGCATCGGTGCCAACATGATCTGGGCAGCGGAAAAAGCGGGGCAGTTGGGGCCGGGCAAAAAAATAGTGGAGCCGACCAGTGGCAACACGGGGATTGCGCTGGCCTTTGTCGCCGCCGCGCGCGGTTATCGGATCACCCTCACCATGCCCGACAGCATGAGCCTGGAGCGGCGTCAGCTGATGAAGGCCTTGGGTGCGGATATTGAGTTGACTCCGGGCGCCAAGGGCATGAAGGGGGCCATAGAGCGGGCCGAAGAGATCCGGGCGTCCGATCCGGAAACCTGGTTTCTGCCGCAGCAGTTTGAGAATCCGGCCAATCCGGAGATACACGAGCGGACCACCGGGCCGGAAATCTGGCGGGATACGGATGGGCTGATCGATATCCTAGTGAGCGGGGTCGGCACCGGGGGGACCATCACCGGCATATCGCGCTACATCAAACAGCAGCAGGGCCGCGCCATGCTTTCCGTGGCGGTCGAGCCTGAGGCCTCGCCGGTCATCTCCCAGACCCTGGCTGGCGAAGAGGTCAAACCCTCACCGCACAAGATCCAGGGCATCGGGGCGGGCTTCGTGCCCAAAAACCTGGACCTCTCCCTGGTCGACCGGGTGGAGCGCATCAGCAACGAAGAGGCGGTGGAGACGGCGCGAGAACTGATGCGACGCGAGGGGATACTCGCCGGCATCTCCAGCGGCGCGGCGGTGGCCGTTGCCCTGCGCCTCTGCCGGAAGCCCGAATTCCAGGACAAGTGCGTGGTGGTGATTCTGCCCGACTCGGGCGAACGCTACTTGAGCAGTGTGCTGTTCGAGGGCATCTTTTCCGACCGGGAGCTCAAGCAGTAGTCCCGCTCCGGCGCGGCCCTCAGGTCAGCGGCCGGGCGTGGTGGTGACGGTGGGGCGTGGATGACTCCTGTACCGGCACCAGGTGTAAGCGCCCGTGGCGCACCCCGCGCTGGGCGCAGACCCCGTCGGCAAACTCCCTGACCTCCTGTGTGGCGCCGCGCAGGATCACCGTCTCCAGGCAGTGGTCGTGATCCAGATGCACGTGCAGCGTGGCGTGGGCGAGGTCGTGGTGCTCGTGCTGTGAACCGGTCAGCCGCGAGGCGAGTTCCCGTTCGTGGTGGTTGTAGACATAGGTGAGGCTCGCCACGCAGTGTGGTGGGTCCGCCTCCTCCAGACGCTCCTCTTCCAGGGCACGACGGATCAGATCACGGACCGCCTCGGAGCGGTTGCCGTAGCCACGCCGGCGCAGGAAGGCATCAAAGGCTGTGGCCAGTTCGCTGTCGACGGAAATGCTGATGCGTTCCACGGTTCCCTCCCTTCAGTGATGGTGATGGTGCTCGTGTTCATGCTCATGTTCATGGGCGTGATCACCGGAATGGTCGTGCACGTGGACGTGCACCATCCCGCCGTGGCGATGGGCGTGGGCGTGCAGGGCATGGCGATCCGCCCAGCTGCGCCAACTCCAGGCGGCGCCAAACAGCAGCGTGCCGGCGAGCACGATGCTGGCGCCCGACGCCGTATCGAAGTGGTAGCTGACCAGCAGGCCGGTGATCCCCATGAGCGCACCGGCGAGCGGAGAGATCCAGAGCATGCGTGGCAGGCTGTCGGTGAGCATGCGGGCCGAGGCGGCCGGAATCACGAGGGCGGCGGCGATCATGGTAACCCCCACGATGTTCATCGCGGCAGTGACCGCGCCGGCCAGCAGCAGGGAGAGCGTCAGGCGCAGCCGGTGGACCGGTACCCCGAACACGGCCGCGCTCTCCTCGTCGAAGGCCGCGAACAGCAGCCCGCGCAGCTGGGTCAGGATGACGCCGATCACCGCCGCGGCCACCCCGGCAATCAGCAGCAGTTCCTCGAAGCTGACGCCCAGGATGTTGCCGAAGAGCGCGGCTTCGAAACTTCGGGTGAAGCGACCCTGCCAACTGATCAGCGCCACGCCCAGGGCAAACAGCGCGGTGGTGACAATGCCCACCGCGGCGTCCGCCTTCACCCGGCGCCCATCGGAGATCCGCTGGATCAAAAGTGCCGAGAGCAGTGCTGCGGCGGCGGCGGCCAGATGGATGTTGATGGCCAGCAGAAAGCCGCAGACCGCCCCGCCGAAGGCCGCGTGCGACAGGCCGTGACCAATGTAGGAGAGGCCGCGCACCACCACGAACACCCCCAGCAGGCCGCAGATGACGCCGACCAGCACCGAG
>JBNLBB010000131.1:0-7480 GCA_050302415.1 Gammaproteobacteria bacterium | reverse complement strand
GGCAATAACATGTCGGCGCAAGAAGGGGGAAATGGATTGGTTCAAACCGTATCGCCTCGCCAATGGATCAGATTGGTTGTCGCCTATCTCCTTGTCCCACTGATTCTACTGGTGTGCGGTGGAGATCCCGACTGGTGGCAAGCATGGATTTATACCGTGCTTATTTTGGTCGCTGGTATCGGCGGGCGACTATGGGCAGAAGCGCGACATCCCGGTATCACGGCCGAGCGACAAAGCAAGGAAAGTTTTCGAAACGCAAAGTCCTGGGACAAAGTACTCGCGCCACTGATGGCGGTAAGTATCGTGTTTCCCATGGTCGTTGTGGCTGGGCTGGACCACCGGTATCACTGGTCCCCGGATTTTCCGCATGGGCTCAACGCGCTAGGGTTTGTGCTTATCGCCTTCGGTTACGCCTTCGCCGCTTGGGCTTTGGCGGAGAACCGATTCTTCTCCGGTGTAGTGCGTATTCAGACGGAGCGGGAACATGCGGTGTGTGAAACCGGCCCCTATCGGTTTGTGCGGCACCCGGGTTATGCCGGAAGTATCCCGCCGCTGTTCGGTATGGTGCTTGCCTTTGGCTCGGTATGGACACTGATTCCCGCGGTGGTGGCAACGGTTGTCACCGTGATCAGAACCGTGCTGGAGGACCGGACTCTACAAAACGAGTTGCCGGGCTATCGAGACTATGCGCAAAGGGTGCGCTATCGGTTGATTACGGGAATATATTGAATGGATTGGGCGTCACGATGGGTGTCCGGATAGCAGGCCGTGGGAGCTGGAGCCCCGGCGGCCAGTCACCCAAGATTTCCGCAATCCGGATACCGCGAAACCTGCATACGTGGCACCCAAGAGAGAGCGAGGTGATTTTGGCTATCCGGATTTCGGCCGTACTATTGAGCATCTTTCTGGCAACCGGCTGTGCAGGCACCATGAACACATTAGGCATCCGCGACGGACAATTGGCACCCTGCCCGGACTCACCGAATTGCGTCAGCAGTCAGGCGACGGACCAAGCGCACCAGGTTGCGCCAATTGAGATGTCAATCACCGTGCCCGAGGCGCAAGCGCTCATTTTGGCAACTCTCGGCGAATTTGAACGCGCCACCGTGGTGGCCGAGGAAGCGCATTACATTCGGGCCGAGTTCGTCTCGAAGTGGTTCCGGTTTGTGGATGACGTGGAGTTTTACTTTCCCGAATCCCACACCGATGAGCTGGTCATTCACCTGCGATCCGCATCCCGGGTCGGTTATTCGGATTTGGGCGTGAACCGGAAACGCGTGGAGTTGATCCGATCCCGGATGCGCAACAAGTACGGCCGGAGAATGTGAAGAGTCCAACTACGGACAGGTGAACTGAGTCCTTCCGGCCCCGGCTGCGTGGATGGCGTGCAGTCCTGTCCTGCGAATCCAGGTCCGGCAATCGGCCACCCGAGGAGTCCCACATTGACACCGAAGACCACTGACATGGAACCCGCGGTCGTCCTGCACTCCACCATCACCTGCCCGTTCTGCGGCCGCGCGTCGCTGGAGACCATGCCTGTCGATGCCTGCCTGTGGTACTTCCACTGCCCGGGATGCGGCACGTTGCTCACGCCCATCGAAGGTGACTGCTGTGTCTTCTGCTCCTACGGGTCGGTCCCGTGCCCGCCTGTCCAGCAGTCGCGGAAGGGCGCTACGGGCCAGGATCCGACCTGACGGGTCTGCGCCGAATCGCACGCGCCGGCCCGTGAAGAAAGGACCGTGAACAACCGGCCGGTGGACACCATCATGCAGGTCTCACGTTTCGAGAATCCGGAGTGGCTGGTCGAATTCGAGGCGGATGCGGTGGTGTCAGATGGCACAACGCCACACACCGTAGGACTTTGATACGGACCTTTGCCGCTCGTGGCATCCGACATTGCAGTGTCGCCACAGGAATCCGATGATCGCCACATGGGATGTCCTCATTCTATGTCTTGAATGCACTGGCCTGTTCTCGGAAGCGTATACTCGATCCGATTGGCGGAAAAACCGGGGGACTGAAAAGCAAACAACGCGCAGGAGGACGACATGGCAAAGAAAGCGAAAAAAGATCGCGAGGAAGACGAACGTTCAACCTATCCGGGAGAAGAGTACTTTCGGGTTCGCGAGGCCAAATACGGAATTGAAGTGCCGCTTGGCGACAACATCGATGATGTGATGAATGACTGGTCGGCAAGCTGGATGGATCAGAGTTATGGTCCGGACGGTGACGGTTTCACCCAGGGTGATGGCTGCGCATGGGAAGACGAGCGGGTTATCGAGTATGAAGTGCACATCGATAACAAGTCCTGGCGGGCACTCTGGCGCAATCTGAATACGATTCTGCAGCGCATGTATCGTGAGGTACAGGACGACATGAATCGCAGGGAATGCAGTCCACCTTGCGAGGATTCGGGAATCAGCTGGGAAAAGGTCAGTTCAGGAGCCTACTACCAGAGACGTGCCAAGCTCAGGCCCTATCCCGGAGGCGACATACCGCACGATTGGCGGATGTACGATCACTACTGGCACCTCGTGTACACGATCACCTACAAATACAGGCGAACGTGCAGTCACTAGAGACTACGGATCGATCGAAGGCAATCGGGTGGCAACCAACGTGACTTGCCCAGCCGTTGGTTGCCACCTGTATC
The DNA here is from genome assembly GCA_050302415.1 of Gammaproteobacteria bacterium. GTDB lineage: Bacteria > Pseudomonadota > Gammaproteobacteria > JBNLBB01 > JBNLBB01 > JBNLBB01. Next base: position 4,827 of record JBNLBB010000131.1, on the reverse strand, counting down.
CGGAGCGGGCGGCGAAGCACGACCCTCGCGTCGTTGTTCAAAAAATTGGTTAAATGAGCCAACCACTCCACAGGACACCGGCGATCACCGTTCAGCGATAGGCGTGACAGGCAGCAATATGGTTCATCGTCCACCCACCATACCCGATGCACCGACCTCCATTACCAAGGGCACGCCCCTGAAAGGTCTGCTCGGACTGGAGGCCGTCGAGTGTCTGGCCCGCAACATTCGGAACGTACACACGGACTTCGAAGTGGAGCCCTTTATCGCGTGTGCTCTGGATGGCCTGGAGTCGCTGGAACTGATGCAGCGGGGCCAGCACATTGCGAAAGCCCTCCACCTGTTTTTACCGGATAGATACGCAGACGCCATTGCCATCATCGTGGCCTCGTTGACCCCTGCGCGCCTGGAGACCGACGGGTCCGGTTTGGCGGAGTTTTTCTATCTGCCGCACAGTTTTTTCATTGCCGAGTATGGACAGGACCGGCAATACAACGGCGGGGAAGATCCCTTTGAAGCATCCATGATGGCCATGCGCGAGCTCACCACCCGGTTCACCTCCGAGTTTGCGATCCGCACCTTTCTCATTCACCAGCAGAATCGCACACTGGAACAGGTCACCGGCTGGCTGGCCGACCCCAATCCGCATGTGCGACGGTTCTGCTCGGAAGGCACGCGACCGAGACTACCCTGGGGCAAACGCATACCCTCGTTGATCACCGATCCCCAGCCCCTGTGGCCGATCCTGGAGGCGTTGAAAGATGATGCCTCCCTCTATGTACGGCGCAGTGTCGCCAACAGCCTTGGGGATATTGCGAAGGATCATCCGGAAAAGGTCTTTGCAATCTGTGAACGGTGGCTGGAGGAGGGCGCTTCCCCGGACCTGAAATGGCTTGTCCGGCACGCGGTGCGACATCCGGCAAAGAAGGAGCATCCGCGGGCACTGGATATCCGTCGTGCGGCCAAATAGTCGGACAAAGTCTGCCACACCAGGGATGCGGCGAAGGTAACCAGGAAGCTGGCCGTTACCCGGGTGTGGCAGCGACTCCGGCGATTGGCTAAAGACCGAGCTCGCTCAGTCCTGGATGGTCGTCGGGCGCCGGCCAAGCGGCCAGTGAAATAAGCGATCGCTCTCTCGGATCGGCTCGTCGTTGATGCTGGCGATTCGGCGGCGCATGAGACCGCGTTCGTCGAACTCCCAGTTCTCGTTGCCATAGGCGCGGAACCACTGTTCCGAGTCGTCGTGCCACTCGTAGGCAAAGCGCACCGCGATGCGGTTGCCGGTATAGGCCCACAGCTCCTTGATCAACCGGTAGTCCAGTTCCCTGGACCATTTCCGCGTCAGGAACTGATGCACCTGATCGCGGCCGACCGGGAATTCGGTGCGATTGCGCCAGCGTGTGTCCGGCGTGTAAACCTGCACCACGCGATCGGGGTCGCGCGTGTTCCAGGCATCTTCGGCCAACCGGACTTTCAGGCGGGCGGACTCTTCGGTAAAGGGCGGGACGGGGAGTTTGGTATCCATGGCGCACCTCGGGATGTGTGGTTGAAGGAAATGGACCTGGGCGTGCCGGTTGCGGTCCGGACACATCCGGAATCCGGATCAGTCAAAGCTTTCGTACTGCAGTCGCCCGGCGGGCATATTCAGATCGCGTGCCGCCCTGCGGGCCGCCTCGATCAGGCGGCCGGGGCCGCAGACATAGATCAGTGCATCTGCGGGCGCGCTGCGCAGAATCCCGGGGAGATGCATGCGGTTTGCGTGTGGCGCCTGTGAAAAGTAGCAGGTCAGTTGCGCGGGAAACTCCCGCTCCAGCTCGTCGCGGAAGGCCATCTCGGCCGGTGTTTTCGCACCATAGTGGAGCTCGAATCGATTTCCTCGCGCCTTGAGTTCCTCGGCCATCGCCTTGATGGGGGTAATCCCGATGCCACCGGCGATCAACACGGCCGGGCGCGCATCCGTGTGCAGCGGAAAGTGGTTGACCGGTGCCGAGACGCGCAGCCGTGTCCCCAGGTGCCAGCGTTCGTGAATCGACCGTGATCCGCCGCGACCATCGGGTTCGCGCAGTACGGCGATTTCGTAGCGATCGTGACGTCCGGGGTGGGTGACCAGGGAGTAGTGCCGCCGGACCACCGAGCCGTCCGCCAGACGGACCGGTACTTCGAGGTGGGCGCCGGCCGGGGCGGGTGGCAGCTCGCCCCGGGCGTCGGCGCGCAATTCGTAGGCACGGATGCGGGGTGTGAGTTGGTGCATCCCCGTGATGGTGAGTTCCAGTTCGCCGTGGCCGACCGGTGTTTCAACAGACGGTTTTTGTGCCTCCTGCGCCGCGGTGACTTCGCGGATCCGCGCCGCCACTTCGGCCTCGGTGTAGCGGGGTGTGATGTACTTCGGGCAGTTCCAGTCGAAGCCCTCGACGCGGATCACGATGCCGCGCTCAACCCGCGCCCGGTAGTGCGGGTTGTCGAGCCGTGCCAGCAGTTCGGACTCGTGCTCCTCGTCAATGACCCGCGCCCGGCCCAGGATCTTCAGCCGCGCCTGGTGCGGATAGTCCATGAGGAACAGGCTGACCCGGTCGTCGCCAGCCAGGTTGCCGGTGGAGATGTACTGCCGGTTGCCGGTGAAATCGGCATAACCCAGGGTGCGCGGATCGAGCACCTTGAGAAAGCCGGGGGGGCCACCGCGGTGCTGCACATAGGGCCATCCGGTCTCGCTCACCGTACCGAGGTAGAAGCTGTCACGCGCCTCGATGAAGGCGGTCTCGTAAACCCCCAGGTCCGGATCATCCACCGGTCCCTGCTCCAGGCTGCCGTAGGCCTCGCGGCTGCCCAGCTGTTCCTGGAGGGCCTTGACCTTGGCGGTGAAGGCGATTTTGGAAAATGCGCTGCCCATGGGTGGCTCCTGGATGGTGAGAGGGAAGGGGTTTCCCCTTCCCTCGCGGGTGGCGAACTCAGGCGGCTGACTGCAGGTTGATTTTCGGAAAATCAATCTCTACACGGCTCGCCCGTCCCAGGATGTTGGTCAGGATGTTCATCCCCACGTGGGTGATGATTTCGACAATCTGCGCGTCGCTGTATCCGGCTTCGCGCACTTCGGCCAACTCGCCGGTGGTGACATCACCGGTGTGTTCCACCAGGGCCCGGGCGAATTTCACGGCGGCCGCGGCCTGGGTGTCCCGGCTGGTGCCGGCGCGGTTGGCTTCGATTTCGGCGCTGTCCAGTCCCGCCTTGCGGCCGATGGCGGTGTGCGCCGACAGACAGTACTGGCAGGCGTTCTGCTGGGCCAGCGCCAGAGCGATGCGTTCGCGGGTGGGTGCATCGAGGCTGCCGCCGTTGGCGATGCCGTGCAGGCCGAGAAACGCCTTGAGGGCTTCCGGCGAGTTGGCGAATACCTTGAGGAAGTTGGGGATCATGCCCAGCTGCGCCTGGATGGCGTCGAACAGCGCCTTCTGTTCGGTGTTGGCGGTTTCGGGGGTGACGACGTTGATGCGTGCCATGGGGGTTCTCCTGTGTCTCGTGTCGGGGGTTGGGGTGTCGCTCTGTGATCGACGGTCGACACTTTGCCAAGGTTTATGAAGAACAAGAATACCCTTAGAATGCAATTCATTATTGTGAATATCGGAATAATCATGGATCGCTTCCACTTGATGAGTGTCTTCGTCGCGGTCGCCGAGACCCGGAGTTTCGCCGCCGGGGCGCGACGCCTGCGTCTGTCGGCGCCTGCCGTGACCCGAGCCGTGGTCGCGCTGGAAGAGCGGCTGGGGGTACGGCTGCTCACCCGCACCACCCGCGTGGTGCGCGTCACCGAGGCCGGTGAACGCTACCTGGCCGATGCGCGCCGCATTCTGGGTGATCTGGAGGAGGCCGACGCGGCGGCGGCGGGGATCAACGCCACTCCCCGCGGACATCTGGCGGTCACGGCGCCGGTACTCTTCGGCAAGCTCTACGTCATGCCCATCCTCGCCGACTACCAGACCGCCTATCCGCAGACCGAAGTGGAGGCGCTGTTTGTCGATCGCGTGGTGAACCTGGTGGACGAGGGCATCGACGTGGGTATCCGTATCGGCGAGCTGCCCGATTCCTCAGAGCGCGCGATCCGCGTCGGGCAGGTGTGTCGGGTGGTGGTGGGCGCACCGGGCTACCTGGAAGCACATGGGGTGCCGCAGACGCCGGCCGAGCTGGGAACGCATCGGCTTGTTGCCTCCGGGGGCGTCTGGTCCCCTCGGGAATGGGGGTTTGAATCGGGCGGAACCAGGCAGACGGTCCGGGTGCAGCCGGGCATCGTGACCAACACCAATGACGGGGCACTGGAAGCCGCACGGCTGGGCTATGGCCTGACCCGCCTGCTCTCCTACCAGGTGGCGCCGCAACTCGCATCCGGGGAGCTGATCCGCGTGCTCACGGACCACGAGGGGCCCGATTTGCCCGTGCAGGTGATTCACCGGGAAGGGCGGCACGGCTCGGCCAAGGTGCGCAGTTTCGTGGATCTGGCCATTGAGCGTCTTCGGGCCGATGCCGCACTGAATTGGCAGCCCACCAGACGCTGAGTATCCGGCGTCGCCAGTTCAAGAGAAGGCCCGCTGATGCCGCGCTCACCGAACAACCGCTTGCTTTCGCCCATCGCCTGTCTCACATTAGCCGGGTCTCACCGCTTGCAGGGGAGGTCATACCATGGCAACTGGCACCGCACGCCTGCACCATGTGTTGAAAACCGCCCCGGAAAAAGTCTACCGGGCGTTCCCGGAACCCGACGCCTTCGCCAAATGGTTGCCGCCTTTCGGGATTACCTGTCGGGTTGATCGCCTCGACGCGCGCGTGGGTGGCACCTTCAGG
>JBNLBB010000130.1:0-7677 GCA_050302415.1 Gammaproteobacteria bacterium | reverse complement strand
CCTCTCATCGGGTTCCGCCTGCAAGGCGGGCTCACCCGATCCCACCCATGTCCTGAAAGCCATGGGCCGCAGCGACGAGGAGGCACATTGCGCCATCCGCCTGTCACTGGACACCGAGACCTCCGCGGAGGACGTGAGCTACACGCTGGAGATGTTGCGCCAGGTACTCGATGAGATGGCCACCACGGTGCGCTTTCTGCCCTGCAAATAGTCCGATCGTCAGCCCGGGGCAGCCTGGCCGATGTAGAGCGCCTCACCGGGCAGCCCGCCCGCGGACTGCCCGTCCTCCCGGTAATAGCGCAGGCGCAGCCCCGCGCACAACACCGGCAACTCGCCGGGCCGCAGCAGAAAATCGGGATTGGAGGGCCCCTCCCGGCGCTCGGTGGTGAAGGTCTGGTAGCAGAGCAGCCCACCCGGAGCGAGCGCATCCAGCAGTGCGGGAAACAGGTCCCGCTGCAGGTAGCGGGTCACCACCACCACCTCAAAACTCCCCGGGGGCAATCCCTGCCGGACCAGATCCCGGACCTCCGCACGCAATGGCAGACCGTCACGCCGCGCCAGGCCGTTCAGCTGATCGATCGCCTGCGCGGAGATATCGACGCCCAGGGTATCCAGCCCTCGGCCGGCCAACAGCCGCGCCGCCGGCCCCATCCCACAGGCTACATCCAAGGCCCGGCCATGTTCCGGCAGCAGATGCAGATTTCGCAACAGCACCTGAGGCGGCTCAAAATCGGCGGGCGTGTGGGCCCGGTAGCGCCCATTCCACTTATCCGCCGTGACCTGATCGATCATGATCTACTCCAGTATTCCCGGGGACCCCGCCCGACACACGCCTGCAAAACCATCTTCGCTGGCTGATACCAAGGACCAGTTCGCACCTGACCTTATGATACAAAATCCTTCATAAACAATCGCTTCAAGCCACTAGTTAAGTTCACGTAAAATGTTGACAAAGGGTAGGTTTTAGGGCTACAAGCTAAGAGAGCACAAAAAAAATTATCACAAGAACTTCAGGAGGGGGCGACTTCTGAACAGTCGCTAGCGTGCCGAAATGATTACACAAGTTATCGTTGAACTAGACAATGTTGCCGGTGCCCAGCTGCGGGTAATGAACTGTCTCAAGACTTTGGGGCTGCGTTGCGTCAAGCACGCACTCAAGAGTCTGCCCACCGGGCAAAAACTGCTGGCGCTCGAAGCCGATGGCGTGGAGGTGGATGAAGACCACATCCGCGGACAGCTGGTCGAGGTCAAAGGGGTGAAGAGTGTTGCCAAGGTGGCGCGCGTCGGCAACCAGGAAGATGCGGCAGGCGGAGCGGCTGCCGAGCCTGAAGAACCCCGTGAGCTGACCGAAGCGGAAAAGCGATTCAAGAGCAAGGATTCGGAAGCGGGCGACGCGGAAATGCGCGATCGCATGCTGGTCTTTTCCCTGCTCAGCCGCTACCCGAGCCTCACCGCGCGCCTGATGGAGCTGCGCGGCTCAATTCCAGAGGAAGAGCAGTTGCCGCGGATGCATGAACTGGGTGTGGGTTTCGGCTCGCAGCTGTTCAAGAATCTGAAGGTGAAGGAACCGGTTACCAACACCATCGTCGCCATTGACAAGGTGATCATCCCCGCCATCAAACCCCTGGTGCAGCTCAATTCCATCGGCAATTCACTGGAGGTGCTGGACTACACCAAAAACATGGTGAAAAAGACCAAGATGCCGCACCACTGCCAGTTTTTGCTCGGCACCATGGAGGGGTTGTTGCTGGCGACTCCGGACCTGCCGGCCCACACCATCAAGAAAACGCGTTGCATCCATACCGGTGACGATGCGTGTGAGTACGTGTTCGAATCTTCCTGATTCAGGGTCTGTGGACCGAATCCTGCGGCGGCGCCTTCTCGGCGCCGCCGTCACGTCTGGCACCCGCTTCAATAACCGCCAGGGTCTGCGCAAACTCCGGTCGCGATTCACCGCCTATTGCAACGGCCCGACGTGCCGCACGCAGTGCCTCTTCGCGACGTCCCAATTCGTTGAGCACATGGGCATAGTTGTTGAGGGCATCGGCTGATTCGGGATTGACGGTCACCGCGGAGGCAAAGGCATCCACGGCCAGCAGCTGCCGGCCCTGCGCGTAGAGTGCATTGCCCAAACCAATCCACGGCAGCTCCGAGTCCGGCCACGCCGTTGTCGCGGCGCTGTAGGCTTCAGCAGCGGCACGGACAAACCCACCCTGTTCCAGATCGCCCACCGCTTTGAGGAATCGGACCCGGTCAGGACGCGCCGGCAGCTCTCCCGGTTCCAGTACCACAATGCCCCAGCCCCCGGCACGGCTCCAGGTACGCTCGAAGGTACGCGCCGACATGACATGGCGTTGGATACCGCCCGACCTCAACACCACCTCCTGGCGGGCGGCGTCGTAACCCACCAGCACGGCGTAGTGCCAGCGGGGCACCCAGCTGAGCCCCAGGTTCTGCAGCACCAGAACCGGTTTCCCTTCCGCCACCTGGGCAAACAGCTCCTCAAGCCGAGGACCGACGCGGTAGACCAGCCGGCCCTGACTACGGGCGGTGGCCACCAGTTCGGGTTGCAGGGTTCCCCGGCGGTCGGGCACCAACAGGTTCCCGGCCAGTGACTCCGGGGTGCGCGACACGCCGCTGGCCTGCAGTACGGTGGCCAGCGCGGCCGGTCCACAGTAGTACTCCTGTTGGGGGAAGAACGGGACGTCACGCAGCTCCCTGCTTGCGGGTTGCTGCGGCCAGGTGGTGGCGCGGTCCACGGCCAGTGAGGCGCAGCCGCTCAGGACAGCAAGCAGCAATCCCTGTGCCGTCAGACGGCACAGGGTGGCGAACCAATACGGTTGGTTACTTGCGCTTGTTGACGAAGGGGAAGATGTCTGTGTATCCGGCAATGTCGGTAATCAGCAGCACAACGAATATGAATACAGCCACTTCAAGCACGCCCTGACCCGCAGGCAGCTGCTCGAACTGCTCCGCCATGGCCACCGCCTCCTCGTCGCTCAGCTGGGCAACCCGCTGGTCCAGCGTCGCCACGTCGACACCCGACGCCTCCAGCTGGGCGCGGAGATCGGATCTGGAGAGCATGACGTCGATCTGGCTGCGGGCGGCATCGCCGGTTTCGGCGGCCAGGGCGGCGGAGGTACCCACCAGGGCAGCCTGCGCGGCCGGCTGGGGAAGCAGCACGGCGCTGAACAGGATCAGCAGGAGATAGGAGAGGAGTTTTTTGGCTCTTCGGACGGGTTTCATTTGATCCTCCTGGTAAATCGGTTCGAAATGACCGACCTGTCTACTCTACACCCAAAGCAATGAAGAAAATCAGGAACTAGCGCAGATAATGTAGGTGGTCGCGGATCGTCACCAGCCCCCCTTCACCCCGGCGCCAGGTGACCAGACCATCACCGTTGGCGTCCACGCCCGTGAGCACCTGCTCGGCCAAAGTCTGCAGGTCGCCGAACAGCCGCTGAGCGCGCTTGGGGTCTGGAACCTGCTCCAACTGCGCCAGCAGCCCGTCGATACGGTCGCACCGCTCCAACACGTTGCGTGCGCTGCGCCGGATGCGAACCGCCTCCCCGCGGATATTGACACTGGCGTCGACCGCGGCCGCAGCTTCACCCACCCGCTCGGAAATGGCAGTCACGGCGCGTCGCAAGCCAAAGCCGCTGGCCCCACCTGAAACCGGTGCCTGGTCCGCTGCCATGGCCTGACGGATTTGCAGCAATTCGTTCCGCAGAGCGGCCGAATTGCTGCCCAGCGTGGCGGCCCGCGTGGCGTGCTGCACCATCGATTCGGCGTCCTGCAGGGCAACGGCCAGATATCCGACCCGGTTCGGCGTATCGCTGGCCGATTCCGTGATGGTGGCGACCAGTCGCATCGCCTCGCTCTGCCCGGTGCCGCTTTTCTCTCCCGGACCCGCGCAGGCTGCCAGCCCGGTGATCCATATCGCCAGTAATAACCTTCGCATGCTCCGTCCCTCCGCGATCACGATGGCAGAAAATCGATGTGATAGGTGTTGTCCCACACCCCGACGTCGGCCTTGCCGAAATTGATCAGCTTTATCCGTGCCACCAGCTTACGCTCCAGATCCGGGTGGTTCAGCGTACTGGAGACCACCTCCGCGTGGCTGACACTGCCGTCAGGCTGAATGACCAGACGGAACACCACCCGCCCTTGCAGGCCGGCATCTTCCCGTTGCGCCCGGCGATACAGGGTATAGAAGCGACCCTTCATCTGGTCGAAGACAAACTTGATGTCTTCGAGGGTCCGCTCTCGTGTGCGGCGTTTGCGTGCCTCACGCTTTTCGTCCTCGACGGCGGCGCTTTCGACCTGGGTTACCTGGCGTGAGGCGACCTGGCCCGCACCGCTGTGACTCACGGCGGAGGTGGTGATGCCGCCACTCCCGGATCCCCCTTTGCGGGTGAGCAGGCTACGGCTGTTGCCCGCCTCGGCACCACCGGTGCTGAGATTGGTCTGGGTTTTCAGGTCACTCACGGTTTCAATATCGCGCAGCGCCGCCAACTGGTCACGCAGCCGCAACAGGCCGCTGGACATCGCCTTTTCGCGCGCCTTCTGCACCGTTTCCGGTTTGGGTGCTTCGGGTGCCTTCTCCACCGGTTTGGGTTCCGGTTTGGGCTCGGCCTTTTTTTCAGCCTCGGGTTCCGGGGGTTTGGGCAGCTCCTCCTCCACTTTGGTCTGTGGCGGTGGCGGTGGTGGCAGGGGTTTCTGTTCGCGGATCAGGCGGGCCATACGCGGTGGTAGTTGCTCCAGTTCCTCACGCGACACTTCGGGCGTGGGCAGGATCAGGCTCACCGTCAGGCTGGTGGTGAAGAAAAAGAGAAAACAGATGACCAGGATCTTGCGAAACAGCTGGTCTTCGACGCTGTTGTTTGCCCAGGCCAGTACCGGAGTCGGTGGCCGGATGACCATGGCATTCATCCCGCCTTCTCTTCCTTCCGCAGCACGGCCAGAGAGACATTGCCATAGCGACTGTCACTGGCGGTGAGCATGACGCGCTTGATCAGTTTGAACGGGACGCTTTCGTCGGCCATGACCGTCACTTCCCGGTCTTCACTGCTTTCGCTGGCGGAAACCCGCTGCCGGTTGAACTGGTACTCCAGCTCCGCCTTGAGAGGAGGAATGAATCCATCACCATCAATCAGGCCCGCGTTCACTTCGGCCACCTTGCGCCCCTGCACAATGATGTCGTTGCGGCTCACCATGATCACCAGGGTTTCGCGCGGCAGCTGTTCGGAACGCGCTTCGGGCAGCCGGATCGACTTGCTGTCCGGCAGTTGCTCCACGTTGGACGAATTCACCAGCAGGAAAAAGACGAGGATGGTGAAAATATCCATCAACGAGACCATGTTGAGTCCCGCCCGAGCCTGCTTGCGATGGGCCCGCTTCATTCGTTTGGCGCGGCGGCTGGTCTTCATCTGCCCGCCTCCTTCGGCGCATCGCCGATGGAGATATCCGGGAAGAGTTCGTAATCCTTGATGCCCTCATCGGTGCGCTCACGGTAGATGCGCACCGTATCCATGGCCCGGACCAGGATCGCGTAGGGGATATCGGGTTCCACCAGCACCGATACCGCGGTCACGTCGGCGAACCGGCCTTTCACCTCCCGCAATTTGCGGGTCAGGCCATCCCAGTCGAGCCCGCCCTCCACCGCCGGCAGGCGTTGCAGCGGTCCGGTATTGCGGTCGTTCACCACCAGCGACTCGGCGCGCACGATTACCTCCAGCGCCAGCACCGGCTTGGGGGGTTCGGCCGGGTCATCCGAGGCCTGCGACGGCAGATTGAGCTCCAGTATCGACAGCTGCGAGAAGACGGCCGTAATCAACAGAAACGGCACCAGAACGACCATCAGGTTGAGAAAGGCCGTGATATCCAGCTCGGGATGTGCGCCGCGGGCACGGCGGAATTTGCGGGCCATCAGACGTCCTCGGCGGCCCGCTGCATCTGCTCAAGTTCTTTCTGGTTGGCCTGGCGAATGACGTTGAGAAATTTCACGGAGGCCATCTCCAGACTGTCGATGATCTGGTTGGTTTTGCTCATCAGCACCGAATAGATCAGCAGCAGCGGAATCGCGGCGATCAGCCCGAATGCCGTGGTGTTCATCGCCACCGAGATACTCGACGAGAGCAGACTCGCCTTCTCCGCCGGATCGGCGTTGGACACCGCGGTGAACGCGGCGATCAGGCCGAGGATGGTACCGAGCAGACCCAACAAGGTGCAGATGTTGGCGAAGGTGGCCAGATAGGGGGTGCGTTTCTCCAGGCGCGGGACGATTTCGAGCATCCCCTCCTCCATGGCGTATTCGATATCGCTGGTGCGCCGGCCCGAGCCCATGCGGGTGCTGAGCCCGTAGAGCAGAATGCGCGCCACCGAGCTTTTGGACTTGGCCACCTCGTGCACCGCCTCCTGATACTTCCCGGCCTGCAGCATGGGCAGGATCCGGTCCCAGATCCGCATGTTGCTCTGCTTGCACATGCTGAGATAGATGTAGCGCTCGATGGCCACCGCCAGGCCCACGGCGAGCACCAGCATGATCGGGTACATGAAGAACCCGCCTTCCTGAAAAAACCGCACGACGGTGGAATAGGTATCCATCGTTATCGCCTCTCCAAAACCTGAATGAGTCAGTCAGTTCCCAAAACCGCATCAGTGCCCAATGGTGCGCAGATGCTCCAGATAGTCCAGTTCGTGACGCAGCACTTCCGGGTCAACCAGCTCCAGCACATGCTGCATCACCTCCTCGGGAGGGGGTTCCCCGGCCGACGCCGGTCCCAGCTCCGGGCGTTTCCACGGCAGGATATAGAGCACCGTCGGCAGTTCCGGATCCCCGATGATGGTGATGCCGCCGACGCCGCCCTGCGTTGACTGCTGGGCGGCTGTCGATGCCGCGAACAACAGTAAAAATCCAGCCAGCCAGCCGTATTGCTTCATCGGTTGCTCCGCGCCGCATCCGCGGCAATCCGGCGCTCCAGATCGCCAATCCATGATTCAATTTCGGGATCCGGTGCGACGGCCAGCGCCCGACGGTAGTGCGCCACGGCCTTCGGCAGCTCCTGCAGATAGAGGTCGTAGAGTATCGCCAGATTGCGATGCGCCCGGGCATAGTCGGGCTGCAGGGCCAGGGCTTTCAAATAGGCCTGCTCCGCGTTGCGGAATTCTCCCAGCTGTCGGTAGATCATCCCCAATTGATTGTGCCAGGCAGCAGGAGCGGCCGGGTATCCGACCGCCGCCAGCAACGCCTCTTTAGCCTTGTCGTACTGCGCCCTATTGTAGAAGACCAGCCCGACATTCGCCTGCAGGGCAGGCGAATCACCATACTGGGCACGGAACTGCTCGAACCGTGTCAGCGCGGTCTCCTGATCACCCGCGCGCAGACTTTGCAACGCCTCATCCCAGGCCTGCATCCGGGCTTTGGGATCTACGGGTTTTGCCTCCACCGGATTGGCGGGGCGCTCAATCTGCGGCTTGACCGGCTCGGCCTGCCTGGGTGGCGTGGTGCAACCCACCAGGATCAGGAGCGGCAGCAGCCACCAAAACCGGGGCTCAGGGCAACAGTTCAAAACCAGCCTCCCCTTCTTCCCGCTTGGCGTACCGCGCGGGCAGCATGGCCGCCAGCGCCTCGAAGCTGCGGCGCACCCACTGATCGTAGATGCCCTCCCGGGCGCG
>JBNLBB010000129.1:0-7728 GCA_050302415.1 Gammaproteobacteria bacterium | reverse complement strand
GCATTCAGCAGTGCGTAATAGGTGAACAGCATGACGTGGCTGCCGGATCCGGTCGACGTGAGCACAGGAGCCAGGAAGCCACCGACCATGCCAAAAAACGCCAGCGATCTGGCATTCTGCAGCACCGCCAGCAACCCTGAAAAAATGACCAGCGCCACCATCAATGCGAATACCAGACCGAGTGGCGCCAGATGAAAAATCTTGGCGGCGGCAAACAGCGAGAGATACATCACACCGACACCCCCGCCCTGCAGCACCAGCGCGTAGGCAACCACCCGGTTGCGCAGACGCCAGCCCGCGACCAGCAGTGCAACACCGCCAAGCATGGCACCGGCCAGTCGCGCCTCAGGTGGCAGCAGCGCATTGTCGGAGGCATATTTCAGCAGAAACGCCACGCCGAAGAAGAGAATCAGCACGCCGATTTTCACCACCAGATTCCCCGTGGTGAAAAACCGGTGCAGCCAGGCGGTGACCGGGCCGCGCGTTCCGTGGGCGGGACCGGCCGGTTCGGATTCCGACCACCCGGATCCCCGGGGTGGCGGCACGTCATTCAGCGACCAGTCCAACTCCACCGCTTTGGGTGCCTGCGGATGGGGTGGTGGCGCGGCGTGCTCGGCGGTTTCAAACGAGAGCGTCGATGCCTCTGCTGATGACGCTGCGGCCGCCACGCCATCGGGCACCTCACGCCGCTGCTCTCTGACCGCGGGCGGACGGGATTCCCCCTCACCGGCCAACTTCCGCTCCAGCGCGGCGATGCGTCGCTGCAGATCCACCAGCCATCCCAGCAACAACCCCGCCAGCGCACCGGCAATGGCGCCGGGTTCCTCCGCGAATCCCTGCCCCAGCACCACACCGACCATGGCCATGATCACTTTAAACATACCTGCTCCCGGTTCTCCCTGCGCACACTGCATCCCGCAACAGCGACGCCGTCCACTCCGATTTTATCGCCCCTGCCCACATCGCGGCAGCACAGCCCGTGCACCCTCGGGTCTCCAGCGTCCGGTAGGGTATGGGTTCAACGCTCCCGCTGGCCAGCGCGTCCTCTGCGCAGCAGTCCCTTTGCCTGCTGGCGGCGGATGAATGCCTCATTGCGTGGCCACTGCCCGGTGGTCCAGCGCGCCTTCAACACCTCTGCCAGCGAGTAACCCGCCAGCAGCAGTAACGCCAGCAGCAAAAGCGGCGCCAGCGTTATCCAGAGCCCCCACTCGCCGCCCTTGCGCAGCATCCGCCACACGAGGTGATCACCCGTCACCTGCTGCAGGGTCACCGCCGTGGCGTAGACCAGCAATGCATCCACAATCAGCGCACCATAACCAAACGGAATGCGGCAGGCGAGATCGGACGACTCACTGAACCAGCCGATTCCGGCGAAGGAGATGCCTCCCGCGCAGACGCGTTCGCCTGCACCGAAGGCGATCCAGTTGGCGAGGGCCGCCAGGCCCAGATAGATCACCAGCGCGGCGGCATGCTGCAACCGCGGCCGTCGGTCGCCACCCAACACCACCAGCCCCCCGGCGACGAAGACACCACCTGCGGCCACACCAATCCAGGCAGGCCCCAGAATTTGACTGCGCGCCACGGGTCCAACATCAAAGGCCGCCAGGATCGGGAGCAGTCCGCAGCAGAGGCAGAAACTGCCGAGCAACCATCGGGTGGTACTGGTCATGGGCGTGTTGGTCGACATGCCGACAGCGTATGCCCGAAGCATGACGCGAACAACCGGGCGATGCAGCCACTGTGGGTACCGCTGTGGTAAATTGACGGCAGGGTCGGACAAAATCATTACAACCAGATAATTCAGTCATTCGCATGAGCATCAGCAGGCGCATCTCCGTACGCCTAGCCATCTGGGCGCTTGCCGCAGCGGTTTCGCTGGGGCTGCTGATCAGTGGCGGGCAGATTCTGGCGGAGGCCAACGAGTTCCGCGCACAGGTACGCGCCACCACCCAGGGTCTGCTGCAGCTCAGCTACAACGCCGCGCGTAGCGCGGTGTTTGAACTCAACCCGAATGCAGCCCGCGATCTGGCGGAGGGGCTGGTGTCCCATCCGTACATTGCCGCTGCCCGTATTCTGGATGAGTTTGGCGCACCGCTGGCCCAGGCGGACACGCGCCAGAGCGCAACCACACAACCCAGAGGCGTGGTCGCCAACTGGCTGGACCTCAAGTTGGAGTATCGGCTCTCCCTGCACCAGCGGGTGGAGGGCGGGCGCGTGTTCGGTGAGCTGGAAGTGCTGCTGGACGAGAGCGGCATCGTCAATCTGTTCCAGACACACGCCCTCAACATCCTGCTGGTCACCCTGCTGCGCGACCTGCTCCTCGCGCTGTTGCTGACCGGTGTCTTTTTTCTGATCCTGACCCGCCCGCTGCTGAAGCTGATTAGCGAAGTGGGTGACACGGATCCCACCACCTCCGACACCCAACCCATCTCCCTGCCCCACTATCACCGCCATGACGAGCTGGGCACGCTGGTCCATACCATCAACCGTCTGCGCGAGGCCATTGGCCGCTACCGCGCGGATCGCGACCGCATCGAAGAGCAGTTGCGGGACAGCGAGAAACGCCACCGCGATATTGCCGAATCCACATCCGACTGGTTTTGGGAAACCGATGCGCAACACCGCTTCACCTATCTCTCGGAACGCATCTCCGACGCGGCCAATATTGACGTCTCCAAGGTGCTGGGGATCACCCGCTGGGAGCTGGGCGCGATCAATACGGACGACGTCAACTGGCGGGCCCACCGCATGGTGCTGGAGGCTCACCAGAGTTTCCGGGAATTCGTGTACGAGCTGGTGGACCACTCGGGCAGGCACCAGTGGTTCAAGGTGAGTGGCAAACCCTTCTTTGACAAGGAGGGCAACTTTCAGGGATATCGGGGTACCGGCACCAATGTCACTTCGGAAGTGCGCATGGAGCAGGAGCTGATCGAGGCGCAGAAAATGGAAGCCATAGGCACCCTGGCAAGCGGCATTGCCCACGACTTCAACAACGTGCTCTCGGCCATCGTGGGCAACGCGGAGATGGTCCGCTTGGACGCAGGCAATCCGAGCCAGGTGGAGTTTCATGTCGAACAGCTGCTGCGGGCGTGTAGCCGATCGAAAGACCTGATCAGCCAGCTGCTCTTCCTCTCTCGCCAGCAACCGCAGAACCGGGGCGAAATGCAACTGGGGGAAGTGATCCGGGAGTGCATGAAGTTTGTCCGCTCCAGCATACCCACCACAATCGACATCGAAATTGACATCCGCGATGAGGTGAGTGCCTACGGCGACTCCACCCAGATCTATCAGGCGATCCTCAATCTCTGCACCAACGCCAGTTATGCCATGAAACCGTCGGGCGGACGGCTCAGCATCTCCCTCAGCCTGCTGGACCAGTCGTCACCGAGATCGGACAGACGCGAACCGCTGGCCCATATCCAAGTCAGCGACACCGGCCCCGGCATTGCGGAAAAAGACATACCGCGTGTGTTCGAACCCTTTTTCACCACCAAACCACTGGGCGAAGGCACCGGTCTCGGCCTCGCCATGGTGAAAAAGATTGTGGAGACCCACGGCGGCATCATCTCCATCAACTCCACGGCGGGCTCGGGCACCACCGTCAACATCTACCTGCCGAGTTCCGAAACCCCGACCGTCGGCGCGGCGGATCATCCACCGGATCAACAGGTATGGTTCAAGGGACATGTGCTGCTGGTTGACGACGAAGAAGAGCTGCTGCGGGTGGGACGGCGCCTGCTCGAAAGCATGGGCTTGCGCGTCACCACCCAACAGTCCCCGGTCGACGCGGTAAAACTGTTCGAAAGCAACCCGCAGGACTTTCAGCTGGTGCTCACCGACCAGACCATGCCGCGCCTCACCGGTCTGGAACTCGGGGTCCGGTTCCACGCCCTGCGTCCCGATCTGCCCATGCTGATCTACACCGGCTATTCCGAAGCGCTGAATGATGAAAGCGCACGCCGCTGTGGGTTTTCCGAACTGCTGCACAAACCGGTAAGCCGCGAATTGCTGATCAAATCCATCAGCCGCCTGCTGCCGGCCACGTCCTCCGCTACCGGCTAACCGCCGGCTGCAGCAGCGGGCTCTCCCGCACCTGCGCGCACTGCTGTGAATCAAGCCGCCGGTTTTCCGGCGCGGAATATTCGTTCATCAGGTTCCGGGGTGCGTCGCTGTGCCCGCCGCTGTTGATCAGCACATGGAACAGCTCGTGCGCCAGACCCACCTCCGGGTGGGGCAGCGCCCGGGTGAGCCAGACCGTGTCGCGCAGTTCCGGGCGGCTGGCGCTATTGCCTGCGCCGATCGCCTCGGCATCAAACGCCGGCCGCTGGCGGGTATCGCGCACCAGAAACACCGCCGGCTTGCGGATGTCGATCCCCCGAACCAGGACACGGGCCGCCGGCGTGGAAAAATCCCGCAACGCCTCAGGCACCGCCAGTTGCTGCCAGCGCACGACCGTGAGTTGCACGCCGCAGGGCGCATAGATGTCGGCCACCGCCTGGACCAGCGGGGGCAGTTCCATCACCTGCCAGCCGCTCTCTCCCAGCACCACCAGATCCAGTTGCAGCAGCCGCTCCCCGGGCGCGCCCCGCCAGTCGGGTGTCAGCACTCCGCTGCCGGTCACCTGGATGTCGGATGCAGATTCCCGGTTCGCCGCGCCGGCCAATACCGGAAGCAGCATCAGCAGCCAGCAGAGCGTGCGCCGGGTCGGGATGGACGGCTGCACGGTCAGTCAGCGGGGAGGCATCGCCGGAACGCGTCGATCGCTGTCTCGATATCCGCGGCGTCGATATTCAGATGGGTGACCAGACGCAGGCTGGTACCCTTGCCGACCACCACTCCCAGCTTGCGGAGTCGGTCGGCAAGCCCCGCAGCCGGACCTTCGTCCATCCGCACAAATACCATGTTGGTCTGCGCCGGATGCCAGTCGACCGCCAGTCCGGGAATGGTCCGCAACCCTTCGGCCAGGCGGGCCGCATGGGCGTGATCCTCGGCCAGGCGGGAGACATGATGCTCCAGGGCATGAATGCCGGCAGCCGCGAGCACCCCCGCCTGACGCATGCCGCCGCCCAGCATCTTGCGCCACTTGTGCGCCTCGCGAATCAGGTCGCGGGAGCCGCAGAGTACCGATCCGACCGGCGCACCCAGTCCCTTGGAGAGGCAGACCGAGATCGTATCGAAGTGACGGGCAATCTCCGCCGCCTCCACGCCCTGTTTCACCGCCGCGTTGAAGATGCGGGCGCCGTCCAGATGCAGCCCCAGTCCGTGCACATCCACAAAGGCACGGGCCTGCGCAAGATAGTCCAGGGGCAGCGCCCGGCCAGCCTGGGTGTTCTCCAGGCAGAGCAGCCGGGTGCGCGCAAAGTGGGCGTCGTCGGCCTTGATGTTCAACGCCACCTTGTGCAGATCCAGGGTGGCGTCCGCCTCGAAGTCCAGGGGTTGCGGCTGGATGCTCCCCAGCACCGCAGCGCCGCCCCCTTCGAATTTGTAAGTGTGCGCCTGCTGGCCGACGATGTACTCATCGCCACGCTGACAGTGGGCCATCAGCGCCAACAGGTTGGTCTGAGTGCCGCTCGGCGCAAACAGCGCCGCCTCCTTGCCCAGCCGCTCCGCGGCCATCGCCTGCAGCCGGTTGACGGTGGGATCTTCGCCAAACACATCGTCTCCCACCTCGGCTGCCGCCATGGCGGCGCGCATTGCAGCCGTGGGCAGGGTGACGGTGTCGCTGCGCAGGTCAATCAGTTTCATGTGCTGTTCCTGAATCCGGATGTGGGGCAGACAGGGTCTCGACCGCCGGTCTGACCGGCAGGGCGGGTTCACACCGGTGGCTGGGCTCCGGATCGTGCGTGACGGTGTTTTTTATCCGACAGCATGGCAATGTCGGCCTCTTTCATCAGCGTGTCGGCAACCACCTTCTCCGCGCGCACCAGGCGCACGCCGATGCTGGCGCCAACCTCCAGCACCAGCCCCTCGTAGAAGATGGGTTTACCCACCAGTTCGCGGATCTTGTCCACCGTGGCTTCAACGGCAGCATTGGCCTCCGCCTCATCCGCCGGCAGGCGGCACATCACCACCACGAATTCGTCGCCGCCCACCCGGCTGACCGTATCCTCACGCCGCATCAGATCCTTGAGCCGCGCCGCCACCCGCAGCAGCACACTGTCGCCGGCCGCGTGCCCATAGGCGTCATTGATCTCCTTGAAGCCGTCCAGATCGATGTAGAGCAGCGCCACCGTTTCGCCATGGCGCGCGGTTTCGGAGACCCGCTTCTCCAGAATCTCGTAGACCAGCCGGCGGTTGGGCAGATCGGTCAGCATGTCGTGGCACGCCATGTGGGTGATCTTGGCCATGGCGGCCTGGTGCGCGCGCATGAAGGGGCGGATTACCCAGTAGTAGATCAACGGCGTGGAGACCAGAATCAGAAACACCGTATCGAACAGCGACATCTGGCGGGGATTGAGATGGCCGGCCAGGGTCTCCAGCACCAGCATGATGACCAACTCGGTCAGCGCAACAATGATGGTGATGCGCACCACCACCTGAGAGATGGTGAGAATCGTGCCTTCGGGATCGCTGACGGACTGGAGAACTTCGCGCTGTGCCACCCGGGGATACCTGTGTTGATGTTGGCGGTCGCCATCTTATCCGTGATCCGGCAATGCTGTCCCCAGTATAGGTCAGACCGGTGCCCACTTACTCCGGGTTGTTTGACCACCGTCAGTTTACCTCCCGGCAATCAGGGCACTGACTTGAAGACCATCAGGTAGTAGACCACCACCAAAGCCGAAAACGCCGGGACGCCAAGCGCCAGCCACAACCGTGAATAGGTCCGGTATCGCACATCCACTTCACGGCCTTCGGAGGCTGCCTGATCACACAAATCACGCATGCGCAACTGCAACCAGACCACGGGCAGCCAGCAGGCACCCGCCACGCCATAGAGGATCAGCGCCCAGAGCACCCACCCTTCGTCCAGCGGGTACCCGGCCAACCTGGCCATCCAGATACCGGTGACCGGCTGCACGATGACGGTGGGGGTGGTGATCCACCAGTCGGCCGTCACCACCCCATGCATGACCGTGCGCCGGGTGGCCGGATCGCCGTGGCGGTCGGCCCACCATTTGTAGAATGCGGTTCCCAGCCCGGTGCCGAACATCAGGGTTGCCGACAATATGTGCAGCCACTTCAACCAGAGAAAGGTCATCGGACCGACTCCACCACCTGCAGATCGAGGGTGGGGATGGCGTCCAGAATTTCATCCAGCGCCAGCAGCCCCAGGCACGGCCGGGCGCCCGGAACCGGCGGCTGGCGGGCGAACTTGCGGGTCAGGGCAATCGCCGGGCAGCAGGGTATGAACGGACCATCATTGTTCCCGGCGAGCAAAAACCATTGTCGGACCAGCGCAGCGCCAGTTGTATTCCGACCGGACAAGCGCACCGACATGCCGCTCCACCGGCTGCCAAAAGGCTCCATCAGACGGGCCAGGAACCGGAGGGGCGCCGACCAGGGGTCGAGTGACCCGAGCAGTCCGCCGCGCACCAGCCAGGAGAGCCCCCAGGTCGCCAGCGATGTCGAGGCAAAACCAACACCGGCGGAAAACCGCACACTCCTGACCCCCGCATAACGCTCCGGAAAAAGCGTCAGGTCCGGAACGTCACAGTTCCCCACCCAGCGTCGGCCGACGGGCGGCGGAAAACGGATGGTCTGCAGATTCTGCCAGCCATGCACGGT
>JBNLBB010000128.1:0-7774 GCA_050302415.1 Gammaproteobacteria bacterium | reverse complement strand
AAGAGCTGAAACAGGTCTATGAGGGCGAGGAAGAGGTCCAGATCCTGATCGATTACGCCCGCCAACTGGAGGGCCTGGCCCGCAACCCGGGCAAGCACGCCGGTGGTGTGGTGATCGCGCCCAGCGTGCTGACCGACTTCACCCCGTTCTACTGCGAGCAGGGTGGCAGCAACCTGGTCTCCCAGCTCGACAAGGATGACGTGGAGTCCATCGGCCTGGTGAAGTTCGACTTTCTGGGATTGCGCACCCTCACCATCATCGACTGGGCCGTACAGATCATCAACCAGTCCGGCGCTGTGGCGGAGCCGCTGGATATCACCGACATCCCGCTCGACGATCCCGCCGCCTTCGACCTGCTCAAGGCGTGCAAGACCACAGCGGTATTCCAACTGGAATCCCGTGGCATGAAAGACCTGATCCGGCGTCTGAGGCCGGACTGTTTCGAGGATATCGTGGCGCTGGTGGCCCTGTTCCGTCCCGGACCGCTGCAGAGCGGCATGGTGGACGATTTCATCGCCCGCAAGCACGGGCAGGCGAGGGTGGAGTATCCCCATCCGGACCTGGAGCCGATCCTGAAGCCCACCTACGGCGTCATTCTCTACCAGGAGCAGGTGATGCAAATCGCCCAGGTGCTGGCGGGCTACAGTCTGGGCGGCGCGGACCTGCTGCGCCGCGCCATGGGCAAGAAGAAACCCGAGGAGATGGCCAAGCAGCGCTCCATCTTCCAGGAGGGGGCCGCCGGCCGGGGCATCGATGCGGGGGTTGCCACCTACATTTTCGACCTCATGGAGAAGTTTGCCGGCTACGGGTTCAACAAATCCCATTCGGCGGCCTATGCGCTGGTCTCCTATCAGACCGCCTGGCTCAAGGCGCACCACCCGGCGGCCTTTATGGCAGCGGTGCTCTCCTCGGACATGGACCACACCGACAAAGTGGTCACCTTCATCGACGAGTGCAATCAGCTGGGCCTCAAGGTGACCCCGCCGGATGTGAACCGCTCGAGTTACCGGTTTGTCGCGGCGGGTCGGGAAGAGATCATCTATGGTCTTGGGGCCATCAAGGGTGTGGGGCAGGCGGCGATCGATAATGTGTTTGAAGAGCGACAGCGCAATGGCCGGTTCCGCGACCTCTTCGATTTCTGCCGGCGCATCGATGCGCGCAAACTCAATCGGCGCACTCTGGAGTCCCTGGTGCGCGCCGGTGCCCTCGATTCCCTGGGCCCCAATCGCGCCACCCTGCTGGCCAATCTGGGCCGGGCCCTGCATCTGGCGGAGCAGTTTCACCAGAACGCCCAGGCTGGGATGGACGACCTGTTCGGGCTCCAGGACACTTCGGCCCATGGCGAGGCCGATTCGGACGTCGCCTATGAGTTGCACACCGAGTGGGACGAGGACCAGCGCCTTTCCGGTGAGAAGGAGACCCTGGGGCTCTATCTCACCGGACACCCGATCACCCGTTACGAACCGGAGCTCCAACACATCGTCAGCGCCCGGATTGAGGCACTTCCCGGGCTGGTGGAGCCCGGGCGGCGCTACAACGAAAAGGCGGTCACCATCGCGGGTCTGGTCACCAGCATGCGCAGCATGAAACGGCAGCGCGGACGGATGGCTTTCTTCACCGTGGATGATCGCAGCGGTCAGGTGGAGGTGGCGGCCTTCACGGAAACCTATGAAAAGTACCGTGATATCATCACCAAGGACCGGCTGCTGGTGGTGGAGGGGCAGTTGGGCAGCGACGACTACAGCGGCGGTATCAAACTCAGCGCCGTGCGGATCGTCAGTATCGACCAGGCGCGCGAGCAGTATGCCAAGGGGCTGCAGATCCAGCTCAACGGTGAGGCAAGGGAGGCCGGGTTCGAGGAGCGTCTGGGTGAGATGCTGGGCCCGTTCCGGGATGGTAACTGCCCGGTCTCGCTGATTTACGATAACGGCCAGGCCAGTGCGCACATCCGGCTGGGCCCGGAGTGGGCGGTACGACCCACCGACGAACTCATCCGGCGGCTGCAGAAGCAGTTTGGTGACACCGGCGTCAGTGTCCGTTACTGACGGTGATCCGGTTGCGGTCCCCAGGCCGATCTCTATAATGCGCCTCTCAGTGTCCGATCGGGTAAATGCCACATGCATCTGAATTTTCTTGATTTCGAACAGCCGATTGCCGAGCTCGAGGCCAAGATCGAAGAGCTCCGGTTCGTCGGTGATGACAATGAAATCAACATCAACGAGGAAATTACCCGCCTCCAGGCCAAAAGCCGCTCCCTGACCGAATCCATTTTCAGCGGTCTCTCCCCCTGGCAGATCTCGCAGGTGGCACGTCATCCACAGCGGCCCTACACCCTCGACTACGTGGAGCGCGTTTTCAGCGAATTTCACGAACTGCATGGTGATCGGGCCTTTGCCGACGACAAGGCAATCGTGGGCGGGCTGGCCCGTCTCGGTGAGCGCCCGGTGATGCTGATCGGCCAGCAGAAGGGCCGCGACACCCGTGAAAAAATCCGGCGCAATTTCGGCATGCCCCGGCCCGAGGGCTATCGCAAGGCGCTGCGCCTGATGAAGATGGCCGAACGCTTCAGCATTCCGATCATCACCTTCATCGACACACCGGGTGCCTATCCGGGCGTGGATGCCGAAGAACGGGGCCAGAGCGAAGCGATCGCCCGCAACCTGTTTGAAATGTCACAGCTCAAAACGCCCATCGTGAGCGTGGTGATTGGAGAAGGTGGGTCTGGGGGTGCGCTCGCCATCGGGGTGGCGGACCGGATCTTCATGCTGGAGTACAGCATCTACTCCGTCATTTCGCCCGAGGGCTGCGCCTCGATCCTCTGGAAAAGTGCCGATCGGGCCGCAGATGCCGCCGAGGCCATGGGGGTCACCTCCGGCCGCCTGAAGAGCCTGGGATTGATTGACGACGTGATCGAGGAGCCCCTCGGTGGCGCCCATCGAGACCTGGAAGGCATGGCGGAACGGATCCGCACCCTGCTCAACGAAGTGCTCGATGAAATGGATGGGCTGGAGATGGATGAAATCCTCGACCAGCGCTACGCTCGCCTGATGAAGGCCGGCATCCACAAGGGATAGGGGTACCGCTGCGTGCCGCAGCTACCAGATCTTGCCGGCGCGCTGTTCCATACGCTGACCACCAGTGAACCAGCAGCCGGGTATGCCGTTGCCTATTCCGGTGGTCGGGACTCTCATGTGCTGCTGCATCTCGTCGCGCAGATCAGCGCAGAACTGGCGGTGCCGATCCGTGCCCTGCACATCAACCACCAGCTCCATCCGGATGCGGCGCAGTGGGCGACGCATTGTGCTGATGTCTGTAACCGACTCGGGATTCCCCTGGTCACGGTCACCGTGGATGCGGCGCCGCACCCCGGTGAAAGCCCGGAGGCGGCAGCCCGCCGGGTCCGCTATGGCGCCTTTGAGCAGGTGCTGCAGGATCAGGAGGTGCTGCTCCAGGCGCACCACCAGGACGACCAGGCGGAGACCGTCCTGTTACGGCTGCTCCGCGGGGCGGGCACCCGCGGGCTATCGGGCATACCGCAACGGCGTCCGCTGGGCAGGGGCAGCCTGTTCCGTCCGCTGCTGGGGGTGAACCGCGCCACCATTGATCAGTACGCCGCGAGCCACGGGCTTCACTTTGTGGAAGACCCGAGCAATCTCGAGGTGGCCTTCGACCGCAACTACCTGCGCGGAGAGGTGCTGCCGGCTATCGCGCAGCGCTGGCCCGGATATGCGGGCTCCTTCCTGCGATCGGCGCAGCGTTGCCAGGATGCCGAACAGGTCCTGCAGACGGTCTGGTCCGCCAACCGACCGAACCTGATCGGGCGGGATGGCTCCCTGGATCTGGCGGTGCTCGGGTCGCTGCCCAGTGGCATGCAGCGCTGGGGTCTTGCGCAGTGGCTGGTGGAAATCGGCGCACCGATGGACGGACTGCCGGCGTCTGACCGACTGGCGGAGGCATTGCGTCAGTTTCGTGAAGCCTCTCCCGACCGGGGGCCGGAATTGGGCGTGGGGAGTGGTCGGATCCGGCGCTTCCAGGACCGTCTGTACTGGGTGAACGACCCGTCGCCAGGGCTCGCCGAACCGGTCCCCTGGTCTTTGGGGGAGGCGTTGGAGATACCGGAACTTGGCGGCAGGCTCGTGGTAACTGAAGCCTGTTCGCCGGGAATCGACCCCAGATGGCGCGGGCAGCAGTTCAGGGTGACCACCCGCCGGGGTGGCGAGCGCTGTCGCCCGGTGGGGCGGGGTGGCCGGCACACGCTGAAGAACCTGTTTCACGAGGCGGCGATACCGCCCTGGCTAAGATCTGCCTGGCCTTTGATCTATCGGGGCGACACGCTTGCGGTGATTCCCGGCATCTGTGTCTGTGAGGGATTTGAGGCCCCGCAAGGGGTCGCGGCGATCCAGGTCGATTGGGTGCGTTACTGACGCGTTTTTCACATTGCTGGGTGGGGGTGGTTCTGGTAACTTGTACGCCCGTCTGTACCCCCGTCCTCTTTAAGTAAATCTGCATGACAAAATATATTTTTATTACAGGCGGTGTTGTTTCTTCATTGGGCAAGGGCATCGCGGCAGCTTCCCTTGGCGCCATTCTGGAAGCCCGCGGCCTCAAGGTCACCCTGATCAAGCTGGATCCCTATATCAACGTGGATCCCGGCACCATGAGCCCGTTCCAGCACGGCGAGGTGTTTGTCACCCATGATGGTGCGGAAACGGACCTGGACCTGGGCCACTACGAACGGTTCGTGCGCACCACGACCGGCAAGGCCAACAACTTCACCAGTGGCCAGATCTACGAGCAGGTGATCCGCAAGGAGCGCCGCGGCGACTACCTGGGGGGCACCGTGCAGGTCATTCCCCACATCACCGATGAAATCAAGGCCAGCGTCAAGAAGGGTGCCAAGGGCGCCGACATTGCCATGGTGGAGATCGGTGGAACCGTCGGTGACATCGAGTCGCTTCCCTTTCTGGAGGCGATCCGCCAGATGGGGGTGGAACTGGGGCGGGAACGTGCGCTGTTCATCCACCTGACACTGCTGCCCTATATCGCCACTTCCGGGGAGATCAAAACCAAGCCCACCCAGCATTCGGTCAAGGAACTGCGTTCCATCGGCATCCAGCCCGACGTGCTGATCTGCCGCGCGGACCGGCCCATTCCGGAGTCGGAGCGCGGCAAGATCGCGCTCTTCACCAACGTCCAGGAGCGGGCCGTGGTCTCCGCCATGGACGTGGACACCATCTACCGGATTCCGCTGGTACTCAACCGCCAGCATCTGGACGATATCGTGGTGGAGCAGTTCAAGCTGGATTTGCCGCCGGCCGACCTCTCCGAGTGGCAGGCGGTTTGCGACGCGCTGGACAATCCGGAATCCGAGGTCAATGTCGCCATGGTGGGCAAATACGTGGAGCTCACCGATGCCTACAAATCACTCTCCGAAGCGCTGCTGCACGCCGGCATTCACACCCGGACCAAGGTGCATATCCACTACATCGATTCCGAAGAGATCGAGACCGAGGGCGTGGAAGGGCTGCTGGATATGGACGCCATCCTGGTGCCCGGCGGTTTCGGCGAGCGGGGGATTGAAGGCAAGATCCTGGCCGCCAAGGCGGCCCGTGAGAATGGCATTCCCTACCTGGGTATCTGCCTTGGCATGCAGGTGGCAGTCATCGACTACGCACGCCACGTGGCCAATCTGGCCAAGGCGCACAGTACGGAATTCAACCGCGCCACGCCCCATCCCGTCATCGCCCTGATTACCGAATGGGAGGATGTCTCGGGTCAGGTTGAGGTGCGCGACGAAAGCAGCGACAAGGGGGGCACCATGCGCCTGGGTGGCCAGCCCTGCCTGCTGCAGCCCGGTACCCTTGCGCGCAGCACCTACGGCCAGGACCAGATCGTGGAGCGCCATCGCCATCGCTACGAATTCAACAACCGCTATCGCCAGCAACTGGCCGACGCCGGCCTGGTCTTCTCGGGGGTCTCCGCCGATGAGCGGCTGGTGGAAATGGTGGAGATTCCGGAGCATCCCTGGTTCCTGAGCTGCCAATTCCATCCGGAGTTCACCTCCAATCCGCGTGACGGTCATCCGCTGTTCAGTGGATTCATCTGCGCCGCACGCGATCGCCATCTGAAACGGGCCTGAGCCGCGGTGAAGATCTGCCACTTTCCGGCCGGCGCCGACCATCCCCTGTTCCTGATTGCCGGCCCCTGTGTCATTGAGAGTCATGACCTGACGCACGACATCGCCGGCCGCCTGAAGGAGCTCTGCGCCCGCCTGCAGATCCCGTTTGTGTTCAAGGCGTCGTTCGATAAGGCCAACCGCTCGTCGGGCACCAGCTACCGCGGGCCCGGTATCGAGCAGGGGCTCAAAGTGCTGGAGTCGGTACGTGACACCCTGGGTCTCCCGGTATTGACGGATGTGCACGAAGATACGCCCCTCGGCGAAGTCGCCAGTGTGGTCGATATCCTCCAGACCCCCGCCTTCCTCTGCAGGCAGACCAATTTCATCCACAACGTGGCCAGCCAGGGCAAACCGGTCAACATCAAGAAGGGGCAGTTTCTTTCGCCCTGGGAGATGGGCAACGTGGTGGACAAGGCGCGTTCGACAGGCAATGACCAGATCCTGGTGTGCGAACGTGGTTTCAGTTTCGGCTATAACAATCTGGTGGCCGACATGCGCTCGCTGGCGGTGATGCGTGCCACCGGGTGTCCGGTGGTGTTTGACGCCACCCACGCCGTGCAGATGCCCGGCGGTCTCGGGTCGCGATCCGGCGGCAGCCGGGAACATGTGCCGGTCCTGGCACGCGCGGCGGTGGCGGCCGGTGTGGCGGGGCTGTTCATGGAGACCCATCCCGATCCGGAAAACGCTGCCAGCGACGGACCCAACTCCTGGCCCCTGGACCGGATGGAACCGCTGCTGGAGGTGCTGGTGCAACTGGACCGCGTCGCAAAATCGGAACCTTTCGCCGAAGATCTTTTAACTGACTGACAATTGGTAGCGATCCGGAGCGCCGGGTTGAAAAAACCAAGGGAGTAATCATGTCCAAAATTATCGATGTCAAAGCGCGGGAGATTCTCGATTCCCGTGGCAACCCCACCGTGGAAGCCGACGTGCTGCTCGACTCCGGAATCCTGGGGCGGGCTGCCGTACCGTCGGGCGCGTCCACCGGTACCCGCGAAGCGGTAGAGTTGCGCGATGGCGATACCAAACGCTACCTGGGAAAAGGGGTGCTCAAAGCGGTTGCCAATGCGCGCGGGGAGATTCGCGATGCGCTGATGGGCATGGAAGTGACCGATCAGGAAGCACTCGACCAGCGGATGATCGAACTGGACGGCACCGACAACAAAGGCCGACTGGGCGCCAACGCCATCCTCGGTGTCTCCATGGCTGCCGCGCAGGCAGCAGCCCTTGAACAGGGCGTGCCGCTCTACCAGTACCTCGCCACTGGCGGTGCCTTTGAAACCCCCGTCCCCATGATGAACATCATTAATGGCGGCGCGCATGCCGACAACAATGTGGACTTCCAGGAATTCATGATCCTGCCGGTGGGCGCACCCACCTGCGGTGAAGCGATCCGCTACGGCACCGAAGTGTTCCACGCCCTGAAAAAGGTGCTCAACGAGAAGGGTCTGAGCACGGCAGTCGGAGACGAGGGCGGGTTTGCATCTTTCCTTTTGAAAGAAGGGTGTCGTAGCAGAAATTGCATTTATCAACATAACGCTCCTCTTCCTTAAAATATCGCGCATTATAAGGACAGGCGGTCATGCATGTCTTACA
>JBNLBB010000127.1:0-7841 GCA_050302415.1 Gammaproteobacteria bacterium | reverse complement strand
CGGGACCGGGTGCGACGCGAGCAGTGGCGTAGTCACGACCGCAGTTTTGCCGAGGTGGCGTCGGTGGGCAATCCAGCAATCCCTACCCAACGCATAGAACAGTGCACCGAGGCAGTCATGCGGCCGCTTCCGCCACCGCCCGTGAGGCATACCCCCAAACCGACCTGCGGGGCGGTGACAACGGTGCATCACAGCGCGCCTGGTCACAATCCCAAACCGGTTGGCCCCGGGTGTTGCGGCATCCATGCAGGGACACCCCCGTTCAGTTTTGGGCTCGGTCCGCAGCCATATCGTGCTGCGTCGTCGGGCAGTTCGATCAAGTCTGGAGATTGACCCATGCACCGATATCACCATGGAGATTGTTGTGGGCATCCTTCGCTGAGTGCATCGCTTACCCAATTGGGGGGCGGCCTTGTCGAATTGGGGCTGGGAGCGGCTCACGGTGGCGTCAGCCTGCTGCGTGGACTGGTCGACGCCGTGGCCTGGGGTCGCGGCGATTGTCGACCGGCGAGTAGCTGTCACTGTGGCTGTGGCGCGGTCTACCACCACCACACGCATGTCGACTGGGTTCCACCCAGACACGGCGGGTGTTGCTGAGCAATGAACAAGCCACCGGGAGCAGAATCAATGGCGGAAGCAAAACGCGCAGGTTCCAACGGAAAAACCAACGGGAGCGGAGGTGCCAAGAGCAGTTCTCCAGGGAATGGTGCGCAGGGAGCCGCACCGGGCGGAAAAACGTCAGGTCAACAAGCGGGGGGGCAGCAGGGTGCCGCATCGCTTCTGGGGCGGGCGGACCAGTTGGGAGCCATCCTCTCTCGGGGGCTTGACCTGGCTGAGGCGGGACTGAGCCTGGGGCTCACTGTGTTGACTCGCGTTGGAGGAGTTGCCCAGCAGCGCGTATTCGATGGCCTTTCCGTCGGCGGCGGCATGTCTCAGGCGCGATCGGAGCCGCCTCCCGGCGCTCAACCTTCGGCTCCCTATCCGGGATCGCCTCCAGCACCCGACTACCCGGCAGCAGGCGAACCGGAACCGGCACCCACGCAGACGGAAGCGATGCAGTACGCCATCACCAATCGCCTCCCGCTGGCGCCCGGCGCGCCCCTGAAAATCTCCTTCTCCCTGAACAACGATTCGGCCACAGATCCCAAGCGTGTGAGCCTGCACCTCGAGGGACTGGTTGGTGAACTCAACGGTGGTGTGCTGGAGGCAGCCGGGTTTGCCATCAAGCCCGCCACCAAAACCATTGGGCCGCTCGATTTTGAAAAATTTGTCCTGCAGGGCGCATTACCGCCTGAAACACCGCCGGATATCTATCAGGGGTGGGTCGTGGTGCAGGAGGCGGAGGAGATCCGCATTCCCGTCCGGCTGATGGTGGGCGGCTAAGCTGTGAATCCGAAACTGCCCAGGCAGCCATCGGAGAATCCGGGAGCAGCGGATTGATTTACGACGCGATTGTGGTGGGAGCGGGCCCCGGTGGCAGCAGCGCCGCGAGCTTTATCGCCCGTCGTGGTGCCACCACACTGCTGCTGGACAAGGCAGATTTCCCGCGCGACAAAGTGTGTGGTGACGGACTGACACCACAGGCGATCTACTGGCTCGACCAATTGGGCTGTGTCGAAGAGGTGCTGGCCGAAACCCGTTGCTGCGTCAAGGAGTGCGACCTCTTCATCAATGGTGAGCACATACTGCGCGGCCGCTTTCCGGAAAATGATCGCTATCCGGATTTCGCCACCCTGCTGGATCGTCGGCGCCTGGACCATATTCTCATGCGTAACGCGGTGGCGCAGGGCGCCAGTTTTAAGCCGAAACATGTGGTAAAGGCACTGCAGTGGCATCCCGACCACATTGAGGTGGTCACTTCACATGAGGGACGGAAAGTCAGCTATCGGGGGCGCATGGTGGTGGGGGCCGATGGTGTCAGCTCGGCGGTCTCCCGGGCGATCGGCAATCAGTTGCGGGATGGAGTGAGTGCCGTATCCCTGCGCACCTATTTCAAAGGTCTGAAGCACGACGGCGCCCAGGTGAAGGTCTACTTTGATCGCGACTATTTCCCCGGATACGGCTGGGTATTTGTGGATGACGATGGCTTTGCCAACGTCGGTATGGGGTACGCCTTTGATCGCCAATATCCCCTGCTGTCTGGCCTGCGGGAAACTTTCCAGAAATTCATGCAGACAGATCTGGCGGCGATGCTGTCCGGCGCCACCCAGTGTGGTGGAATCGGTGGCGGATCGGCCGATTTTTATCGTCCGAAGAGAATATCTGCCGATCGGGTGATGTTGGTTGGCGATGCAGCCAACCAGATCGATCCGCTGAATGGCGGCGGAATTCACAAAGCGATGGAGAGCGGGTTTCTGGCTGCACAGGCCGCTGCCCTGGCTCTGGAAAGTGGGGATTTTTCCCAATCCACACTGCAGCACTACGACCGGTTGTGGGAGGAACAGGCGGAGCTGGATTGGCGTACGGCCGAGCTCTTCCTGTCCATCGCCAAGAATCCCGATCTGAAGGAGTTCTGTCTTTTTCTGCTGCGCCAGATCGGGCGGCTCACAGCAGCCGATCCGCAGTTCCAGGATTTCTGCAGCGGAGTCTTTAGCGGCGTGGTGGCACAGAGCGCCTGCCTGTCACCGCGCGCGCTGTATGAGGCCTTCCCCAAGCATCCCGGCAGCTGGCTTGGGATGGTCAGTGGCGAACGGGGAGTTACCCGGGAAAGCACGGCTCTGCTGGTGGATGCAGTATCGAGCGTATTGAATAGCGGCAGGTCGATGGCCGGGCGTCCCCTGGGGACGGTCGACTGGGGGCTGGATGTGGTCACCAAGGCGGTTCAGTTGATTGATCGGCGCCTTGCACTTCCAGCGCAGCAGGGCTATTCAGAACAGTACTATTAACAGGCAAAACCAACCAACGGGAGTAGCGGAAATGGCAACAATTATTGGATCGATCGGACGAGTGGTGCACGAATTGTCTGCAGGGCTGCTCGACAAGCAGATTCCGGACAAGCTTTCGGATGCCGCCACATCCGTGGTCAGGGCAGGATTCGAGGTGGTTGGTGATGTACTCCGGGTGGTCAAAGAATCGACTGCACCGGACGAGCCACCTACCGAAGAGAACGGGGAAGAGTGATATCAGGAGGATTCGCCATGTCATACGGTTACCTGCACGCACCTTGTCATACCCAGCACCATTCGTGCTGTGGCCATTCGTACATCGCAGACTGCTGTGGTGGGAACCACCAACCACAGCCGATACCCATGGTGGTATGGGTGCCGGCCATGCCCATGCCCTGCCACCCGCCGGCGGCCACCACGGTGGTCCGTGACCTGGAGGTGGACGCAGCCAGTTCGCCAAAATCGGCGCTCGTTGGGGGTGGCAATGAAGTTCATCTGTCGCTGGAGACCTTTGTCGAAGCCGGGGCTGCATCACCGGAGGTGAAAATCGTGGTGACGGAGAACGGTACCTCTTCAACCATCAGCAGGACGGGACTGCCGGTGGGATACGAAATGGATGAAGGCTTTCTGACCGTCAGTGCAGGCGCGAAAGTGGAGATTGCGGCAAACGACGCCATCGCCCGGTTGCGCTGGTGCGAAGTTGTCTGTTGCTGACCCGGTTACTGGATCAACCCAAGGAGTGAATTCAATGCACAGAGGATATTCCGCAGACCCGCGCTATACCGGCGCATGGCATGGCCATGGCGCCATGCACCACCCACACCATGGCGCGGCGCAGGGGTTTTGCCACAGCTGCTGTCACCCGGTCAGCCACTGTTGCTGCCACCGTGAATGCCGCAAGGAGTCCAAGGAGCTGCTCGTTCAGCCGACCATCACCCGCGATGACTTGGTCAATAAGCCCTCACTGGTGCAGGTGATGAAAAACTTTGACGCGGTGCGTGTTGTCAGCGATCGAGAGTCTGTTGCCAAGGAGGCTGCTGAAGCGGCAGCCGACGCCGACGGCGTACAGAAAATGAAAGTTGAAGGACTGGCGCAACGGGTCAACTCGCCATTTCTGGAAATTGGTGCCGCCGCACGCGCCGGGATTGCCCTGGGAATGGAACAGACCTTTATCGGCGGTGGCTGTTGTGTTCACCTTTCCGTGGAATATGCACCCTCATCACCCACCAGTCCGTCGGTGCTGGGCATTCTGTTGGTGGACGCCGAGGGGACCAATCTGATCTGGGCCAAACGCGAAGAGGCAGGATCCGGGTACAAGGTCCGGGAAGGGATTATGACCACCAAACCGGGAGCCACCCTGACGGTCATTGTCGCCAACATGACCGCGCGCGTGCGCTGGTGTGAAGTGTTCAGCTGCTGATTCAAAAGCGGATAGAGGGAGATTCAGAATGGCCATCAAAAAACGCCAAACGAAGGCCGCCACGGCACCCAAGCCAGCGCCACAGAAAACAGCGCCGCAGAAAACAGCTGCGCAGGCAGAGTTTGATCGACACAAAGCGCGTGCCGCCGCGCAGCCAGCGCCAAACGCTGGACCGGGTATTGGATTTCAGCCCTACAACATGCCACCGCAAACCCCAATGGGGGCGGCCCCCTGGGGCATGCAGGCCACCGTTGTACCCTGGCCACCCATGCCCACCATGACTGCCCCGATGGCGGGCCAGTACCCGCAACAGAGTGGTGCACCCATGCAGCCGGGATCCATGGGCGATCGCCTCGGCTCGACCCTCCGCCTGGGGCTGGACCTGCTCAACGCCGGTCTTGCCGGTGGTGTGCGGGCCCTGGGGGGGCTCACTGAATTGAGTCAGAGCGTCGGTGGTTGGGCCTACGGCGGTCACCATCCACAGGGGGGGCATCATCACTGCCATGGCGAATGCAGTTGCTGTCACAGCTACTACGACTGCTGCGACGTCATGAATCATCACCACGGCTGCGGATGTGGCTGTGAGCCGAGCGTGGGCAGCTGTTGCTGAAGGAGTACGGCTCTCCATCGGGAGGGCGGGAGACTGCGTACGCTGACGGAGAGGGGACCAGTCCGGTTGCGGAAACCGGCCTGACTGCCTGGCTGCAGAAAGCGGTTATCTACCAGATTTTTGTCGATCGCTTTGACCGTCGGGGGCGTTTCGGCAATCCGGATACGTTGGCCGTCTGGGGCTCCAAACCCAACCGTAATGATCAGATGGGTGGCGATCTGGACGGCATTATCCACCGTCTGGACTACCTGCAGGATCTGGGTGTCAATCTGCTCTGCCTCACGCCCATTTTTCTCGCTGCAACCAATCATCGCTACGATACCTACGACTACTATCAGCTTGATCCCCGGATTGGAGATCTGCCGACCTTCCGGAAACTGCTTCGTGAGGCGCATCGACGCGATATCCGGATCGTACTCGACGGTGTTTTCAACCACTGCGGCCGCGGATTCTTTCCATTTTTCGATGTGATGGAAAATGGAGCGCACTCGTCCTATCGGGATTGGTTCTATCCCGACGGTTTTCCACTTCGAGCGTATGGCAAGCACCGATATGCCGCGTGGCAGAATTGTGCCGCGCTGCCTGAATTCAACCTGAGCAATCCCGAAGCCAGAGGCTACCTGCTGGAGGTTGCCCGCTACTGGACGCGACAGGGAGTCGATGGGTGGCGTTTGGATGCGGTACGCCATGCCAGGGACAAGACATTCTGGAAGGATTTAAAGGACGCGATCAGGGGAGAGAATCCGGAAGCTTATCTTTTGGCGGAAATCTGGGAGGAATCCGACGAGTGGATCAGCGGCGGAGATTTTGATGGGGCAACCAATTATCCTTTGCGAGAAATTCTGTTCGACTTCATCGTCCACCGTACGACATCGATATCTGAATTTTTGCGTCGATTGCAGAGGCGACTTACCGCTCAGCCATGGCCTGTGACCTTGGCGATGTCCAACCTGTTGGGGTCACACGATACGCCCAGATTGTGGACCGCTACAGGTGGAAATCCGGCCGTTATCAAGCTTCTCCATCTGCTGCAGTTCACCCTGCCGGGGATTCCCGCGCTCTACTACGGTGATGAGTGTGGCCTGCGCGGCGGAAGGGACCCGGATAACCGGCGAGCCATGTGCTGGAACCAGCAGGGCGCGCAGGCACAACTGGTCCCTACTATCAAAATACTTATCGAGGCACGACGCAGTCATCCGGCGTTGCAGTGCGGTACCTGGCATCCGCTACTGGTCAATGATGCCAACCGGATAATGGGTTATTCCAGGTCCGCGGACGCAGGTGACGTACTGGTCATGATCAATGCAGGGACCGATACCGGATCGGCAACCATCGAGCTGCAAAAAGCGTCGATACCCCAACCGTGCAGATTCAAGGATTTGCTGAGTGGGCAAACATTCGAATCGGTCGCTGACGCGCTGGTGGTTGAGTCGATACAGCCCATGAGCGGTTTATTGCTTGTGCCGGTACTGGAATAGCTCAAAGTGGAACAAATCATCATTCAGGGAGTGAACAATGAACCAACTGTCGCAAATCAGTAACCTCATCGTATCCAGTGAGGAGGAGCCGCTGATTTTGGTGGATGAGTCGGACGGACAGATCGGCACGCTTACCAAAGCAGCTTGCCACGACGGAGACGGGGTGCTGCATCGCGCATTTTCACTGTTTTTATTCAACGATCAGGGCAAGCTTCTGCTGCAGCAACGCAGTGCCCAAAAACGCTTGTGGCCTCTCTACTGGTCCAACTCCTGCTGCAGCCATCCGCGTTCCGGAGAAACCATGACCATTGCTGTCAACCGGCGTTTGCAGCAGGAACTTGGGGTGCGTAGCCGTTTTGAGTTTCTGTTCAAATTTCAATACCAGGCGGCATACGAAGCCATGGGTGCGGAGCGTGAACTCTGCTGGGTCTATTTTGGGCGATGTGAAGGAAAGTTGGTGGTTAACATCAATGAGATCGCGGACTGGCGGTATGTTTCAGTGGAAGAGCTGGAGGAAGAGTTGAAACAATATCCAGAGCATTTCACACCCTGGTTTCGGTTGGAGTGGGCCAGTATCCAAAAGGAATTCCCGTCCAAAGTAAAAGAGTACAGCGACTCTGAGAATTCCGTTGCCTAGAAGTGATACCGGTAAATGGAAACCGACGCTTGTTGATTGCAATGATGATGGTTTTTACCACATGCGCAACGAGACACTAATTCTGGCACGATTGCCCGTTAGCCCATGGTGCTGGTTAAGGGGCGGGCGTCAAACTGCCGCACAAGGGAGTCCTCAGGAGAATATATGGCTGATGGAAGTAGAGGCGCCGTACTTCAAGTATTGGGGGAAAGCCGGGAAGGAAGGGGATTGTCCTGGATACCCTCTGCTGCTGCTTCATTGTTTGGATGTGGTGGCGGTGGCCGCTTGTTGGTGGGATCAGAGTTCCGTTATCCGCCGGATTTTTTCACCAACGAAATCGTGCGCGCGGCGGATGTGGGCGTGGGTACGGTACGTCGGGAGCTGGCGTGTTCCCCGCGCGTGCGAGGTTGAACCGGCCATCAAGCGGACAGGCAAAGCATCCTGAATGCGTTCCCCACGCACGCGGGATAGGCCGAAAATCCCTATGGGAGGCTCTTAAAAGCCAGTTGGCAAAAAGGATTCATCCAGAAAGCTGGTATCGTGGACCAACAACCTACCAGATTGGGTGGTCCAATGCGTCTAGTGTGTCTCGTGTTCTGTGGGCTGTTCACTGCAACCGCCTCTTGGGCAAATGACCTTGCCCTCCATAAGGTCAGCGACCATGTCTACGCTCTGGTCGGCAGTCTCGACAATCGGTCTGCGGACAACCGGGGCAACAATGCCACTTTTGGATTTATCGTCACCCAGGAGGGCGTGATCGTGGTGGATCCCGGTGGCAGCTACCAGGGGGCGCAACATATCCACAAACTCA
>JBNLBB010000126.1:0-7882 GCA_050302415.1 Gammaproteobacteria bacterium | reverse complement strand
GAATAATGATATAGCGCCAGCGCCACGGCGAAAAAAAATAGCCCGCAGCAACCCCACCGATTAAAACGCTGCTGGACAATAAGAATCTTCTTCTATTCATGGTTCTTTCCAAAAGTTGGCTTGCGGAAACGAGGTGAGAGGATCTGCAATCACACCACCTATGACAGTGACTAACCCCATCAACTCCGTCCGCACACCCAGTCAATAGTTTTGGAGATAGGGGATATTGATGGCATTCAACTATCCCCTACCCAAGAGTCCCCTATTGAACCTCTGATCCATGAGCCGCCACCGAGTACCAGTCCAGCTTCCGCGTTGCGACCATCACCACGGTCAGCACACTAAAAATCAACAGGGTCCCCATCAGGAGCGAGTTGTCCTCAGAGCTCAATATTCCGTATAGCAGCGCATAGAGAAGAGAGAGCACGACACCAACCACCCCTCCGTGCTTGATGTTTGCCAGCACGCCACCCAGGTAAAAACTGATCAGTACAGTGGAGCCCGC
Organism: Gammaproteobacteria bacterium; assembly: GCA_050302415.1. GTDB lineage: Bacteria > Pseudomonadota > Gammaproteobacteria > JBNLBB01 > JBNLBB01 > JBNLBB01. Next base: position 7,377 of record JBNLBB010000126.1, on the reverse strand, counting down.
AGTTGCCAGCAAATAGGCAAAGCCAAACGCCATATGTTCAGCCAACGAAATCAACAGCAGATAGAACACGCTCAAACCACTACCCACCAGCAGGTATTGCATGGGGTGAAGGCGCAGACCCTTCATCACTTCGTAGAGAAAAATGCAGACAAAGGTGAGCACGACGAACAGCAAACCGTACTTCACCGAGCGCTCGCTCTGTTGATAGATGTCTACCGAGTTAAACAGGCGAACACCGAACACTTCATTTTTGAGCGCGTTACAGTGGCCCTCCCGACATTGCTTGAGGCTTTGTGCAATTCCGCTTGAAAACGAGGAAAGTTGCCAACTGGCATTGAACCCGGCTTCATTGATCGCATGTTCTGTGGGCAGGTGACGGCCAATAAAACTGGGGTGCGGCCAATCGGCATTCAGATGCACTTGGGTACTATTACCGACGGGCGCAAACTGCAGCGTATCCATACCGTTGAGCAACAACTTGAAGGAAAATGCCACCGACTGTTCCTGTGGCTCGGGTACACCAATCTCAGCGTGCATGCCACCGCGCATTCCGTCGATGTTGGTATCAGAGACAAACTCGAATGTCTGTTCCTGCCATTGCAGCTTCGGCTGGGCAATGACTCCTCTAAGGTCACTGATCATTACCGATAAATAGGCTGGCTGCCATTCGACGGTATGTCCGGGTTCCAGCTTGATTTCACTCAGCTGGCGCAGATTGAAACTGCCCGCTATTGCCAATTCACTGTGGTAGATCGGGACACCATAGATACCCCGCTTACGCAACTCGGTACCCACTGTTCCGTCCACAGTCAAAACCTCTGGGGCAAGATAGATTACCTTGTCCAGAGATCGAGCAACGTCTTCATATTGTTCCAGCAATTTGTTCCAGACACGTTCTGTGTAATGCACCTTGTAGGGAACGATCAGCAGCGGGCCAATAAACTGCTGCGCGGTAGTCCAGCTCTCAGAAACGCTGGAGCGGGCCTGGTCGCGATAGGCACTGCGCTCAATGATCACGCTCTCGATCAGTGAAAGTGGAATCAACAGAATGCCTGCCAGGAGGGCGATCACCACCACTTTATTGGTCAGTATGTTTTTCATGGGAGTCTCCGTTGTTAGCTATTGGAGACTCTAGCTGCCGCAGATGTGCGGATGATGTGCGCTCTGTGTGCGAATGCCACACACGGTTCTATGGGTTCAGCGGTAGTTTGATGCGGGCCGCTGCGCCTCCCTCGGTCCGGTTTTCAAGCGCCACCTCTCCACCGTGGAGTTGCGCCACCTCATAGACAAAGCTGAGTCCGAGCCCGCTGCTGCGTGCCTCTCCTTGTGGCCTCGGAAGCGAGTAAAAACGTTCAAACACGCGGCCGACGGCGTAGTCGGGAACACCCGGCCCCTGATCACTGATGGTCAAGTGCCACGCATCCTCTTTCACGAGGCTTCGCACCTGAATCAATCCGCCTTTGGGACTGAAATCAATGGCGTTATCCAACAGGTTGCCCACGGCCTGCTCCAGCAAAAAACGCTCGGCCACCAGGTGTACCTCTTCGGCCAGATCCGTTTCGATTCGGGCATCCAGTTCCTTCAACCGCCACTCGCGCTTTGCGCACAACTCCCTGACCAATTCGTTGACCGCCACAGACTCGGGGTTGATCAGCCCCTGCTGGTTCTCAATGGCCGCCAGGCGCAACAGCTCCTCCACCACCCGATGCAGGCGCTCCGCTTCGGCGCGGATATTGCCGACAAAGCGCGCCCGATCTTCCGGCGACATCTCTTCGTCAAGCAACTCTGCGGTACCGCGGATGGCGGCCAGAGGGCCTTTCAGTTCATGGGTCAGATTGTGGAGATAGCGCTCTACATAGTCTCTGCCTTCCAGCTCGTTGCGCATGGCATCCATGGCCTCCGCCAACTGAGACAGATCCCTGTCCTGGAGCTGTGGCACCTGGAGACGCTTTCCCTCGCGTACCCCGCGTGCGTAGGCAGTCAGTTTGCGAATGGACTGGGTCAGCCAGTACGAAATGATCAGACCCACTATCAGGGCTGCCAATATCACCAGAATTCCCTTTTCGCGAATATTCGCCAGCGCCCGTTCCACGAATGGCTGCACAGCGACACTCGGTTTTCCAACCGTCACCACACCGATGATTTCTCCGCCCCGGCGGATAGGTGCGCCCACGAACATGACACTACTGAATTCATCTTCCGGATTCTGGCGCGTGGTACGCGCACCGTACTTTCCGCGAAGGGTGAGATAGACGTCATTCCAACGTGAAAAGTCCTTGCCGGCATCCAGTCCTCTTGAATCGTAGAGAACCATGCCCTGGTCATCAGTCACATAGACCTGCAAATTGGGATCGCGCTTGCGCAGAAACCAGATCCGGGCTTCCAGACGCCGTTCACTGAACGCCTCCATGGCGTTGCGGAAGTGGCCAGAGTCCAGATTTCCAGCAGCCACTTCATCGGCCACCAGTTCCGCCAATAGATTGGCCGTATCCACCAGTACCTCTTCCAGCGATTGGCGCATACCGGGCACCAGCTCGACGGAGAAAGTACGCATCACAATCCAGATGGCAAAGCCGAGGAGCAGGAAATAACCGAGAAAGATGCGGACGCTAAGATTCACTGACGCTGCCGCTGACGCTGTACCCCATACCACGATGGGTTTTAATGGGGCTCTCATCACATCCTACTTCGCGCAGTTTGGCACGCAGCGTTTTGATGTGTGTATCCACTGCCCGTTCCAGACTCTCTTCCGGTTCGCTCCAGGCCTGGTCCATGATTTGCGCCCGCGAGTAGATCCGTTCGGGCTGTTGCAGCAGGGTGCAGAGCACGTGATATTCGTAACGGGTCAGATCAAGCCAAGTCGTCTGGAAGCGGATACGACAACGGGCGCGGTCAATCACGAAGGTGGTGTCCGACTCCGGTGCCGGTTGCGTCATTCGACTGCGCTTGAGGATCGCCTTGATGCGAGCGGTCAGTTCGCGTGGGCTGAAGGGCTTGCCCACATAATCATCACCACCGATCTCCAGGCCGACGATGCGGTCCACCTCCTCATTTCGCGCCGTGAGAAAGACGATGGGAATATCGGAGAAGCGGCGAATCTCCTTACAGAACTCGAAACCGTTGCCGTCCGGCAGACCCACATCGAGGACCAGCAGATCTGTCTCGGGATGTTCGCGCAGCCACGCAATCCCCTCGCGCCCGAGACGCCGCCACTCAGTAACAAACCCCTCGCTCTTCAACGCATAGAGCACCATGTCTGCGATGGAAGTTTCGTCTTCAATTACGAGGATGACTGGCAGACTATCCACTTCGGTTTGCATCCTCTCCGGCGCCAGTGGACAGGGCAGCCTTCAGGCCCGCCTCGCATCAATCACATTCCGCAACTGCCCAATCTTCGCCAACACCCGGTGCAACTGCGCCAGCTCACAAATCTCCACCGTCAACCGCATCTCCGCCGTATGGTCCTTGCGATCCGACTGGGTGGACGCCCGCGTCACATTCACCTTCTCGTTGGCCAAAACCCCGGTGATATCCCGCAACAACCCCGGCCGGTCATAGGCCGTCACCAGCACCTCGACGGCATAGAACTCCTGCGCTGTGCCCGACCAGCCCACCTCAATCAACCGCTTCTGGTTCTCCTCGTCCATATCCAGCACCACGCGGCAATCCTCGCGGTGGATGGTGACGCCACGCCCTCGCGTGATGTAGCCGACGATGGGTTCCGGCGGCACCGGGTGACAGCAGCCGGCCATCTGGGTGAGCAGGTCACCGACGCCTTCCACCATCACCCCGCTGGAGTGCTCGGCGGCCTGGCGGCGATTGAAGTAGACCTCTTTCTCTTCACCTTCCGGCGGATGGGGAATGGAACCGCCCAGCGCCTCGATGAGCTGGTTGCCGCCCAGCTCTTCGCGACCGAGCGCGGCCAGAAAATCATTGAGCCGGTTGAAGCCCAGTTTTTCCGCCACCTTTTCAAAGTTCACATCGCGCAGCCCCAGGCGTTTGACTTCGCCCTCCAGCCGGGTGCGGCCATCGGCGATCACCTTGTCCAGGTCCTGCTGCTTGAACCACGAACGCACGCGGCTGCGCGCCCGCGAGGTGTGCAGGTAACCCAGGTGCGGATTGAGCCAGTCGCGGCTGGGCGAACCCTCCTTGGCGGTGAGGATCTCCACCTGGTCGCCCGTGCTCAGGGCATGGGTGAGCTGCACCATTTTTCCGTTGACCTTGGCCCCCCGGCAGCGATGGCCGACCGAGGTGTGCACGGCGTACGCAAAATCGAGCGGTGTGGAACCCAGGGGCAGGTCGATGATCTTGCCTTGCGGGGTGAAGACGTAGACCACGTCTTCCAGGGTTTCGGATTTGAAGTGGTCGAGAAAATTCTCGCTGTCCGCCACCTCGTCCTTCCACGCCAGCAGCTGGCGCAGCCAGTTGATCTTGCGCTCCAGCCCGGCATCCAGGCGGCTGCCCTCTTTGTAGCGCCAGTGGGCGGCCACCCCCAGCTCGGAATTGCGGTGCATTTCATGGGTGCGGATCTGCACCTCCAGGTGCTTGCCCTCGGGGCCGACCACGGCGGTGTGCAGGGACTGGTAGTTGTTCTGCTTGGGGTTGGCGATGTAGTCGTCGAACTCGCGCGCGATATGCGGCCAGAGCCCGTGCACGATGCCGAGCGCGGTGTAACAGTCGGGAATGGAGTCCACCAGGATACGCACGGCGCGCACGTCGAAGATCTCGTCGTACTCCACCTGCTTGCGCTGCATTTTGCGCCAGATGCTGTAGATGTGCTTGGGCCGGCTGGTTACTTCGCCACTCACCCCAGCCTGACGCAGTTCGGCATCGATGCGCGCCACCACCTGCTTGAGAAATTCCTCGCGGTCCACCCGGCGTTCGGCGATCTGGCGGGCGATGCGCTGGTAGGTGTCGGAGTGCAGGAAGCGGAAGGCCAGATCCTCCAGCTCCCACTTCATCTGCCAGATACCCAGGCGGTTGGCGAGCGGCGCGAAGATCTCCATGGTCTCCTGCGCCACCTGCTGGCGCACGACTTCCGGTTCGTTCTTCAGCCGCCGCATGTTGTCCAGGCGCACGGCGAGCTTGATGAGCACCACCCGTACGTCATCGACCATGGCCAGCAGCATCTTGCGCAGCGCCTCGGACTGCTGGCTGCCGGTGTCGGTGGAGCGGTCACGGAACTCCTGGATCACGTCCATGCGCACCAGGCCGTCCACCAGATCGTGCACCGCAGCACCCCAGGTGGCGGTAACCCCCTCGCGGTCCACCAGCCCGGCCATCAGCAGCCCGTGGGCGATGGCGGCCAGCGCGGCATCCGGGTCCAGCCCCATGTCGGCCAGCACCGCCGCCGCGGCATAGGCATTGGCCCGCCCGTCGGCGTACTGATCGCCCGCCTCGGCCCATCGGGTTTCCGCGGCCTGCAGCCCCTTGACCGCCGCCTCCGGCCAATTGCGGGCATGGGCGTTGACCCATTCAGTCAGGCCGGCCGACGGCGGAAGGGTGGCGGTATCTGAGTTGGAATTGGACATGACTCCCCCAGCGATCAGTTCACGCGTTCTATTTTTTGACAGCGCCCCCGGGCATCAAACTCGATCCGAAACCGGCCATGCACGCCGGAGCGGTCCAGGAAGGGTTGCAGCAGATTGGCGGGAAACTTCACCGTCCGGCCATCCGTCGCTTTGGCCATCACCGCCTTCGCACTACCCCGGTAGTACTCCAGAAACCGCTCCGCGCTGATGGAAACCGACACTTCAAGTTGGGGCATGTTGGCGGCTGACCCTCTCCCAGAAAGGCGCACATTCTAACAGGGGTATGCGTCAATTGCCGGGTTTGACCTGAAGTGCCAAGGGAACCTCTGATCAAATCCCGTGTGCACTCTGTGAGATCTCAAGAGTGCAGCCGCAAGGCGTACTGCGCGGCCAATGGCCTGAGTCCCTGGCACGCAGTGCAACGCAGCAGATGTACGCTTCAGCCCTCGTCCTACCGGCCATGAGGGGCGATGCGCATGCCGCCAGAGAGGGTACGGGATTTGATCAGAGGTTCCATAGGTGTAAGATCGAGAGAACCCCGCTTGAGACGGCCACCACGGTGGCTAAGCTAGAAGTAACAGGACAGACGTAGGAGAGGGGAGCCTGATGGCCAGTCGATGTGATCCCGTAGTTGGAGATTGGTACCGCAGCCTGGCGGGCGATCTGTTCGAAGTGGTCGCGGTGGATGACCAGGAGGCCACCGTCGGCATCCAGTACTACAGCGGCGAGATTGAAGAGCTCGATCGCGACACTTGGTACGAACTGGACCTGATGCGGGCCGAAGCGCCCGAAGATCCCTCTGGCGCCTACGATGACGTGGAGCCCGACGAATTTCAGGACAGCGGAGGCTTCGACAGCCCCGGCAGCTGGGACGACGTGCTCGACCACCTGGACCGGGAGTTCTAGGCCACCCCGACCATGGGTTCCATGGATCGGCTGCTGGCCGAGATTGAACTCGATTTCCTGCATACCGGCGCCCGCACGGGCTGCCTGACCCTCGACCCCGAAGTCCGGCGTGCCTTGCGCGAAGTACCCCGCGAGCAGTTCGTGCCCGCGGGGCTGCGCGATCAGAGTCACCAGAACCGCCCCCTGCCGATCGGCGAGGGGCAGACCATCTCCCAACCCTTCATCGTGGCGCTGATGACCCAGTTGCTGGGAATCGACAGCCACTCCCGCGTGCTGGAGATCGGCACCGGCTCCGGCTACCAGACGGCCGTACTCGCCACCCTGGCGGGCGAGGTCTACTCCATCGAGGCGATTGCCGCACTGGGGCTGACGGCCCGGGAGCGGCTGGCGCCCTGGGACAACGTGCATTTGAAAACCGGCGACGGCGCCTTAGGGTGGCCCGAGGCGGCGCCCTTTGACGCCATCCTGGTGACTGCCGCGGCCGCGCGGCTGCCGGAGACACTGGTGACGCAATTGGCCGATTCCGCGCCCCTGGTGGTGCCCATCGGGCGGCCCATGGGGCGGCAGGTGCTTTGTCGGTTCCGGCGGGATGCCGATGGGGTGGTGCAGAAGGAGGAGTTGCTGGATGTGGCGTTTGTGCCATTGGTGTCGGATCGGCTCTCGGCCTGAATGGGCCGAACATTGATGGCTGTCGCCATGTTCACCCTGTCCCTTCTCCATCAGGGAGAAGGTTGGAATGAGAGGATCTAAACAAACCCGACAGGGTTTGGCGGCACCAACTGTTAAAACTCGTGCCTCGTTTTAACGGGGTTTTTCCCATTAATTTTTATTGCAGTGCCTGCGGCGCATTACTTTCCTTTGCTCGCCCAAAGGAAAGTAATCAAAGCAAAGGGCGCCCCGACTTTCCCGCCCCCTTCGGGGGTTCCCTGCGATGCTCGCC
>JBNLBB010000125.1:0-7905 GCA_050302415.1 Gammaproteobacteria bacterium | reverse complement strand
TGGGAAGGGAGTAAACTCACACCCAGTGTGCCATACGCGATGGAGGGTTGATAGCCGGATGCCGGACCCTGTCGTCGCCACACAGTACTGGGCCACACGGGCCGATGGGCGGGTGGTGTGCGAGGTTTGCCCGCGGGCCTGCGCCCTGCGTGAGGGAGACCGCGGCCTCTGTTTTGTCCGCGAAAACCGGGGTGGGCAGATTGTATTGACCAGTTACGGTCTGTCGAGTGGCTTCTGTATCGACCCCGTGGAAAAAAAACCGCTCAACCACTTTCTGCCGGGTACCCCCGTGCTGTCGTTTGGCACTGCCGGGTGCAATCTGGCCTGCCGTTTCTGCCAGAACTGGGACATGAGCAAATCCCGGGAGATGGCAACACTCTCGGCCCACGCGGGCCCGGAACAGATCGCCAATACCGCCTCCCGCTACGGTTGCAGCAGCGTGGCCTATACATACAACGATCCCGTGATCTTCCTGGAATACGCCATGGATGTGGCCCAGGCGTGTGCGGCTCGCGGCATCCGCTCCATCGCGGTCACCGCCGGATATGTCAGCGGCGGGGCACGGGAGGCCCTGTTCCGGCACATGGACGCGGCCAACGTCGACCTCAAGGCTTTCAGTGACCGGTTCTATCGTCGGATCTGCTCTGGAGCCCTGGAGCCGGTGCTGGAAACTCTCATCTACCTGAAACAGGAGACCGAAGTCTGGCTGGAACTCACCACTCTGTTGATACCCGGAGAGAACGATTCCGATCAGGAACTGCAGGCGATGAGTGCGTGGGTGGTGGAACACCTGGGCAGGGATGTCCCGTGGCATTTCACCGCGTTCCATCCCGACTGGAAGCTGCGTGACCGCCCGGCCACGCCGGCCGGGACACTCACCCGCGCCCGGAATATTGCGCTCAGTCACGGGGTCCGGTACGCCTATACGGGCAACGTGCATGATGAAGCCGGAGGGACCACCTGGTGCAGCGGGTGCGGCGCGCGGCTTATTGTGCGCGACTGGTACGATATCCGGCTTTGGGGGCTGGACGCGCAGGGTGCCTGTGGGCAATGCGGACTGCCGCTGCCCGGTCATTTCCTGCCAGCGCAGGGTAATTGGGGGCCCCGCCGCCTGCCGGTTCGAATCGAATGAAGACAGCCAAGGAGTACTGATTGTCCCGAGAACTGATGGTGGTGCGGCATGCCAAATCCTCCTGGAGCAGTGGCGCCGTCACTGACTACGAACGGCCGCTCAATGCACGAGGCAAACGGGACGCGCCGCGCATGGGGCGCTGGATGCAGCGGCAGATGCTGGTTCCCGACTACGTCATCAGTTCGCCGGCCCGCCGGGCGCAGCAGACCACCCGGCGGATCTGTCGCGAGCTGGCCTATCCCCTCGACCTGGTGCACTGGCAGCCCCGGGTCTATCACGCCGACCTGGAGCAGCTGCTCGAATCGCTTGCCTTCGGTCCGGTGGATGAATCGCGGGTGCTGCTGGTTGGGCACAATCCAGGGCTGGAAGAACTCCTGCACTTCCTGTTGGGGCACAACCTGCCTCCGGCGCCTGGGGGCAAGCTGCTACCGACCGCTGCCCTGGTCCATCTGACCCTGGATACCGATTGGCAGCAGCTCGGTCGCAACAGTTGCCGGCTGATTCAGGCCGTGCGGCCAAAAGAGCTGCCGGCAGACCTCTGAACGCGCCACATCCGCTCCCGTTGCCCGGAGTCGGGCACGGATAAAGTTGTTATTTAAATGATTTGACGTCAAACAATATTGGCGATAGATTCGGCCACAGATGCAGAGGCCAGTAGAGCCCCGCATCCCCCCATCCGGTTGCAGGCAGAGGTTAGGCCGTTATGAGTTCCGAACGCTCGGTGCAGTTCAATGCCGCGGAAATCCTGTTCAGCCATTCGCGCGAACAGGCGCTTGGCGCGGCACCCGCCGTGGAGTGGCTGGGCCGTACCTATACCTATGCGCAGATGGAGAAACTGGTCGACTGTTTTGGCAACGCCCTGCTGGACAACGGCCTTGGCCCCGGCGACCGCATGCTCTGTCTGCTGACCGACTCGCCCGTATTCATAGCCGCGTACCTGGGCGCGATCAAAATCGGCGCGGTGGCCATCGCCTACAACGTGCGGGCGAGCCGGGATGACCTGCTGCATGCCATCAACGACTCCGCCTGCAAGATTCTCCTGATTGACGATGAGTTCTATCACCTCTACGAGGGCGTAGTCGGACAGTTGGCGAACAAACCACGCGTCGTGGTGGTCGGCGAGGAGATGGATGGTGCCATCAGCGTCAACGACTTGATCGCAGGCAAGTCGCGGCCTCTGGAGCCGGTACCAGTTGCGCGCCAGGACACGGCCTTCTGGGTCTATACCTCGGGGACTTCGGGGCGTCCCAAGGCGGCCATGCACGCCCATGGAGACCTGGCCTATGCCCGCGCCTACATGGAAGAGGTGATGGGTGTCCGCCAGGGCGATCGGGTGTTTGCCTCTTCCAAGCTGTTTTTCACCTACGCCCTGGCCCATTCGCTGTTCGGCACGCTCGCGGTGGGCGGTACGGCGATCCTCTACGATGCCTGGCCGGATACCGGCGTCATCGCCGATCTGTTGGCCGATTCAAGGCCCGACGTGGTGCTGAGCGTGCCCACGTTCTACCGCAACCTGATGCGCGATGAGGTGACCGACCAGGCCGTGTTGCGCCGGGTGCGCAGTTTTTTCTGTTCCGGTGAGCAGTTGCCGGTGGCCCTGAACAAGCGTTGGGAACAACACGCCGGGATGCCCATCCTGGAGGGCATCGGATCCTCCGAGACACTGTTTCCGTATCTGAGCAATCGCCCGGGAAAGCACCGGATCGGATCGTGCGGGCATCCGGTCCCCGGCGTGGAACTTTCGCTGCGGGACCTCTCGGGAAAAGAGGTGGATGCCGCCGAGACCGAAGGTGTGCTCTGGGTGGGATCGCCCACGCTGTTTACCGGTTACTGGCAGCGCCCCGACGCGGAAGAGCGGGTCCTGCAGGACGGCTGGTACAACACCGGCGACCGGTTCCGGCGCGATGCCGAGGGCTGGTGGTATTTCCTGGGTCGGGCCGATGACATGCTCAAAATATCGGGTCACTGGGTCAGCCCACTGGAGGTCGAGCAGTGCGCGTTGACCGTCGATTCCGTGGATGAGGCGGCGCTGGTCGGGGTGACCAACGAGGACGGATTGGTGCGCGCGACACTGTTGCTGGTGAGTTCTGCGCAATCGAATCTGCAGGACGGCGTGGCTGCCGCCGTCAAGGCGCGCCTGCTGGACAGGCTTTCGCCCTACAAGTGTCCGAGCGTTTTTCGTTTCGTGGCGGTGTTGCCCAGGAGTGCCAACGGCAAGCTGTTGCGCAATCAACTGCCGACCCTGCTCTGATCATTGCCGCTTCGGCGGTTTGCTTCGAGGCATGGACGGTTTAGGCTTGCAGAATCTGCTAGCGGAGAACCGGGTGCATGCAAGAATCGAACGGACTGGTGGCGGCCTACCTGCTGGACGGATCGGGCGGCGCGGTCACCCTGGATTGGCAGGGAGTTCGCCAGTGGCAGCCGGCCCAGGGCGTCCTGTGGCTCCACCTCGACTACACCCATCCCACCGCCGTCGAATGGCTGCAGGCCGAGCCATCAATTCCCCAGGTTGTCGCTGAATCTCTCACCGCCAGCGAAAGCCGGCCGCGGGGCGTGGTGATTGGCGACGGCCTCTTCGTCTCCCTGCGCAGCGTCAATCTCAACCCCCAGGCGGATCCGGAAGATATGGTGGCCCTGCGGGCCTGGGTTCAGGCCGATCGGATTGTCACCACCCGCCGTCGGCGCCTCTATTCGGTGGATGATGTCCGCGAGTCGCTGGCGGGCGGATCCGGACCCAAATCGGCCCCTGAACTGCTGCTGGCCCTGGCCTTCCGGATGAGTGACAGGATCAACGATGTGGTGACCCAGATCGAGGACGATGTGGACGCCCTGCAGGAGCAGACCATCGGTCAGGGGACGGTGGAACTGCGTATCGGCCTGGCCAACGTGCGCAGACAGATTGTTGCCCTGAGGCGTTATCTGGCGCCGCAACGGGAGGCCGTCACCCGCCTGTTCATGGAACATGTGGCCTGGCTCTCGGATACCGACAGAACGGCTCTGCGGGAACTGGCGGATCGGACCACGCGCATTGTGGAAGATCTGGATCTGGCGCGAGAAAGAGCGGCGGTGACCCAGGAGGAATTGGCCGGCCGGCTCGCCGAACAGCTGAACCAGCGGATGTACGTACTCTCCCTGGTGGCCGCCCTGTTTCTCCCGCTGGGGTTCGTCACCGGTCTGCTCGGAATCAATGTGGGCGGAATACCGCTGGCCGAAAGCGGGGCTGGATTCCTGATTGTCTGCGGCGTGCTGGCGGTCTGTGCTGCGGTCGTGCTGGTGTGGTTGCGGGTCAAGCGATGGTTCTGAACCACCCGGGAAAGACGGCATGAATTGCGCTGCCTCATGCTAATATTCCCGACTTGAGGGGAATTCACACTATTGGCAGCGCACACATGAACAGAAGAAAAAATAACGAACTCAACTATGGCGTCCTGCCCGAGCTCCTGGGCTACCACATCCGATTGGCGCAGGTGGCCACCTTCCGCGATTTTGAACTCAATCTGAAATCCCTGGAATTGACCCCGACCCTGTTCGGTTCACTGGTCCTGATTGAAGCCAATCCCGGCATGAAGCAGACCGATCTGGCACACGCGGTTCAGTTGGATCGATCCACCGTGGTGAGTGTGGTGGACCGCCTGGAGGGGCGCGGTCTGGTGGAGCGCAAGCGCGCCTCGGATGACCGCAGATCCAACGCACTGTTTGTGACGGCATCGGGTAAGAAGTTGATCAAAAAGGCAATTCCACTTGTGGTGGAACACGAACAGAAGCTTTTCGAATTCCTCGACGAGCGCAGCAGAAGCCAGTTCACCAGCGTCCTCCAACGCATTTTCAATCCGCAGAAATAGCTAATTTCCCCTGTTTCGGTTGGTTTTGTCACAAGCTAAATAGTTTGACTTCCACCAATTGTTGAAGTAATTTGCAATCCATCAATGTGAGTTCAAATACTCAGGGGGATTTCATGGACATTCGCGCACGCGTTGGCCGGTTGCTGGAGCGTATGCACGATACGCCGCAGTACACCACCCAGGGCAAGGTACTGTTTGTCGATCTGGAGATGCGTACGCACCAGAGCGCCTACCTGCCCGTGGAGGTCGTCCGGAATTTTCTGGGTGGCCGCGGCGCCAACATGTTTCTGGTCTACAACCTGATGGATGAGAATCTCGGCCCGCTGGATCCCCAGCAACCGCTCGTCTTCGGCTCTGGCATTCTTTCCAGCAATGTCCCGGGGGCCACACGTGGCAACGTCAGCGGTATTTCGCCAGACAGTTTCGCCATCCTGGATGCCAATGTGGGCGACTACTTTCCCTCGTTCATGCGCCGCAAGGGTTATGACCATCTGGTTTTCTACGGTCAGGCGAGTGAGTGGCTGCTGCTGAAGTTCGAGGACGACAGCATCGACTTCCTGTCTGCCGCACCCTATGTGGGAATGGACAACCTGGAGATGACCGAGGCGGTGCAGCAGGATTTCGACTGCAGGGAGCAGGTGGATATGGCCATGGCCAGGATCACCACCTCCGGTGAGAACCAAGTCCTGTGCAGCGGCATCATGGCGGGTGAGAAAGCCATTTATGCCCGCGGTGGTGCCGGAGCCAAAATGGGGTCGCTGAAGCTCAAGGCAATCCTGTTGCTCGGCAAGCCACAGGATTTCGAGCTCTCTCCCGAGTACGGCAAGTACAACAAGGTGATCGCCAAGAAGATTCTCGGCACCAGCGTGATCCGCAACGCGCTGAAAAAAGTCGGCACGCCTTTTCTCTACAAACCGAGCCGCGTGTTGGGCGCGATGGGGACCAAGAACAACCAGGAGACCACCTGGGTGGAAGACCTGGATGCGGACAATATTGATCCCTACCGTCCGGGCATGGGGGGGTGCTACAAGTGTCCGGTCCACTGCCGGGCGCGCAATGACATGCTCCCCGGGGGCAAGGGCGGCTGGGGTTCGCACGCGCTTCAGGGGCTGAAGGGCAATGCCAGCTACGACAAGAAGCAGGCGGATGTGGCGCACGAGGTATTGCGTACCTATAACGGTGCCCGCAACGACGGCCAATTTGACCAGTACGACAAGGGCGAAGGTCCGGAGTACGTCACGCTGGGCAAGTTCGGCCCGAATATCGGAATTACCAGCGCACCGCACGTGCTGCGTCTGAACAACATACTCAATGATCTGGGGCTGGATTCCGCCAGTACCGGGGGCGCCATCGCCTGGGCCATGGAGCTCTACCAGCGCGGCATCATCACCCAGAAGGAGACCTGCGGACTGGACCTGAGCTGGGGCAATTACGATGCCATCGAGCAACTGTTGTTCCAGACGGCAAAACGCGAAGGCTTTGGCGATGTGATCGCCGATTCCGGGCGCGCCGTGGAAAACGGCAAATATCCACCGGAAGCGGCCGACTACCGAATGACGGTGAAGGGCCTGTTCCAGTCGGATCCGCACGATGCCCGCATCCTGAAGGCGTTTGCGCTGGGCTTGGCGGTTGCCACCCGCGGCATGGATCACCTGCGCAATCGCGTGACTCTGGAAATTAACGCGCGGGTCAATGACGACGCCGCTTTCAAAACCGAACTGTACGGCGGCACCGTATCGCCCATGCCCAACAGTTACGAGGGCAAGGAGTACGCGGTCCGGCGCACCGAAGATACCTTCGCCGCCGGCGACTCAGTGGGTATGTGCCGGTTCAACACCAAGCTGTTCAATTCGCCTTCGTTACCCGATTGCGGCGATTTCGCCACCCAGGTGACGCAGATGACCGGCGTGACCATGAGCGAAGAGGAAGTACTGCAAGCCGGGCGCAACGTGATGGCTATCGAACGGATGATCAACGCACGCATCGGCATGCGGGCGAAGGACGACACGCTGCCGAAACGCTGGTTTGAAGAGCCCAACACCTTTGGCCCGTTCAAGGGTGAGTTTATCGATCGCGGGGAATTCGAAAAGCTGAAATCCCGCTTCTACAAGGTATCGCAGCTCAACGAAGAGGGTGTGCCGGAACTGGCCTGGCACGAGAAACTGGCCACCGTGATCACCGGCTCGGCCATCAAGGTCAATCTGCCGCAGGACGTTCCGGGCGCGCCTGAACATGCGGTGATTGTGGATCAACCCGTCACCAATGTCCTGGAACTGCGCGAATACCTGGCACGCAGACTGCCCGAAGCGCGCGAAAAACTGAGCGACCGCTCGCTGAGTATCGCGGTCAATGGGGAAGTCGTGATGGTCGATGAGGCATCGGCCAAGATTTCCCAGGGTGATGAAGTGACCCTGCTGCCCATGATCGGCGGCGGTCAGTAAACCGACCTCCATGCTATCGGGGCCCTCCTGGCCCCTTTTTTTTGAGGAGTTCCTGCTGTGTGCTGCACCAATACCGACTACGCTTGGGAGTGAGGTTGCGGCCGGAACACAGTCTGCCCATGCACACAATTCTTGTTCGGTTATTCCCGGTCATCCTGCTGCTCGCAAGCGGCGCAGCACCCGCGCAGGAACCTGACCGTGATGCAGTGATCGCCTATCGGCAGTGGGTGATGAAGAGCCAGGGGGCGCACCTCTCGGCGATCGCCACCCTGTTGCGTTCAAACCTTCCCTATCGCGATCAGTTGGTGGTGCACGCCGAAGCGCTGTATGGAACAGCGGGGCAGATCGCCACACTCTTTCCACCCGGTACCCATGGTGAGATCGGTGAGACGGATGCGCGCAACACCATCTGGCGCCGGCCGGAACGTTTCAAGGCGCGTGCCGACGGCAATCTGGAGGCTGCCACCGCCCTGGTGACTGCGGTCCGTGG
>JBNLBB010000124.1:0-7932 GCA_050302415.1 Gammaproteobacteria bacterium | reverse complement strand
CTTCGATGTCGTTCTCCACGGAGGCGTGGCGGATACCGAGCGTCAGAGAGTCGGCCGCCGTGAGTGGCATCACCGCCTGCGCATAGAGTCCCTGCGTCTCCTGTTGGGCTTCCGTGGCACCGAAGGCGCTGGTGATGTCATAGTCCGTGCGGGTCAGGTCGATCCCGGCAGTGATCAGCGCTTCGCCCGCGGCCATGGGCAGGGTCATGATCAGGCGCGGTGTGAATTCCTGATGCTGGCGGTTCTGCTCGAACGGGGATGCGAAAAACGAACCTTCCGTGGTGGAATCGCGATCACTCAGTTCCCCTTCGAACTGCAGGTTCTCACCCAGTACCAGCCTGGTGCCCAGGCGCCGCACATCCGAGGTGTCGTCGGAACTGTCCACGCCAGTTGACTGCGTGGGATCACTGTTCACCTGTGCTTCACTCAATGCATCCGGCAGCTGAAGCTCCTCGTCGGAACGTTGGATTTCTGCGTATACCGTGCCGTTCGCCAGCTCGTAGTCCGCGTAGGCCGACAGATTCCGGTACTCCTGTTCGTTGTGGTCGCGGTAGTTGTCGTTGTCCAGGGTTTCACCGCTGACGCGAAACCCGAAGCCATTGGCCAGGCGATTGGCAACACTGCCGCGGACAAACTGGCGGCCGAAACTGCCTGCCCCGACGGTCAGATCACCCGTGAGTTCCGAGGCGCGCCGGGTAATGATATTGATGACGCCACCCACTGCCTGATCACCGAACAGGACGCCGGCACTGCCCTGGATGATTTCAATCCGCTCCACGTCCTTGAGCGCAACGCTGTTCAGATCCGGGCCACCCAGGTCGGTATTGTTGAGGCGGCGGCCATCCACCAGGACGAGGGTGTTGGCGCCCGGCGTGGAGCCAAACCCGCGCATGGAGATGGCCGCGTCACTGCCGTTGCCATAGAGCTCCTGGACCTGGAGGCCGGCGCGCCCGCGCAGTATCTGCACGACGTGCTGGGCATGACTCTCTTCAATCTCTTCCCGCGTGATAATGGTGATGCTGCTCGGGGTGGTGACTTCGCTCTGCACCGAGCGGGTTGCCGAAACCACCACCGGTTCCAGGGTGGATTGGGCGGCAACAGAAGTGGATACGGCGCACGCCAGCCATAGCGGCAGGCTTTTTGTGATTTTCATGATCTTCTCCGACAGAAACGCTCACCCGCGTTCGGGGTTTGTACTGGGAGAATCGGGGCGGAGGAGGGGGAGGTTGATTGCGCACTCCGGGTCGCCCGCCGCGACACTCGTTTATGCGCTACAGGCCGGTCTCCGGGCTTGCGAGTGGTGTGATACCGGGCGGGTCGCCTTCCCAGAAGCCTGGCTTCCAGTGGCTCAGTGACCCACTTTGACTCGC
Source organism: Gammaproteobacteria bacterium (assembly GCA_050302415.1). Lineage (GTDB taxonomy): Bacteria > Pseudomonadota > Gammaproteobacteria > JBNLBB01 > JBNLBB01 > JBNLBB01. Next base: position 6,562 of record JBNLBB010000124.1, on the reverse strand, counting down.
TTACCGTTGCGGGGGCAGCGTAGGCTTGGCACCTGAAGAGTGCGCACCAAACTTCCCGTTTCAGTCCGAACCGGGGAACGGTTCAGAACACCGATAGCGTGGCGCGAGGTTAAACCGGTGGGTCGGGTCCGTCAAGATTGGGTCCGGCAGGGGATCCAGTAGCGGCTCCCTTCGGCGCTGATGGCGGTGACCGGATAGCCATAGAGTTGCTGCAGGCTCTGTGCGTTGACAACTCCGTCGAAAGGGCCGGCCAGATAGGCGCCGTCACCGTAGAGCAGCAGGGCATGGGTGCAGAACCGGGCGGCGATATTCACGTCGTGCAGCACGCTCAACGAGGCCCCTCCGGCCGCCACATGGCCGGATACCGCTTCGAGAACCCGGATCTGCTGCCCGAGGTCCTGGTGGCTGACCGGTTCGTCCAGCAGCAGCAGCGGGGCACCCTGGGTGAAGACGGTCGCCAGCGCCAGGCGTTGCCGCTCCCCGCCCGACAGGGTGTTGGAGAGCCGGTCGGCCAGGGCACCGAGGCCGAACAGCTCCAGTGCCTGGCGCGCCAGGATTTCATCCTGGACCGACTCGGTCTGCCAGGGTCCCAGGTGGGGATGCCGGCCAATCAGCGCCGTCTCCAGAACGGTGGCCGGAAAGGAGTCCGCCAACTCCTGAAGCACCACGCCCATGAGGCGCGCCACCTCGCGGGGTTTGGCCTGATCGATGCGGAGGTCTCCACAGCGACAGCTGCCGCCGGCAGCCGGCCGCAGTCCGGCCAGGGTGTGGAGCAGGCTGGTCTTGCCCGCGCCGTTGGGTCCCAGAACGGCCCAGAACTCGCCGGGGCGGACCTCCAGCCGGAGCCGCTCACACAGCAGGCGGTCGCCCGCGCGGACGCTCAACTCCTCGACGGTGAGCAGTGATGACATGCTCAGTCTCTCCGGTCGGCCATGGCCCGTTCGCGAAACAGCAGCACGAGGAACAGCGGGACGCCGATCAGCGCGGTGAGTACACCCACGGGCAGTTGTTGCGGTGCCATCACGGTGCGCGCCACGGTATCGGCGTAGAGCGTCAGGCCGCCGCCGGCCGCGGCACAGGCGGGCAGCAGCATGCGATTGTCGCGCAGCCCGCACAGGCGCAGCAGGTGAGGTACCACCAGGCCGACAAAGCCAACACTGCCGGCCAGGGCCACGGCGGATGCCGTGAGCAGGGCGGCCAAGCCGTAGATGGTCAGGCGCAGGGGCCGGATGGCCACCCCCAATGCCTGAGCCTGCAGTTCCCCGCGCTGGAGCAGGTTGAGGGAACGGCCGATGCCGGTGCCCAACAGTGCGGCCAGTCCCAGCACCACCAATCCGGGCAGATAGGCCTGGGCTTGGCTCAGGTCACCCATCAGCCAGAAGACCATGCCGCGCAGATCCTGTTCGGGGCTCACACTCAGCAGAAAGCTGATCATGGCTCCCCAGCCGCTGGCCATCACCACACCGGTCAGCAGCAGGCGGGTGGGTGTCCAGCCACCCCGGCCATGGGAGAGCCCGAAGACCAGGAACACCGAAAAGAGCGCCCCGACAAACGCCGCGCCGCCGGCCAGCAGCACGCCGGCGCCCATCAGCATGGCGATGAAGGCAAAGAAGGCGGCGCCGCCCGAGGTGCCCAGCACGTAAGGGTCGGCCAGGGGATTGCGCAGCAGGATCTGCAGCAGCGCGCCGGCCATGGCGAGTTGGCCACCCACGGCAACCGCACTGAGCGCACGGGGCAGGCGCAGATTGAAGACGATGGTGCGCGCCATCTGGTCACCCCCACCGGAGAGGATCTGCAGCACCTCCGTGATCGATATGAGGTACTCCCCGCTGACCAGGGCGAAGCACAGCCCGGAACCCAACAGCAGGCACAGGGCGACAAACCAGATGGGCGCGGAGCGGCGGCGCATGGCTCAGTGGGAACCCCCATGCAGCGACAGAATCTGCCAGCCCCGCTCGCGGGCGGTGGTCCGCAGCTGCGGGTCGGGGTCGACCGCAACCGGGTGCTCGACCAGTTCCAGCAGGGGCAGGTCGTTGTGCGAGTCGCTGTAGAACCAGCTGTCGTCAAGTGTTGCGCCGGATTGGCTGAGCCACTCCCGCAGGCGTTCGACCTTGCCCTTCTGGAAGCAGGGAACTCCAGCCACCCGCCCGGTGTACCTGCCGTCAATCTGTTCCGGTTCGGTGGCCAGCAACCGATCGATACCAAACAGTTCGGCGATGGGTGCGGTGACGAACCGGTTGGTGGCGGTGATGATCATGAGCAGGTCGCCCTGGGCTCGGTGCTGCGCCACCAGCTCGAGCGCTGGCTCGGTGACCAGAGGGGTGATCACTTCGCGGACGAATCGCTCGCGCCACTGCAGCAGGGTGTGGGGGTCGTTGTCGCGCAGGGGCTGCAGCGAAAAGCTGAGAAATTCGAAGATGTCCAGTCGGCCGGCCTTGTAGTCATCAAAAAACCGCTGGTTTTCCCGTTCGTAGTGGTCACCGTCCACCACTTCCAGCTCCACCAGGAAGCGTCCCCAGAGGTAGTCGCTGTCTCCCGCCAGCAGCGTATTGTCCAGATCGAACAGGGCCAGTCTCAAAATAATTGCTCCCGGGACCGGCCGTACGGTCCACAAATTGATGAATGAGTGCTTATACTTGGCAACGGAAGGGTGCGGAGACACCCTGTGACGGCCCCAGGGAATGTTCCGAAACCTATTGATTTGCCGTGATATTCTCGTTGTGACAAAATTGTAACCGATATTTTCTTGGCATGGTGCTCCGGTGATTGATTCTGACGGCTTTCGCTCCAACGTCGGTATTGTGCTCTGCAATAGCGTCGGCAGTGTACTGTGGGCGCGCCGGGTCGGACAGGAGGCGTGGCAATTTCCCCAGGGTGGCATTCGCGCCCATGAGTCGCCGGAAGAGGCCATGTACCGGGAACTCAAGGAGGAAGTGGGTCTCGAACCCGGGCAGGTCCGGATCATCGCCTCGACCGATGACTGGCTGCGCTACCGGTTGCCAAAACGTTTCATCCGCTACCATCGCACGCCACTCTGCATCGGGCAGAAACAGATCTGGTATCTGCTGCAATTGACGGCCGATGACGATGCAGTCAAATTGAACTGCTCCAACAAGCCGGAGTTCGACTGTTGGCGCTGGGTCAACTACTGGCAGCCTCTGGATGAGGTGGTGGCCTTCAAACGGGAGGTCTACCGGCTGGCACTGTTCCAGTTTGCCCCCATGATGCAGGAGATCTGGGGCTATGGATCGAGCGCGTTGCGCTTTTGGGAAGATCTCCGCAAACGGTCGCAAGCCTGAATCCGACAGTTAGGCTGAGTAGCGGGGAGTGTGTTGCCCGCAGGGCGCGGTACGTCCGCTGGCCGGCGCATTTGAAGACAAAACACTAAACGGACACGAGGGTCCATGCTCGACACGTTACGCAGCATCATCGAAGAGGTGAACACAGCCAGGAATCTGGACCAGGTGCTCGAAATTGTCGTGCACCGGGTCAAGAAATCCATGGCTGTGGATGTCTGTTCGGTCTATCTCCGCGAAGCGTCAAGCGGCCTCTATATCCTCATGGCCACCGAAGGGCTCAATCCCGGTTCGGTCGGCGAGGTCCGCTTGCGCGAGAACGAGGGTCTGGTCGGTTCGGTGGCCGCCGGCGGCCAATCCATCAACCTGATGGACGCCAATCTCGACTCCCGCAACCGCTACTTCTCGGTCACCGGCGAAGAGCGGTTTCATGGTTTCCTGGGCGTGCCGGTGGTGCAGCACGGCAAGGTGCTGGGCGTGCTGGTCGTGCAGCAGCGAGCGGTCCGCGAATTCAACGAACAGGATGTCACCTTCATGATGTCCCTGGCCGCACAGCTGGCCGGCACCGTGACCCACGCCTCGAACCAGGGGGGATTTCTCGGCACCCTGCACAAACTGCCGGCCGGTAACCGGCGCCTGGAGGGGGTGAGTGGTTCGGACGGGGTGGCTATCGGTATCGCCGTCACCGTCTTTCCGGCGGCTGACCTGGATGCCGTCCCCAACCGGTCTCCCGACAACATCAACGACGAGATTGAAAGCTTCAAACGGGCGATTGAAGTCACGCGCGCGGAACTCGATCGGGTTGCCGAGGGGCTGACCGGATATCTCCCCAACGAAGAGCTGGCGATTTTCGAAGCCTACAAGCTGATGCTGAGCGACAGCAGTCTGGTGCAGGAGACCATCAAACGGATCGTCGCCGGCAACTGGGCTCCAGGTGCGCTGCGCCAGACCATCGAGGCGCATGTGAGTGTGTTCGATCAGATGGCCGACGGCTATCTGCGCGAACGGGCGAGCGACATCCGTGACCTGGGCACCCGCCTGCTACAGGCCATGGAGAACCGCGAGCGCGACACCATCGAGTATCCGCCCAACACCATTTTGATCGGCGAAGAGATCACCCCGGCCCATGTGGTGGAAGTGCCCCAGGGGCGATTGGCGGGCATCGTGTCGGGTACCGGCTCCACGACCTCGCATGTGGCCATCCTGGCCAGGGCCTTCAACGTCCCCGCCGTGCTGGGTGTCGGGGCGGGTTGCCGCGATGACTTCACCAAGCGTGAATTGATCATCGATGGCTATCGCGGATGGGTCTACGTGCAGCCGGCCGCCGCAGTACGCGAAGAGTATCAGCGCCTGCAGCGCGAAGAGCGTGAATTCGAGGCGGGGCTCAGCTCACTGCGCGAATTTCCGGCCATCACCCCGGATGGCGAATTTGTCCCCCTGTACGTGAATACCGGCCTGGTGTCGGACATCAAGCCGGCGCTGCGCTGTGGTGCGGAGGGGATCGGTCTCTATCGCACCGAATTCCCGTTCATGCTGCGCAATGAATTTCCCAGTGAGGATGAACAGTACGAGGTGTACCGGCAGGTGCTGGCCGCCTTTGCGCCGCTGCCGGTGACCCTGCGTTCGCTGGATATCGGTGGCGACAAGCAACTGCCCTACCTACCGGTGCAGGAGGACAATCCGTTCTTGGGGTGGCGGGGCATGCGCCTGCTGCTCGACAATCCGGAAATATTCCTGACCCAGTTGCGCGGCATGCTGCGGGCCAATGTGGGCTACGAGAATCTGCGCATCATGTTCCCGATGGTGAGCAACGTGGAAGAGCTGGACAAGGCACTGGCAATGCTGGGGCGTGCCCACGACGATCTGGCGGGCGAGGGTATTGCGACACCCTGGCCGCAGGTGGGGGTGATGATCGAAGTTCCCTCAGCCGCGTTTCAGGCCGGAGCCATGGCCAAGCGGGTCGATTTTCTCTCCATCGGCACCAACGATCTCACCCAGTACATTCTGGCGGTGGACCGCAACAACAGCCGGGTGGCGGGCCTGTTTGATTCGCTGCATCCCGCCGTGCTGCGAACCCTGAAAATGATTGTGGACCAGGCCACGGCCGAGGGCGTACCGGTGGGAGTCTGTGGCGAAATGGCCGGAGATCCGAAGGCGGTGGTCCTGCTCCTCGGGATGGGGGTGGAGAACTTCAGCACCAGCGCCTCTGCGGTACCGCGCATCAAGCTGGTGGTGCGCAGCGTCAGCCGCGCGAGCGCGGCGGAGCTGTTGGCCCGGGTGCTGGAGATGGAAGAGACCGGATCCGTCCGCCGGTTGATGGTCAACGCCCTCGACGATGCCGGCCTGGGTGGCCTGGTACGCGCCGGGAAATAGCTCCTTCGCGGCTATCCTTCCAGGGAAAAGCCCACCTTGATGGTCACCTGCCACTGGGAAACCTGATTCTCATTGATCGCCCCCCGGGTCTCCAGGACCTCGAACCAGCGCATGTGGCGCACCGAACCGCTGGCCCGCTGCAGGGCATTGTTCACCGCCTCCTCAATACTGTTGGCCGACGTGCCGGTGAGTTCGATCAGCTTGTAGACATGGTCACTCATGGGGATGCTCCTGATATCCGTCCTCGGTCCTACAACCATACCAGTTCCCGTCCCGCTGGCCAGATGCGCGCCGAGTTAAGCGTGGCAAAAAAATGTGATCTGTGCACGGACTGCGGTGGTGGTCGTCCGTAGGCTCGGGGTAGACTGAGGGAGGTGTTATCCGTGAGTGCTGTACAGCAGGCGATGAGTGGCGATCAGGAGTCCAGACCGGCAACCCATGCTGTGGAGGAGATCCGGCTTGAGGGAGGTGTCGATCAGGCGCCCCTGGAGACGGTTCCCGCCGAACAGCGCGTGGTTGAGCAGCGCCTTGAGCAGATCAGCAAACTCAAGGGGTTTCGCTTCGAGTTCGGGGTCACCAACGACAATTATCTGCGGGTCAAAACCTCCCAGCCCATGAAGCCGAGGCGTTCGTTCGACGTCAACCTCTCGGTGGTCGATCCTTCCCCCAAGCGGGTCATCCGCGTCAATTGGGCATGGTGGTATGCCCTGTTTGCCGCCGGCGAGGCCGCAATCATCGTCGCCCTGCTCTATTCAGACACGCTGTTGAAATTCAGCGGCTTCCAGAGCCTGTTTGCCGTACTGGTGGCCACCACCATCCTGTGCGGCCTGGCGTTTGCGTTTTGCATCCAGGATCGACTGCTGTTCCAGAGCCGCAATGGCCGGGTGGTGCTG
>JBNLBB010000123.1:0-7976 GCA_050302415.1 Gammaproteobacteria bacterium | reverse complement strand
TGAACACCACGCTCAGCGGTTGGTGATGACGCCGGCTTTTGGCCACCTCCGCGCGCAGCCGCTCGACCAGAAACCGGCGATTGCCGACGCCGGTCAGCGGATCGGTCAGCAGCAGCTCTTCGAGTTCCCGGGTACGCCGTGCCACCTCCTGTTCCAGACGCTGGTTGCTGCGGCTGAGCGCCTCTTCAGCCTGTTTGAGGCTGGTAATGTCCACCAGCGACCCGATCAAGCCGACAAAGCGGTCGCTGTCATCAAATCGCGGGACGATATTTTCCAGGAACCAGTGATACACCCCATCGTGCCGTTTGAGGCGCAATTCAAATTCACCGTTTTGGGGATTGCAGATCAGATTTTCATAATAGGGAAGGTAGGTCACGAAATCGTCAGGGTGGATCTGTGCCTGCCAGTGGGCGGGGTGCGTATCCTGTGAGTCCACATAGGCCAGATAGGTGTTGTTGCTGTAGGTACGGTCACCGGACGCGCCGGCCATCCAGATCATGACCGGTGTGTTGTCCGTCAGAAATCGGAATCGGAGTTCGCTCTCGTTGAGCGCGTCCAGCAGGATGCTTTCCGCGACGGTGCCGGCGTGATCCACCTGAGGGCGATGTTCAATCATGCCCAGCTCGACTGCGATCTGCCGATCGTTGCCCAGGATGTGAGTAATGAGCCAGTGATTCAGGAAACGCAGCAGTTGGCTGGCCCCTTCTGAGGATCGGTGCTGCTGCGTACTGATCAGGTGAGCGACATATTGCACAAACTGCTGGTGCTGGCCCTGCTGCAGCTGTTCGAGTTGCGGGGAGAGCTGGTTTTGTGCAATCAGGCGCTCTTCGTCACGAAAATGAGAAACGGCGTATTGCACGAGTTGGCTGATCAGACCTTCCGTGTGCTCTGTTTCACAGCCCTCATGAAACGCCAGCTCCAGTTCGTTGATCAGCTGGAGCAGCCGCTTGTGCTGGTCGTCGAGCTCGGCAATACCCAGTTCAAAGTTCTTGTTCCAGAAAAACATCCGGCTGATCCCATTAGCCTGTCCGGTGCCACTCCGCGCCAGACTGGACAGTCACCTGTTTTCCAGCCGAGTCTATCCGGGTTTGCCTGCCAATGCATGGGGTTTCCGGTCAGGGGCGCAGATAGGTCCAGCCAGCCTCCTGTCGTTCCATGAGATGAATCACTCCGGAGGGTACCATCCGGGCCTGAGGAAGCAGTTCGATGGGTTTACCGGCCTTGCGTGACATGTTCTCGTGGGTGTTGGCGCAGGCCTGAAACGAAATAATGTCAAAATTCTGCGAGAACGATTTCACGCGATCCGCAACTGGTGATGACTCGGCGATGAGCATGTGCAGACCCGGTCCGTAGGTGACGATTTCAATCTGCACCTCTTCACCCTTGTCCTGATAGTAGTTGTTGACGTTGGCGGTATTGTTGAGCGCCAGATTCATCCGCTGGGGGTCGGCGTCGTCGACATGAATCACCAGGCGATGCACCGCATTCGCAGCCGAAACCGTTATGGGGGGCACAAAAAACATCATTAGGACCAAAGTGGCTGCAGCAACCAGGAAATGAAAATGGCGTGTCATGGAGTCTCTCCAGGTCGTTAGGCCGCGCTGGGGCGCCAGTCGACGCTATGCCTGAAGGGCAATTGATGCATTGATGTGCATCACTATCCAGGGGAGGCTAGCGATTTTCATCCCGGGAAATGCGGCTGAGGACCCAATCGAGCAGCCGGGTGGAAAGCAGCCTCCTGCCGTGACCGAGCAGGTGGGTGGGAGTGGTGACGTAGTATCTGGCGCGTGGTGATGGACTTTCGAGCGCATGGCAGACTTTGGCGAGCACGGCTTCGGGACCCAGCGTGAATGGCGCGGGCGCACCGGGTCTGGTCAATCGGTTCACCATGCGCTGGTAGGTGTCGCGGAAATGGCTTTGGTCGGCGTCAATGTGGTCGATAAATTTCTGGTAGGCGTTGGCCCGAAACCGGCTGCGGATCGGGCCCGGTTCAATGAGCGAAACATGAATGCCGCTGCCGGCCAGCTCCAGGCGCAGGGTGTCGGTCAGTCCTTCCAGCGCAAATTTGCTCGCGTTGTAGGCGCCGCGAAACGGCAGTGCGACCAGCCCGAGCGCGGAACTGTTTTGGATGATGCGTCCGCTGCCGGTCTGACGCATGTGGGCGATAGCCATGCGGGTCAGTTCATGGGTTCCGAACAGATTGGTCTCAAACTGGGCGCGCAGCACCTCCCGCGTCAGGTCCTCCACCGCCCCCGGCTGGCCGAAGGCGGCATTGTTGAACAGACCATACAAACGCCCGGAGGTCAGTTCCAGAGCCTTGTGAAATGCCTCTTGGATGCTGGCAGACTCGTTCAGGTCCAGGCGCAGCGCGGTCAGTCCCTCTGCCGCAAGCTCGCCTATTGCCTGCACACTGCGCGCGGTCGCGATGACGCGATAGCCGCGCCGGTGCAGTCCCAGCGCCGTGGCGCGCCCAATGCCGGACGAGCAACCGGTAACGAGAATGGGACGCTCCGCGAAGGACACTGAAAACCGGGTGCCTCAGGCCGCCACAATGATTCGGTTGCGGCCCCCGGCCTTGGCCTCGTACAGGGCGGAATCGACCCGATTCAGCAGATCTTCCGCAGTTTCATCATGCTTGTGTTGTGCCAGACCCACGCTGGTGGTGAATCCGGTGACGCACTTCTCCGGTCCGCAGGCGGTGGACACCTGGCAGGCGATGCGGATGCGCTCCGCCACATCCGCAGCCGGCCCCCGGGCCGATTCCGGCAGGATGGCGAGAAACTCCTCGCCGCCGTAGCGCCCCACCAGATCGGACGAACGCAGCGTCTTCTCAAGCACTTCGGAAAATACCTTGAGTACGGCATCGCCGGTCAGGTGGCCGTAGGTGTCGTTGATCCGCTTGAATCGGTCCAGATCCAACATCAATACCGTCAGATTTCGGTTGTAGCGCTGGGCCCTTTCCACCTCCATATCCAGGCGGTGCATCAGCGCGCGGCGGTTGAATAGACCGGTCAAGGTGTCGCGGGTTGCCTGGCGATAGAGACTGAGCAGCATGTGGAGCTGCGCAACCTGTGCCCAGAGGGCGATGCCCGCCAGCAGACCCATCAGCCAGAAATCACTGAAAGCGCCGACGCTGATCACGGTTTCAAAATGGATTTCCAGGATCAGGTGGGTGAACATCACAAACAGCGACAGCACCAGCCCCTCGACGAGGGCCAACGGGAACACGGCCAGCAGCGCAACCACCAGAAAGGGGATGAAGGTGTAGCCAATCAGCGCGCCATCGGCAATTCCGCCACCCAACTGCAGCCGCACGCCCACGTAGAAGAGATCCAGCACGGTAATCAGCGCAAAGAGACGGAGATAGGCGATCTCGAGGCTGTGCCGCTGAAAGTGGGCAAAACCGATGGTGAACATGAGCACAGCGGAAATGATGCGCAGCACCAGAATCGGGAAAATCGATTCGGAACCCAATACCACGTAGTCGATGGGAACCCACAGAGGGGTCAGGATTCCGAACAGGATGGCCAGAATTCGGACGCGCGCGTGGATGTAGTCGGCCCGCGAGCCGTTGAAATCCGTGGAGTGGTTGTGGCGGGAGACCAGATCCAGCGGGTTGAGTTGCTGCAGGATGGAGCGCCAGTTGGTCTCTTCCAGATAGTCGGTCTCCTTGCGTGGGATGACCGTCAACTCTCCGGGTATATCCGCTTCGTTAGCGTAGTTGTTTCGATCGTCCAATTTGCTGGCCCGGCTAATTTGGCTTCAGCATCCGATTCTAGTATTGACCGGAAGGGATAGATAGTGAGCCAGGTCAGCGAGTGCTCACCGGGCGCTCTCCAACGGATATTGATATGGCCAGATCCTGGCGATCCCGAATCACGGAAATGGCAATGGTCTCACCCGGTGCGTGAGCAGAGATGGCATTGAGCGCGCTCGTCACGTCGCGGACGGGGACGCCGCCGATGGCCCGGATTGCATCGCCGCGTTGCAGACCTCCACGGTCGGCTGGTCCCCCGTCAACCAATCCGGCGACGATCACTCCCACCGTATCAGGCAACCCGAAAGAGCTGGCCAGCTCGGGCGTGATCCCTTGGATTTCGATCCCCAGCCAGCCACGCATGGGGCGCCCGTGTTCGATGATCTGGGCCATGACCTGCTGCGCGAGGCTCACCGGAATGGCGAAGCCGATTCCCTGGGATCCTCCCGATCGTGAAAAGATGGCGGTGTTGACCCCTACCAAAGCGCCATAAGCATTGACCAACGCGCCACCCGAATTGCCTGGATTGATGGCAGCGTCCGTCTGGATGAAATTTTCAAAGGTGTTGATCCCCAGGTCACGTCTGCCGGTTGCACTGACAATGCCCATGGTGACCGTCTGTCCGACGCCAAATGGATTTCCGATGGCCAACACCACATCACCGATCCTCAGTTGGTCTGAATTGCCAACCGCGATGGTGGGCAGATTGTCCAGGCCGATCCGAAGAACCGCCAGGTCCGACTCCGGATCTGTGCCGACCACGCTCGCCCTGGCGGTCCGTCCGTCTCTCAACAGCACCTCGATTTCATCAGCACCCTCGACCACGTGGTTGTTGGTGAGCAGATAACCCTCTTCGCTCACAATCACACCGGATCCCAGGCTGTTTTGTACCCGCTGTCGCGAGCGTGGCGCCAGATCGCCAAAAAATTCGCGGAAAAAAGGGTTGTCCATGAGCGGATTTTGCTGGGTAACCACTTTCCGTGTGTAAATGTTCACAACAGCAGGGGCGGCATGATCGACGGCATCCGCATAGGAGACGGGACCGGAAGATGGAGCTGAAGTTGTGATGGCGGGGTCAGACTGCCTGATCTCGACCACCGGACGTTGGACGGGGAGCAGTTCCGGCCAAAAATAGGCCGCGACAAAGACCAGGATTCCAGCGACCAGTCCTGCCTTAACGGCGGTGGAGGTGATATGGGTTAGCGCACTTTTTGCCATGCCGCGTAAGCTATCATGAGCCCGCCAAGAAGTCAGCGCAGGCGCAACCGGGTTAGGAGTCGATAGGTGAAACTCTGGGAACTGGTGGAATATCTCGATGCTTATCTCGAGACTGGAAGATTCAAGGACTACGCACCCAATGGGCTGCAGGTGGAGGCCGGGGAGATCGTGGCCAAAATCGGCTGCGCGGTAACCGCCAGTGCGGCGGTCATCAGGCAGGCAGTGGCAACGGGGTTGGATACCCTACTTGTGCATCACGGCTATTTTTGGAAGGGCGAAGATGCGCGGCTGGTGGGGATGAAGGGACGGAGGGTGGCGATGTTGATGAGGCAGGGGATCAGTCTGCTGGCCTACCACCTTCCCCTGGACGCCCACCCCGAAGTGGGCAACAACGTTGCTCTGGCCCGGGAGCTTGGTTTTCCGGTGCGGGGCACGCTGGATTCCGATCCCGGTCTGGTCTGCTGGGGGGAGTTGCCGAGCCCGATGGGCGCCGATGAAGTTGGCCGACTGCTTGGTCAGCGTCTGGGATGCAATCCGCTGATACTTTCCGGCGGGGAACACCCGATTAAGCGCATAGCCTGGTGTACAGGAGCCGCCGCCGACTATATCGATCTGGCAGCGCAGGGTGGTATGGACGCGTTCGTGACAGGGGAAGTCGCCGAGCGAAGTTTTCATGCGGCAGCCGAACTGGGGGTCCATCTCTACGGGTGCGGGCATCACGCCACCGAGCGGTTTGGTGTCGCCGCGCTTGGAGATCATCTGCGCAGCCGATTTGATCTGGAAGTGACCTTTTTGGACGAAAAAAACCCCATTTAATCGGTCCGACTGCCCCGTTTTCCTTGACGGATTTTGGGGTGATGGGGATAATCCCTCCGGATTTTTGACTGCATTTTGAACAGTCAAATATTCTGAATTTCTTATATTCCCTTCCCGGGACCAACTTTACCTTCAGGCTAGGGGAGATCTGATGAGCACAGACGGTGTGGATAACAGCCGCCGCCGCTTTCTCACGGCCACTACTTCGGTAGTCGGCGGTGTGGGTGCGGCCTTCGTTGCGTGGCCGTTTTTGGCTTCGCTCAAGCCGAGCGCACGAGCAAAGGCTGCAGGAGCGCCGGTTGAGGTGGATATCAGCAAGGTGGAATCCGGTCAGCGGATTACCGTTGAATGGCGTGGAAAACCGGTATGGATTGTGCGACGGACACCCGATGCGCTGCAGGCGCTGCCGACGCTGAATGATACATTGCTGGACCCCAATTCCGAATCGGACCAGCAACCAGCCTATGCCCAGAATGTCACCCGTTCGATTAAAGAAGAGGTGTTGGTGGTTGTCGGCATTTGCACCCATTTGGGTTGCTCGCCCACCTATCGTCCCGAATTCGCACCTGCCGATCTTGGTCCGGACTGGAAGGGTGGCTTTTTCTGCCCATGCCACGGGTCGCGGTTTGATCTCTCGGGTCGCGTGTTTGCCGGGGTACCGGCACCGCTCAATCTGGTGGTGCCACCGCACCAGTATCTCAGCGATACCACTATCCTGATCGGCGAAGACGGAGGGGTTGCGTGATGGACAAAATGAAGGCACTCCTCGGTTGGGTGGATGACCGATTCCCCCTGACCGCTCTCTGGGAAGAGCACCTCTCCAAGTACTACGCTCCGAAGAATTTCAACTTCTGGTACTTTTTTGGCTCTTTGGCGCTGCTGGTACTGGTGATTCAGATCCTTACCGGCATTTTCCTTACCATGAACTACAAGCCGGACGCCCAAGTGGCTTTCGCGTCCGTTGAATACATCATGCGTGACGTGGAGTGGGGCTGGCTTATCCGTTACCTGCACTCCACAGGAGCGTCCGCATTTTTTGTCGTTGTCTACCTGCACATGTTTCGTGGCGTGATGTACGGCTCGTACAAAAATCCGCGGGAGCTGATCTGGATCTTCGGCATGCTGATCTACCTCTGCCTGATGGCGGAAGCGTTTTTCGGCTATCTGCTCCCTTGGGGCCAGATGTCCTTTTGGGGCGCGCAGGTCATCATCAACCTGTTCTCCGCGGTACCAGTCATCGGTCCCGATCTGGGTGAATGGATTCGTGGCGACTTCGTGGTCTCCGACGCCACGCTGAACCGCTTCTTCGCATTCCACGTCATCGCTGTGCCGCTGGTGCTTCTGGGCCTGGTGGTGGCGCATGTCATGGCGCTCCACGAAGTGGGCTCAAACAATCCGGACGGTGTGGAAATCAAGAAAACCAAGGACGAAAATGGTATCCCCGTCGATGGGATTCCGTTCCATCCCTACTACACGGTCAAGGATATCTTCGGTGTGGGGGTCTTTCTTGTGTTTTTCAGCGCAGTGGTCTTTTTCGCGCCGGAGATGGGCGGTCTGTTCCTGGAGCATCCCAACTTCGAACCCGCCGATCCGCTGAAAACACCAGAGCATATCGCGCCTGTCTGGTACTTCACGCCGTATTACGCAATTCTGCGTGCAGTCCCCAGTATCGCCGGTTCGGCCTTCCCGGGTGTGGCCGCCATGGGTGTTGCCGTTGCCATATTCTTCCTGCTGCCCTGGCTGGATCGCAGCCCGGTGAAGTCCATCCGTTATCGTGGACCGCTGTTCAAAATAGCGTTGGCAATTTTTGCCGTCACCTTCGTATTCCTGGGTTACCTTGGCACGCAACCGCCTGGTGACTGGAGAACGCCGGCAGCACAGGTGTTCACCATCGTGTACTTTGCGTTTTTCATTCTGATGCCTTGGTATACCAAGATCGACAAGACCAAGCCGGTTCCGGAAAGGGTGACGTTCAAATGAAGAAGCTGATCCTGGCCATCCTGATCACCGCCCTGCCCGGGTTCGCGGCCGCGGCGGGTGGCGGCATCAACCTCGATCCGGCGCCGATCGACACCGGCGACCGCGAGTCCCAGGCGCGCGGGGCCGAGACCTACGTGCAGTACTGCCTCGGCTGCCACTCGCTGAAGTACATGCGCTACAACCGCATGGCCGCTGACCTCGGCCT
>JBNLBB010000122.1:0-7980 GCA_050302415.1 Gammaproteobacteria bacterium | reverse complement strand
CCTTCGATGTTGCGCCCGTAGGGCACGCGCGCCAGGTAGGCCTGCAGGATCTCCGCCTTACTGTAGTGGCGCTCCAGCTGAAGGGCGCGGGCGATCTGCACCAGCTTGCCGCCGATGCTCCGCGTATCGAGGCCGAAGCGGATGCGCGCCAGCTGCATGCTGATGGTGGAGGCGCCCATGCGCCGCCCCCCGCCGAAGAAGGTACTCCAGGCGGCGCGCAGCAGGGCGACCGGATTGACCCCGGGATGGGTGTAGAAGTGGCGATCCTCGTAGAGGAGCACCGCGCGCTGCATTTCGGGTGCAATCTGCTTCAGCGGGACTTGCAGCCGGTAGCGCTGGTCGGGCGCCAGGGTGAGGCGCAGCAGTCCACCATCGCGATCCAGATAGGCCCGCGACCAGCCGATCTCGCCGTGCAGCGACGGCCGCGGGCAGAAGAGGTAGAGCGCGCCTGCCGCGAGGAGCAGCCCGCCGATCGCGAGTACCGCCCCCCGCAGCAGCCGGGGCCTCATGGCGCCGCCACCACCTCGAAGCGCGCGGGCAGACCGCGGGCCATGGCGGTGCGGTCGTACATCGCCTCGGCATAGGGCGGCGGCACCACGAAGCTGCCGCGCGCGGTGAGCTTCACCCGATAGCTCAGTTCGGTGAAGGCCGTGCCGAAACCGCCGTAGAAGACCACCCGATCCTCGCGCACATCGGTGTAGTCCGCCTGCCACCCCGCGGCTGTGCGCCGCACCGAGTCGCGCTGCACCTCGAAGCCACCCGGCAGCAGGTCGACCACCGCCACGTTGCTAATGCGTTCCGCGGTGGCGCGCACCCGCACCCGTACGGTGAGCTCCTGCCCCTGCGCGGCCTTGAGCACCGGGTTCCCCTGGTCATCGAGGAACTCGCGCACGATCTCCAGCTTGTTGCTCACCGCCTCCGTGGGTAGGGCGCGATCGAAGCCCGACTGGGCAAGCAGATAGAAGAGCCGCTCCGCACCGTCAATGGCCACCTGCCGCGCCTGCACGGAGGCATCGGCCAGCGGGAAGGGCTCCGGTTGGATTTCCAGCTCTTTGCGCCCGCCGGCGGCGTCGATCTCTGCAATCGCCACCCGCTCCGGCCCCGCCAGCTCTGCGGCACGCTGCGAATAGGCGCCCAGAGCGAGGATCGAGGCCGCCGAGG
Source organism: Gammaproteobacteria bacterium (assembly GCA_050302415.1). Taxonomy (GTDB): domain Bacteria; phylum Pseudomonadota; class Gammaproteobacteria; order JBNLBB01; family JBNLBB01; genus JBNLBB01. The sequence goes on along the minus strand of JBNLBB010000122.1, from coordinate 6,819 downwards.
AGACGGTGTTGAAGCGCCCTTCGAACAGGGGCTGCAGCATGGCCAGGATCTGTTCCCCCTCCAGGGCCGCGAACTGGTCGGGGAAGTGTTTCGCCACCAGGTAGACAAACTGGGCATCGTGGGCCAGCACCGAATCGTAGTCCGTCGCATCGTCCACCTGCTTCCGGCCGAGCCGGTAGCCATCGATCAGCTTCTCCGCCTCCGGCCGCTTCGCCAGCAGCGCGTAGGTGGCAGCCAGATAGGCGGCGGTGACGTCGCCGCGCCAGCGGTCGGCGTAGCGCCCTTCGAGCACTTCATGCAACCTCACCAACAGGTTGGTGGTGATCTGGCCGTTGCGCGTCAGCACGTAAAGTGCCCGCGCCTGCTGCCGCGCGGCAGCCAGCGACTGCGGGTCGTTGCCGGCGTAGTCGCGCAGATAGTCCAGCGCCCGTGCCAGCATTTGCGGCGGCACCGCAACCGTCTGACTCTTGGCATCGGTGAGGAAATGGGCCGCGTAGAGCGACGGGAATGGATCCGAGCGCCCCGTCCCGGGCCACAGGCTGAAGCCACCATCCGAACTCTGCCGTCCGCGCAGGGAGGTGATGAGCCGGGTGAGCCGCCGGTGCTTGCTGCGCACGTCACCCTGGTAGTCGGGGTGGTCCAGGTAGGCGAGCAGCGGGTAGACCCGGCTCAGGATCTGCTCCGTACACTGATGGGGAAAGTGGTCAAGATAGGCCACCAGTCCTTCGCTCAGGGCGCGGGGCTGCACCGACGCGGTGACCCGATTGATTCCGAGCGCGGCATAGAGTTCTCGCGGCACCGCCACCGTGGCTTCGCCGTCCGCGGCATAACCCGCCTGCAGCGACGTGGCGTGCGGGACCGCCGGGCGTACCGACAGAGTCGCCGTAATGCGCGACTCCTCCTCGCCGTGCCGGGCGCGGAACCGCAGCGACGCGGCACCCAGCGCATCGCGAGCCCGCACTTTAAACACGACACGCCCCTCACTTCCTTCACTCACCCGCAAGGAGCGGCTCGCTTCACCGATCACCTCCAGGTTGGCCGAGGGCTGCGCCTCCAGTTCGATCTCCGCCTCTTCACCGGAGCCCTCCAGGGTGTTGGCCACGCCCACCGTCACCTCGAATTCGTCGGCCGGCGCCACCGCCGTGGGCACTCCGGGGGAGAGGACGAAGGGACCGTGCACCAGGGCCTCGCGGCTCGCGCTGCCCATCCCCTCCGTCCCCACGGCAACCGCCATGATGCGCAGCCGGCCGTTGAAGGTGTCGGGAACGGTGAAGCGGTGCACCCGGGCCGTTTCCCCTGCGTCGAGCAGACCGGCCCAGAAGGCGACCGGCTTGGCCACCCGGCGGGCGAACGGATTGAGGTTGCGGGCGAGCATGGCGGCGGCCATATCCCCGCCGCCCGCGGCCAGCGCCTGCACCAGGGCGAACTCGGGGAGAATAAGATCGACGATCTGGGCAGTGCGCACCTCCAGCGCACGCTTCTGCAGGAAGTGATCCAGCGGCTGCGGGGTCTGGTACCCCGCCACCTGCAGGATTCCCTCGTCGACGGCAAAGAGGGCGACCCGCGCCGGCGCGGAAGCCGCGTAGCTGATGGTCAGTTCGTCGCCCGGCTTGACCAGCTCGGGGGCCTCCAGCCGCAGCTTCAGCTGCCGCTTGGCACGGTCGATGGTCACCGGCGCCACGGCGTAGCTCAACGGACTGATGAAGATCTCCCGGGAGTCGGCCGCGCGGATAAAAGCGACGTTGACGTAGGCGTTGCCCTCAAGCCCCTCGGGCAGGCGGATGCGTTGCACCGAGCTGTTGGTCTCGCTCTTGAACCACTGGAAGGCATAGACCCGGTCGCGCTCGATGGTGATGAGGCCGGCGCCGTGGTAAGGGGCGGTGATGGCCAGTTCAATCTCTTCGCCCGGCCGATAGTCGCTGCGATCGAGCTTGAGCGTCAGTTCCGCGTTCTTCTCCAGCTCGCCCGCCAAGTTGCGCGCGCCCACCACCGTGTAGGCGATGCGGCTCACCACCCGCTGTTCGGCATCCACCAGCTCCAGCTCAAAATCGCCCGCCTCGGCGGTGTCCAGCGTTATCCGGGTACCGGCGGCGGGGATGGCGAACTCCCGTGCCGAGAGCTGACGCCGCTTGGCCACGGACTGGTACTTGAGTGTCCCGTCGCGCTGCTGCACCAGGGTGGAGACGTAGCTGCGTTCGATCAGCCTCAACGTCAGGTCGGTGCGCGCGATCTGAGCCAGCCCCGGATCCACCGCCACCAGTTCGACCCGGTGCTCAGCGCCGCGCTTGAGATAATTGAGATCCGCGTCGGCCTTGTAGCCCACCAGACTGGTCGCCGGCGAGACCAGCGCGCCAGCGGTACCCAGCACGCTGCGCCCCTCGCCCGCTTCGTAGCCCTGAGTGGCGAAGAGCAGCCGGTAGGTCCCCTGCTCGTAGCGCGACAGGGGCAGCACAAAGCGCGCATGGCCGGCGGCGTCGGTGCGCTGGACGTCGAGCTGCTCCCGGACCTCACGCCGGGGTTTCTGGGGATCGAGGTAGGGATCGATAAAGCGGTAACCCGAAAACTCCTTGAAGTGAAAACCGCTGGGGCTCAGGGTCAGTTCCCCGTCGACCCGGCGATCCACCGCCGGTGCGCCGAAGAGATTCTCCAGTTCCACCAGCCCCTCGATGTCTGCGGCGGGGATCCAGCCGCGGGTGGGCGGGACCGATAGGCGGGCGCGGACCTTGAGCGTGTCGGGCTGAAACTCCTCGACCCGGAATTCGGTGCTTCCCAGCTGCCGGCGCCGGTTGTTCTCTTCGACGAGCGAGATCGATGCCTGATAGGTCCCGGTGCGGGCTGCGGCATCGGTCTCGAATCCGAGTTCCAGGAAGCCGTCGGGCGCCAGCGTGAGTCGCGTCCGTAACAGGGTCTGGCCCTGCGGATCGCGAATGAGCGCCTCCAGCGGTATCGGCCCGGGGGCGGCAAAATCGAGGCGGCGGACAATGGCGCCCAGATGCCCCTCCTCGCCCGGCCGGTAGATCCCCCGGTCGCTGAACAGAAACGCCGTGAGCTGGTCGTCGCGCTGGCGCTGCGAGCGCAAACCGCCGATGTCGAAGCGGGAGTAGTTGAGAAACCGGGGAGCGCGGTCGAAGGGAATGAAGGAGACGTCGCGCGCCGTGCGCACCACATAGGCGGCTGGCTGACGCTCGCGATTGAAGTCGCGCGTCTCGGCAAAGTGGACGTGCCCATCGGTATCGGTCCAACCGCTCAGCACCGGCACCCCGTTCCTGCCCAGCAGCGCCACCTCTGCACCTGCGACGGGTAGCCCGCTGGTCACCGATTGCACGAACACCTCATGGCTGGTGTCGACGTTGTCCTTGACCACCATCCCCAGGTCAGTGATCAGCACCAGGCGCCGATCCCCGGTACCGCCGATGGCGTGTCTGCGCTCCTTGTCCCACCCCTCGATGCGGACCAGGAAGAGCCCCAGTTGATCCGGACGTTCGCCCAGGTAGCGTGCCAGATCCAGGGAGGCGTAGTTGGCCGCGCGCGGATGCGCGGCGCTGAGATCGAGAAACCCTTCGAAGCGCTCGGTCAGATCATCCTCGTTGAACCGGTAGTTGGTGAACTGGGGCTGGCTGATATCACCGCTGGTCTGGCTCAGCAGGTGGTTGAGCTGCCCCGGCAGCAGGCGCGCCACTTCAAAACGCAGGGTCTCCAGGCCGCGGGTGAGCAACGGCAGTTTCAGGTCGCGGGTGCGCGCCACCAGGCTGCCCGACGCCATCACCTGAGCCTCTTTGGGATAGGCCGGTACGCGCAGCACCGCATCGTAGGCGTTCGCCATCACGAAACCGCCATCGGAGCGCAATCCACCGTCCAGGCGCAGGTAGAGGTCGCGCCCCTCCGGCAGGTCGATGACGAAGCTGTGCAAGTTGGCGGAATCCTCCTCTGTGGGCAGCGCCCGCAGGGCCACCGGCTCGGCCCCGGCCAGCACCTCTTCAGTCACTTCGCGCGGCCCCTTCCAGTGCTGGTGCCGGTTCTTTTTAAGCGGCAGCAGCCAGGCGTGCGTTGCGCCGACAACCCGCTCTGCGTTGACGAAATCGGTGAACTGCAGAATCAGGGTCTGCTCCGGATCGTTGTCCGCATTGCGCACGATCTCGCTGCGCGCCGTTCCCACCTTGAAGTAGCTGGAGACGCTCGGTATCAATACCCTGGATTCGATCTCCCGGGCGCTCAGCGCGCCGCCCTGCGTGGTCGCCACCCCCTTGGCCAGGGTGAGCACCATGTTCTGCTCCTGGGCGCCGATCACCACCGGGTCGGAGTGGACGTAGGCCTCGCGATGGTGGGTGTCGTAGCTGATCTTCCGGCCCTGGGGCTGCGGTTGGACATCGATGGTGGCACCCGACGGGCGCATGGCCAGCACCAGGTTGCGCTCAAAGCTGGCCGCGTCCACCGGGTGGCTGAAGCGGAAGGTGGCTACCGTCTTGCGCTGGGACTTGTCGACCGGGTCCTGGTAGAAAGTGAAGTCGGCGAGGGAGACCTCGAACCCGGGGGTGCTGAAGTCGACCGCCTCTGCGACCAAGTGGGTCTCCGGCGTGAAGAGGACGGGGGCAAACCGCAGGTTGTAGGTCCGGGCGGCAGGCCAATCGGCCGCCGGTTCGAAAAGCAGGGTGTTCTCGTCTTCCCAGCGCCACTTCCCGTTCAGGACCGGCGTGGTGTAGACCCCCTCGGTCAACTCCTTGCCAACCAGATCGAGTCGCGCAATACCGGGAGCCCCATCGGGATAGCGCGCCACCAGATCCGGGGTGTTGATGACGCCCTCAAAGCGGACCCGCAGCGACTGCGGCCGGGGCTGATCATCGACGATGGGCGTGACACCGGGTGGGTTCACCCTGGCGGCGTAGCGCAAGGGCTGCGGCAGATGCTGAACGTAATAGTAAATCCCGCTGGCCGCGGCACCGACCAGCAAGACGCCGATCAGCGCACCCCAGAAACGACGCGGGCGCTCCCGCCGCGCCCGGACGATGGCCGCGAGCCAGGGCGGCGCATGCCACTCCAGACGACCGAACAGCATTCCGAAAATCCAACCGAGCCATCTCGTCCCAAGCGCCATGTGCACTCCCTGATTGATCTGATTGTTCCACTCCACGAGTCCATGCGCGCCGTCCGCGGATTCGTCTGCCTGTCTGCCCTGGACTGAGCGGGCCGGCGCGTTGGGCTAAGTTAGGCGACTCCCCGTGCCACTGCAACCGACCCTGTCGCACTCACCCATGCGAACCCGCCACCAAACCCGGTATTCGCAACAGATCGCACCGGCAGAATTTCCTGTGACCGCAACGGCAATCGGATATGTTATCGCCATGAACCTCCGCGACCTGCAGTATGTGATTGCCGTTGCCGAAACCCGCCACTTCGGCAGGGCGGCGGAGCGCTGTTTTGTCAGCCAACCCACGTTGAGCGGGCAGATCAAGAAGCTGGAAGAGGAACTGGGCGTGGCTATCTTCGAGCGGACCAACCGCTCGGTGGAGATCACCCCCTTTGGCCAATCAATCCTGGAGCATGCGCGCCAGGTGCTGGAGCAGGCAGACCGGATCCAGCAGCTGGCCCGCGCCCACCAGGACCCGCTGGCCGGACCGCTGCGCATCGGCGCCATTCCCACCCTCAGCCCCTACCTCATGCCCTTCATCCTCACCCCGCTGCGCAAGGCCCATCCCCAGATCCAGCTGGTGCTCTCCGAAGAGATGACCGATGTGCTGGTGGAGCGATTGCACCACCACGAAATCGACGCCGCGCTGTTGGCCACACCGGTCGAGGATTCGGGCGTCACGGCGCTGCCACTCTTCGACGAGCCCTTCTGGGTCGCCTACCCGCGCAAGCACGAGTTCTACACCCGGGAGAAACTGACTCTGCGCGACCTGGAGAGCGAGCACCTGCTGTTGCTGGCGGAAGGCCACTGCCTGGCGGACCAGGCGATGGCCGTCTGCCGCCTGCAAGCGCGCAATCCCGGCGGGCTGACCGATCTGCGCGCTTCCAGCCTGGAAACCCTGATTCAACTGGTTGCCGCCGGCTACGGCATCACACTCGTCCCGGCGCTGGCCATGGGCGGCTCATGGACCACCGGGAGTGGGGTGGTGGCCCAACCCCTCAGCGCGAAACATGCTTCGCGTCGCATATCCCTCGTCTATCGCAGCAGCTTTCCCCGACTCAGCGCGCTACAGACTCTGCGTACCGTGATTCTCGGCCATCTCCCCAATACCGTGAAACGCGTGCCGGTCAAATAGCACCCCAGATCCGGCCCCTTTTTATTATTGTCCAAACCTATGAAATCGATATAAACAAACGATTTTCCCTATCATAATCCACAGTCCATACTTGCTCCCGAAGTAGGTCGTCACCCTGACGGCCCGGAAGGAGGCAACCATGACCAAGACCATGAGTTTCGCAGCGGTTCACTTTACCGTCGCCTTCAGCGTCGGCTACCTGATGACCGGCAGCGTGCTCATCGGTGGCGCCATCGCACTGGTGGAACCTGCGGTCAATACCGTCGCCTACCACTTCCACGAGAAATTTTGGGCTTGGCGCAATCGGGCCACTCCGACGGTCGCCTCCCAACAATTTGCGCAACAGATGTAATTCTCATCACTGACACAAGGAGCTTATCCATGCTGAACAACATCGAAGGCCAGCCCGTCCCCCAGGTGACTTTCCGCACCCGCCAGGGTCACGAGTGGGTGGACGTCACCAGCGACGACGTATTCAAGGGCCGCACTGTGGTTGTCTTCGCCCTGCCCGGCGCCTTCACCCCCACCTGCTCGTCGACCCACGTACCGCGCTACAACA
>JBNLBB010000121.1:0-7987 GCA_050302415.1 Gammaproteobacteria bacterium | reverse complement strand
CGATTTCAAGAACCCTCAGTGACTCCGTCTGGTACACCAGGGCGCGTGGTTCGGTTACCTATCCCGAATGGCAATCCCATTTGCTGCAGCAGAGTACATCCCAGAGTGCTGCCAGTGTGTTTTCGGAGTTTTTTCATATGGATGGGGTGGGAAAGATCGCGCTGTCGAGCGATGAGATCGACAAACTGGCCACACACGCAGCTGGACTCTACCGGAAATTCGCGCACGCGGACGTCGTGCTGTTTACGACCAGGAATGCCCCCTTCATTGCCGCCTCAAACCTGAAAAGGGAAATTGTGAGGCGCTGCGAATCGGTCCGGTTTCGCATTGTCAGCGCGGAGGATGAGTTCGACCAGATGCGCGACATCTATGTGAAGCCGTCAAAATTTGCGTGGCGCGAGGAACTGACCGTGGGATACAACATCGTCGACCGCCAGCACCAAAGGCTATTTGCGCTGGTGCGTGGGCTGGAATCTGAAGTGCTGGCGAAGCCGCAGCCAGGCGTCGCCAGAGAGGAGTTGGCGTGGCACCTGAACGAACTGGTCAATTACGCTCTGGATCATTTTGCGATGGAGCAGTCACTCCTGGAAAAACACGGTTATCCCGAGGCTTCCGGCCACTGCCGGGAACACCTGAATCTGGCGGGTGAGCTGTTGCGATTGCAGGGACGCTTTCGCGGTTCCAATGCGTCGATCCTTGCCGCTGAAGTTCTGGCGTTTTTCAAAAGCTGGGTGGTGAACCATATCCTGTCATCCGATCTGCAGGCCTTCTCCTGGATCAAGGAAAACAGTCCGCTCTGGAAATTTGAAAACTGCTCCTTTTAATTCACTGCCTGCCAAACTCAAGCGAATTGCCGGGTACGGTTGGCTGAAGACCGCGGATCGCGGCCGGACAACACCGCCCTGGGATCATGCGGGACGGCTGATCACGACCTGGAACGCAAGCGTCCGTCGGCACCCGCCGGCATGGAGTTGGTGTCGGCGGCGGTGATCCCCGGCATCGCTGCCAGTCAGGGCTCCGGACCGTCAGACGAACCGCCGAAGATCAGGCGCAACACGACCACCACGACTACCACCACCACAATCCAGAACAGGATCATCGCGATGGGTCCCAGCCCCATCCATCCGTCACCGTGCATCATGACCAAACTCCTTTCCGGGGGTGTCTTCTCATCCCGCGCTGCAGGGTCTTGTCCGCAAGCCCGATACCACTATTCTATTACTCCGGCAGCCCGCTGCAGCGAACGCAGGTAGGCGACGATATGCCCCGCCTGCTCCGTATTCAGCTGTGTTTGCGGGGGCATATCCCCAAACGACCAGTGGTGCTGTTTCACCCCGTTCCTGATGGCCTGATAAAAAGCGAGGTCGGCGTGGTGCCCGGGACGATAACCCTGGTGCAGGAGAGATGGCCCGCGTGACGACCCCTGCGCATCGACCCCGTGGCAGATGCTGCACTGCTGGTTGTAAAGCCGAACCCCCAGGACCTCATTCGTGACGAAGCCAGCGGGCGGAAGTCCCATCCGCTCACGCGCAGCCTGGGGATCCCGCTCGGAACAGGCCTGCAGGAAAAGGACTACAGCGGCGCTGATCACCAGCGATTTCACCGGCGTCAGGTGCATGGCCGGCTTACCGCGGGCAGTTCATGTGTTTTGGTCCCTGGCACGCCAGTTCCCTGCTCCCCCAGAGGGATTTGATGTAGGCGATCACATCGTTGATGTCCTGTTTGGTGAGGACCTGTTCCCAGGCAGGCATGCGTACCGTGCGTGGTGAGCCCTCACGGATGGTTGTGGCGAGCTGTTCGTCGGTGTGGTGCCAGGCGTGTGCCGAGCTGTCCAGGGCCGGTGCGCTGATGTAGTCGCGACTGGTCAGCGCCTGAACCGTGTAGGTCTCCCCACTGCCTTCAACACCGTGGCAGCTGGCGCAGAATTCGTCATAAGTATGCCGGCCACGGGTTTCACGTTCCCCGGTGCTCTCCTGTTCATCCAGAAAATAGCGCCAGTGGGCTCCGCCATCCTCGGATATCCAGATTGACGAGGCGTTGTCCAGTAGGTACATCCGCTGCTCGTTTTCGGGGTGGATCGCAAGCTGCAGGGGAATATGACCGCCAAAGCTGTTGGCCAGGGGTGAAAATCGCGGCTGTGCTTCGTCGGCCACCAGCAGACCCTGACCGACAACGAAGGCGTAGAGGCGATCGGTGGTGGCATGGACCAGCGAGGCGGGCAATTGCTGCATGGTCAGGGGGCGCCAGCTTGCACCGGCATCGCTGGAAATTTTCAGTCCGCTGCGGGTGGCAATATAGAGGCGGTCCGCCGCGGTGGCAGATGCGGACAACGCATAACCATCGTCCGGCAGGAGCGCCCGCCGCTGCCAGGTGACGCCGCCGTCGCGGCTTGCGTAAAGCGCGTCAGCCTGTCCATACAGCACTTGGGTATTCGCGGCGCTCACCGTCAGCAGATGAAAATCCAACCCGGCAGCCGCTCCCTGGGCGATTGCCGACCAGGTGTTGCCGCCATCGGTGGATCTCACTACGCCCAGGTTGCCGCCGTCACTGGGGTGACCGCTCGCGTAGAGGGGGCCTTTGCCCGCCGGCGGCGAGGCCAGAGCCATGAAGTCGTGGGCAGGTTGCGAGACGCGCCGCGAACCACCGTTGCGGAAGAGTTCGAAGATTCCCGCGTGCGTGGCCACCATTGGATTGCCGCTCTCGGCGCTGACAGCGATGGCGTGTATATGCGGCAGCGATTCCGGTGCCCGGGCATGGGCGGCGTGGGTCAGGCTGAGTCCAGCAAGAAGAACATGAAAAACCAGTTGTGTGGGTCGCATCAGTTGAAAATCCTTCGGTTCACTGTTGTTCCAGGCGGGCAGCCAGTTCCCTTGCGGGTAGGTAACCGCTGATCACCGAGCCAAGCTCGGTGACAATCATCGGGGTACCCTGGATGCCCAATCGGCGCGCCAGCGCCATGTGCTCCTTCACGGGATTGGCGCAGCTGATCGGCTTGGGTGTATTGCCCAGTTTGGCATCGGTCAAGGCAGCGGCCGGGTTCTCGGCACACCAGACCGAAACCGCTTTTTGATAGGAGTCCGAACCAGTGCCGGCGCGCGGATAGAAGAGGTAGCGGATCCGGATGCCCAGGCCGATCAATTCGTCCATCTCCGCGTGCAGTTTGCGGCAGTAGGGGCAGTCGATGTCGGTGAACACCGTCGCCGTTGCCCGGACCTTATCTGGGGGAGGCGAGAAGACAATCATCTCCCGCTCATCGACGCCGGCCAATGCAGCAACCCGCTGCTTCTGAGCCTTGAGTTCACTGAGGTTGGCGCCGCTGGCCAGGTCGATCAGCGCGCCGGTGAACAGGTACGCGCCATCCTCGGTCACGTAGAAGAGACGGCCGGAAAGCTGTACCTCGAAGATGCCGGGGATCGGGCTCGGTTCGATGGCGTCGATTGAGGCGTCGGGAAGACGCTGCTGCACCTGTTCCCGGATCTCCTGCTCGGTGGCCTGAAGCGGCGACGTTGCGAACCCGGTAATGAGCGCGAAGAGCATGCCGAAAACGTCTCTTACCCGGATGGGTGGTTTGGTGTGGCTCATCTCAGGTCTCCTGTCGCGTGCGGTTCCCGCGGCGTGGGCCGTGGATCCCGGTCGGAGTGTTGCGGCCGGGAGGTGGTGCAAGCGTCAGGTTTCGGCGTTCATTCGCTTCCAGGAAGTTGCTCCACCGGACGAATAACCGCCTCAGGGCCGGGGGGGTGATCGATGCGCCCTCCCGCTCCGGGAGCAGAAGCAGCTCGCGTTGCGATACTTCGCCGCGCCGGTCGCCGACTGTCGCGGTCCGGTGGCGATTGGTGGCGACATCACTCTGCACGCCGGTGATTTCGGGTAGCAACTCCCGCACCCTGTACCGGGTCGATGCATCGCACCGGGCATCCACGTGGATGGATCGCTGTTTCAATTGAGTCATGGAATCTCCTTACCGCTGTCCCGGTTCGCCGGGGGCTGCAGGAGCCGCCGTGCGTGGGTGTCAGCACAGAATCCGGGCGCAAATCTGTGGCGCCGGACAATTCAGTTGTTGGGGTCGACCGCTGTCGCGGTGCGTCGGTTAGGCGTTGCCAGCTATCGGTGGGCGGAAGAGGCGGGAGATCGTCAGGCCGGGAAAGGGAGGCTGCAGAAAGGGAGGCTGGCTGAAGTGGGCGAGATGGATGCCCGGTTGCGACGCCGTTGGCAGGGCCGTGCCCACGGAACCGCAGCAGTCCGCTGAGGCGTGGACATTGCTACCACCGCTGGTATTGGCGCAGGCGTCGCCTCCGGTTGCGCTGTTCGCGATCTGAGAATCTACCGGTGCCTGGGCAAGGTGCATGTCACCGATGGTTTCAGCCAACGCGCCATAGGTCTGGTGCACCGGGGCAAGCATCAGCGCCGCCAGGGCCAGCCAGGCCAGGGTCATGGCGAGTTTGTGCAGGCGGAATGTATCCATCACTTCAATGGTGTCCTGTTACCTGTTTAAGCCGGCCTCTACGCGGACGCTTACTCCAGCTGACGACTATGCCCAACAGGAATGGTAGCCCGGGTATCGTGTCGGTCAACCCGCCCCGTACCTGCCGTGCAGCAAGGAGATAATGGGATGGATGACCGGGGTGTGGGAAAGTTCCCGCACCTGGCGGCGGTCGGACGGCTCAGTAGGTCCTGATCGCCACTTCGTACATCCCGCCGATCACCACAAACTCGTCTTCTCCCCGCAACATCCCCGGCAGCAGTCGATTGTAGAAAAATATCTTTGCCAACGGGACACGGGCCTCCAGGATATAGTCACCGAACTCTTCCGCGCGCTCCCGGTTGTCGGTGAAGGAATTGACGTTGTTGAGTATGACAATGCGTCGCCGCCCCTCTGTTTCACCAACCACTTCGTGATCACCCAGCCGGTTGATTCCCCGGTAGAGGTTCAAATGATCCTGTGCGGGATAGGCGATCGCGAGTTCATGCTGGGCGTAGGCAAACAGGAGATCGAGCTGCGCATCCAGGGCGTTGGTGTTGTAGATACCGGCCGAGCGCATCTCCTGAAAACGCCGATAGGCGTCGCTGTCGGGTGCACCAATGGGCTCTCCGTGATGGCGCGGCAGCAGCCCGAAGCGTGATTCCGCCCAACCTTTGATCACCGCACCTTCCCGGGAATCGGCATCGAATGACCAGCCGCGCACCATGCGCAGGTAGTCCGCCTTGCGCCGGTGTTTCTTGCGTCCCTTCTGGTAGCCCGCTTCCTCAAGTTCGTGCAGACAGAAGCGCACGCTCATGTAATCCGTGAACTGGGCGGTACGTTGGTCATGGGAGTCGAGTCCAGCCAAACGCTGGAACAGGTCGCCGTGCAACTCACGCACATTGTCGATGTGGATGGGGGTTGGATGTTGCTGAAAGGTCAGTCCCCCCAATATGTGCGCAGGCAGGTTGCACCGGTTAATGGGCAACCGGGCTGCAGCCGGCAGTGTGGGGGCGGGTTTGTGTGGTTGCACACAGTCCGGATCAGCCATTGTCGTAAAGCCTACCCAGGTTTGTAGGTCCCTGTAGGCCCTACATTGTCTTTGAAAACAGTGTGTTACGCCGTCGATCCAATTTTGGCACATCCGTTGCTCATGGGTAATTGTCACAACATTTTTTCAGGCGATTTACGGGAGAACCTACCATGGCAATTCGTCAGGCTGCAATTTACGGCAAGGGTGGCATCGGCAAGTCCACCACCACTCAGAATCTGGTCGCGGCGCTCGCTGAAGCGGGTCAGAAGGTGATGATCGTCGGCTGCGATCCGAAAGCCGACTCCACCCGGTTGATCCTCCACTCCAAGGCGCAGACCACGGTCATGCACATGGCCGCCCAGGCGGGCAGCGTTGAAGACCTGGAGCTGGAAGATGTGATGAAGGTCGGTTTCGGCGACGTCAAATGTGTCGAGTCCGGTGGTCCGGAACCGGGCGTGGGCTGCGCCGGTCGCGGTGTCATCACGGCCATCAACTTCCTTGAAGAAGAGGGCGCATACGAAGAAGACCTCGACTTTGTCTTCTACGACGTACTGGGCGACGTGGTGTGCGGCGGCTTCGCCATGCCCATCCGCGAAAACAAGGCCCAGGAGATCTACATCGTGGTCTCCGGCGAAATGATGGCCATGTACGCGGCCAACAACATCTCCAAGGGGATTGTGAAATACGCCAACTCCGGCAGCGTGCGTCTGGCCGGCCTGATCTGCAACAGCCGCCAGACCGACCGCGAAGACGAGCTGATTATCGCCCTGGCGGAACGACTCGGTACCCAGATGATTCACTTCGTGCCGCGTCACAACGTGGTGCAGCACGCTGAAATCCGCCGCATGACGGTCATCGAGTATGACCCCACCCATCCGCAGGCTGACGAGTACCGCACTCTGGCGCAGAAGGTGATCGACAACAAAAAGTTTGTCATCCCCACGCCGCTGGAGATGGAAGATCTGGAAGACCTGCTGATGGAGTTCGGCATCATCGAAGCCGAGGACGAAACCATCGTCGGCAAGACGGCAGCTGAACTGGCGGCCACGGCCTGAATTAGCGAATCCGGCCCCCCATTTGCTTGCACACACCGGCGCTTCGGCGCCGGGCACAGGGAAGGTGCGCCCCGGGGGACGGTCCTCGTCAGAACCAATCTGGAGTAATGACAATGTCTACCATGACCCATGAAGAGATGCAGGGCCTGATTGAAGAGGTGCTGGAGGTCTATCCCGAGGCGGCCCGCGAGGACCGCGCCAAGCACTTGGCCATCAGTGATCCGAGCATCGAGAAATCGAAAACCTGCATCACCTCCAACCGCAAATCGCAGCCCGGTGTGATGACCGTGCGTGGTTGTGCCTACGCCGGATCCAAGGGGGTGGTGTGGGGTCCGATCAAGGACATGATCCACATCTCGCACGGCCCGGTCGGCTGCGGCCAGTACTCGCGCGCGGGTCGTCGCAACTACTACGTTGGGCACACCGGCGCCGATACCTTCGGCACCATGAATTTCACATCGGATTTCCAGGAGCGCGACATCGTCTTCGGTGGCGACAAGAAACTCGCCAAGATGATTGATGAAATCGAAATGCTCTTCCCGCTGCAGAAGGGAATCTCGGTGCAGTCTGAGTGCCCGATCGGTCTCATCGGTGACGATATCGAGGCGGTGAGCAAATCCAAATCCGTGGAAATCGGCAAGCCGGTCATCCCGGTGCGCTGCGAAGGGTTCCGCGGTGTGTCCCAGTCGCTCGGCCATCACATAGCCAACGACGCGGTGCGTGACTGGGTGCTGGACAAGAGTGAAAACAAGCCCTTTGAGTCCACTCCCTACGACGTGGCCATTCTCGCCGACTACAACATCGGCGGTGATGCCTGGTCCTCGCGTATTCTGCTTGAGGAGATGGGCCTGCGGGTCATCGCCCAATGGTCCGGCGACGGCACCATCGGTGAAATGGAGAACACCCCCAAGGCCAAACTCAACCTGCTGCACTGCTACCGCTCCATGAACTACATCTCGCGGCACATGGAAGAGAAGTACGGGATTCCCTGGGTGGAGTACAACTTCTTCGGACCGACCAAGATTGCCGAATCGCTGCGCAAGATCGCCAGCCACTTCGACGACACCATCAAGGAAAATGCCGAGAAGGTGATTGCCAAGTACCAGCCGATGGTGGACGCGGTGATCGAGAAGTACCGCTCACGCCTGGAAGGCAAAACCGTGATGCTCTATGTCGGTGGTCTGCGTCCCCGCCACGTGGTGGGTGCCTACGAAGACCTGGGCATGGTGATCACCGGTACCGGTTACGAGTTTGCGCACAACGACGACTATGACCGCACCATGAAGACCATGCAGGAAGGCACGCTGCTGTTCGACGATGCCAGCTCTTTCGAACTGGAAGAGTTCGTCAAGAAAATGCGTCCTGACCTGGTTGGTTCCGGCATCAAGGAGAAGTACCTGTTCCAGAAAATGGGTATCCCCTTCCGCCAGATGCATTCCT
>JBNLBB010000120.1:0-7990 GCA_050302415.1 Gammaproteobacteria bacterium | reverse complement strand
CGGTGAAAGGATGCCTGCTGCGGCTGTGACATTGCCGCAGCAGGAATGGCGTAGCCCTACTAGGCCGCCTGCTGCGGCAGACTCGGGTAGGTGATACCCGCCATCTGACGCATCAACCGAACCACCTGGGAGCTGTAGCCCGACTCATTGTCGTACCAGACATAGAGGGTGACACGGTTGCCGCTGGCAATCGTCGCTTCGGCATCGACCACCCCGGCGTGACGTGAACCCACCATGTCGCTGGAGACCAGTTCCGTGGAGGCGGTGTAGTCAATCTGTTCCTGCATGTCCGAATACAGCGCGATCTCGCGCAGGAAGGCGTTGACCGAGTCGCGGTCCACTTCACTGCCGAGGTTGAGGTTCATGATCGCCATGGAGACGTTCGGGGTCGGCACGCGGATGGCGTTGCCGGTCAGTTTGCCTTCCAGTTCGGGCAACGCTTTTGCCACCGCCTTGGCGGCACCGGTGGAGGTGATGACCATGTTCAGCGCGGCGGCGCGACCACGCCGGTCCGCCTTGTGGTAGTTGTCGATCAGGTTCTGGTCGTTGGTATAGGCGTGTACGGTTTCCACGTGGCCATTGACGATGCTGTAGCGATCGTTGATCGCCTTCAGCACCGGGGTGATGGCGTTGGTGGTGCAGCTTGCTGCCGAGACAATGAGATCGTCACTGGTGAGTGTGCCGTTGTTGACGCCGTAGACGATGTTTTTGATCGCGCCTTTGGCCGGCGCGGTCAACAGCACCTTGGCGGCGCCCGGACACTTCAGGTGCTGGCCCAGGCCCTCTTCGTCCTTCCAGATGCCGGTGTTGTCCACGATCAGTGCATCGCGGATGCCGTAGGCGGTGTAGTCCACGCTGGCCGGTGAGTCGGAATAGATCACCTTGATGACGTTGCCGTTGGCGAGGATCGCGTTGTTCTCTTCGTCCACGGTGATGGTGCCGTTGAACGGACCGTGCACCGAATCGCGGCGCAGCAGGCTGGCGCGTTTCTGCAGGTCGTTGCCCTTGCCCTTGCGTACCACAATGGCGCGCAGGCGCAACTTGCTGCCGCCGCCGGTGCGCTCGATCAGCAGGCGGGCGAGCAGGCGACCGATGCGACCAAAGCCGTAGAGCACCACGTCCTTGGGTTCGCGCGCCTGCGCCGGCTGGTCGATGATCTGTCCCAGTTCCTTGCGCAGGAAATCGGCGACCGGCGCCGGGCGGCCCTGGTTGAGCCAGGCCACGGCCAGCTTGCCGAAATCGACCCGCGCCGGGCAGAGCTGCATGCCCACCAGGGCTTCGACCAGCGGGAAGCTGTCTTCGATGTTCAGCTCGCCACCTTCAAACTGGCGTACGTAGCGGTGGGCCTTGAGGATGTCGATGGTGGAGCTGTTGGCGATGTTGCGGCCATAGACCATGGGCACAATGCCGGCGTCACGGTAGAGCTTGCCCAGCAGCGGCACCATTGCCTCCGCCAGCTCCTGACCACGTTTCCACTGCTCCAGATAGGTATCTTGGTTGTGCATCGATTAAGCCTCGTCGAAGTGGTGAACCCGCCCGCGCTGGACGCGTGAAAGTGCCTGCCAGGCAGCTCGCGCGGCGGACGGTTCGGGGGAAAATTTGGCGCGAATTCTAACCGAAAAAACGAATTTGAGGGCTATTTATAGTTCCGGATCCCATCGGCAAAATCATAAGCTTATGATTCAGTTTGATTATTTTTACCGTAAATGGCACATAACCGGAGGTGAGGCAGATCATAAATTCTCTGAATGAACGGGCTTGCCACATCAAGTCGCGTGGAAAACGGGTATCTCTACCCTTGCCCTGCTCAGCTTGACCTGAAGATCAGATCCAGGCTGCCCGCATAGAGCGCATCCAAATCGAGTCCGGCCGTATGCGCCACCAGCACATCCCCATAAAAGCAGGAGGCCAAATGCAGCATTCGAACGGTGGGATCGGCTGAAGGATCCATCTCCAGCAGGTGCCGGGTCAGCAATTCGTTGCCGCTGGGCAACGGCAGTTCGACCGCCTCCGGCAAATCGGGATAGAGCAGGGCGCGATCCGCCGCTTCGATGGGATTGGCCACGGGCGCGATCTCGTTGGTCACCAGGTAGGAGATGAAGCCCACCATCAGGCCGGGGTGCGCGTTCACCTGCCGGGCGGTCTGCGCAAAGAAGCGCCGGATGGCCGCCTCGCCGGTCAACGGGGTCTGGTGCTGCTGGACTGCCAAATCGAGGGTCCAGACACCCATCATGTAGCCGAGTATCTCTTCCTTCTTCGGGAAGTAGTTGAAGAAGGTCATCTCTGTCACATCGGCGGTTTCCGCGATGGCCTTCACCTTCAGATCGCGGAAGCTGGTCTGCGCGGTGAGCGCATAGACCGCATTCAGAATGTCGAGGCGGGTTTTCGCCTTTTTCAGTTCACGCCGTCCAAATTCCATGATCGACCCCTGTGGGTGGTTGGGTTCAACCCCATGTATTTGCTCAATAAAAAAGTCTGTGATCACTAACTTCCAGCGGTGTTGACCCCTGGGGTTTGCCTGATTGCGACTCCTTTGTCGCCAGGGTGATTAGATTTTAGCAAACCAAAAATATTTAGTTAAATAAAAAATAATTGACAGATTTTTTAGCGAACACTAATCTTTTAGTTAACTAAACGTACGAGGTTTCCATCGCCCACGGATGGGCCGCAAACCTCACCACCACCAGGAGACCAAAAGATGATTCATCGCTATCAACACCCCGTTCGGTTCTATTTCTGGAGCACGCTCATTCCCTGGAGCCTGTGGCTGACCGCAGCCTGGCTCAGCCACCGGCCGGATGCCCAGGGCTTTGGTCTGCTGGTCAGCGCCCTGGGCCTTCTGGGGCTGAGCGGGCCGCTGCTGGTGGCTGCCTGGTACATCCGCAGGGACCGGCGGATCGTGGCCGATGTTGTCCAGCGCGCCTATAGGGTGGGCGAGGGAAATCGGCGATGGTTCGGCTTTGCCGTGGCTCTTATGCCCGCAAGCATTGTCCTGGCCATGGCCATCTCCCAGCTGTTCGGTTACCCCGTGGCGCAGTTCGTCGTTACCGGTGAGGCCACCTTCACCTCGGGTGTGTTGCCCGTCTGGTTCATGCTGGTGATGGCGCCGGTACTGGAAGAGCTGGCCTGGCACTCCTACGGGACAGACGCGCTGCGGCAGAAATTCAGCCTCTTCACCACTTCCATGCTCTTCGCACTCTTCTGGGCGCTCTGGCATCTACCCCTGGCGCTGATCAAGGGCTACTACCACAGCAATCTGGTTGTCGAAGGGGCGATCTACAGCATCAACTTCCTGGTGAGTATCTTTCCCTTCGTGCTGTTGATGAACTGGCTCTACTACAAGACCGAGCGCAACATCCTGGTCGCCGTGGTGCTGCACCTCTGCGCCAATGTGTTCAACGAGATCTTTGCGACCCACCCCGACAGCAAGATCATCCAGACGGTGTTGCTGAGCATCCTCACGGTCACCGTCCTGATCCGGGAACGGGAGTTCTTTTTTACAAAGAGCTATGGCCAATCCATCGAATCCAATCAGAGCAGAGCACCCTCTGCGCTGCACGCAGCGAGAGTGTCATCATGAAAAAAGCAGCCACTCTTTTTGGCTTGGTCGCGGTACTTGGGTCTGTTCACGCATCTGCGGCAACGGGAGATGGATCGGCCACGGACAGCGAGACCACGGCAGCGCTGCTGCAGACCGATACTCTCTCCCTGGATGAACAGGAGATCCAATCATCAGGTGCCGGATTTGCCGCGAACGGTGAGGACTGGTCCCTGACTGGAGTGGTCACCCAACACCGATTCAATCACGCATTGGCCCTGGATTTTCCGCAAACCTACCAGTCCGTGGATGTGATGCTGGACGTGAAGGACGGTCGCTACCAATACCTGGGAGCGATCAAGCAGGACGTGGACCAAGCCTCCAGCGACCGGATCAGCGCCTACCAGTTTGGCGCGGCGCTGGGCTATCAAACAGTCCATGAGGAACGGTTGAGTGTGGTCCTGGGCGGCGGGCTGGTGATGGGAGATCTGGAAATGGGATCACCGGTAGGCGATTCCTGGAAAGCGATGGTGGTACCGCTGCTGCGGGTCAACTACACCGGCGAACAGATTGAATCCAAATTCGAGTTTCTCACCTCACCGAATCTGAGTTTTACCCTGTTCCCGAACGAACGGGTGCGCCTGTCGGGTGACTTTCGCATGGAGAAGATGCGGGACGAACGGGACCTGCTGTTTGAACTCAGCGTGCAGTACCGCTTGTTCGATGCGGAATCACCGCTGGGGGATTTTGCGGGAATTTCATTGGGGGTGAAGAACGACCAGGTGGGTGAGTTCGCGGTGGGGCCGCAGGACGATGGCGAGACGCTGGAGATTCACTACCGTTCGCTGTTTGCAACATTGGATCTGTCGATTCTCAAAGTGACGATAGGGTATGCGTTTGATGGGCGGGCGCTCTATCGTGAAGACAATGAGCACGATATCGGGGATGGTGCGTTCTTCTCCCTTCAAGGTGTCGTACCCCTGTAACCGCCTGAGCGCCGCTCTGGGTTCACCTTCGGTGGACCGTGAATCGCAGGCGATGGTACGACTTGGACTCGCCGGGAAGAATTTTTTCCGGTTCGCTATCACGGGTGTGCCCGACAGGGATATGATCGCCGCAGAGACACCCGGTGCACCCACGCAAAGTGGGCCCTGGCGTGTAGGTCAGGGTAGAAGTTTCCAAAACCGTTGGAGGCAAGCACCATGGCGACCCGATACTCAAGCGCCTCTTTTCGCGCCCACGCGGCTCTCGCCGTGTTGTTCGTGATCCCGGCCCTCGCGGGATGCGGCGGGGGTGGTGGAGGCGGAGGCGGTGGTGACACCACCGCTCCCCATCTGACGGCAAGGTCTCCCGGTGTGGGCGCACAGAATGTCGCCGTCGATGCCTCGGTAACCGCCACGTTCAACGAACCGATCCTGGCCCAGTCGGTTACCGTTACCAGCTTCAGGCTGCTGGATGCACTCAGCAACCCGGTACCGGGGACCTCGGTCAGCGTGGCGGACAAGGTGCTCACCCTGACACCGCCGGTATTGGCCTATGACGCGAGCTACACGGTGTTGCTGACCACGGGAATCACCGACCTGGCCGGCAATGCACTGACCCAGGAGATCACTTGGGGTTTCACCACGGTCGCAGATACCGCTGCCCCCAGCACGCCGGACAACGTTATACCCACGGTCGTCGACCACAGTGAAATCACGCTGTCGTGGGATGCCGCGAATGACAACGTCGGGGTGACGGGATATCGGATCTACCGCGACAGCCAACTGCTGGTCACGGTGCAGGGTGTGGTCGCTGCCGATAGCGGGCTCGCACCGGCCACGGAATACTGCTACGAAGTGGCAGCCATCGATGCGGCCGGCAACGAGTCAGCCAAGAGTACGCAGAGTTGCGCATCCACCCACTGGCGGCAGGAAACGTTGATCGGGGCAGGCCCGGGCCTCTTCCTTGGCGCGCGGATTGATGTGGCCCTCGGGCCAGACGACACCCTGCATGCCAGCTACCAGAGCGCGAATTCGCGCCTCGCCTACGCGCAGCGCAGCAGCGGCAGCTGGGGGCATGACACGGTCAGCCAGACCGATGCTGTCACCGGAACCGCCATCGCCGCCGATACCCTCAACAACGCCCACATCGCCTATTTTGAATTCACCACCAAGGTGCTCAAGTACGCGACCAACCTCGGCGGTGGCTGGGCCATCGCTACGGTGGACAGCAGCAGCGCCGACGTGGGCCGCGAACCGGCCATTGCGGTGGACACTGGTGGCAAGGCGCATATCGCCTATTTCGATGCTGCCGGGGGTGCCCTGAAGTACGCCACCAATGCCTCCGGTGGCTGGGTGACCACTCCCGTGGACAGCGGCGGCGCCAATACCGGTCGGGAACCCGCCATTGCCGTTGACGGCACCGGTACAATCCACATCGCCTACAAGGACACCACCGTTCCCCAGCTCTCGCTCAAGTACGCCACCAATCCGGGGGGTGTCTGGAACTCGGAGACGGTGTCCCGGGGGCGTCACGTCGGGGGACACGTTCATCGCCATCGATTCCCAGGGCACGATTCATCTGGGGTATCTGGACGGTCAACTGATTCACTACAGCGGCAGCGCCGGTAACTGGAGTCCGGAGACCGTGGACGGCGCCACTGGCAGTGGCGATATCGAAATCGGCATGGCGCTGGACGCCAGTGACCATTTGCACCTGAGTTATTTCGATTTGGGGGTCGCCTATGCCACGAACGCCACTGGCGCGTGGATTGGCGGGATGATCGGATCTGCAGCGAACGACGGCCAGTTCTCGGCACTCGCGGTCGATGCCAGTGGCATCAATATTCTCTACAGCGGCTGTGACGGCACCTGCCTGAAACTGGCGACCGATTATTGATGGGCACGCTGAGCCAAAAAAAAGATGCCTGGAAGGATTGGGAGCGGCAGCAATGCAATCCTCCATCATTTGACAGGGTGGCACCCAGTGACCACGTCCAGAACCAGATTGAACCATTGGCGTGCGAGGGCCGCTCCATGCGACTGACGACTCTGCTGTTGGCGTCGTGTTTTTCAATGATGGTGTTGGCCGCGTGTACCACCACAAAATTGATCAGCAGTGAACCGGTGGGAGTTGAGATCGCAGAGGTGGTCAAGCCCGACGATTGGCTCAGAATCACCACCAGGGACGGTAATCAACAGACACTCAGGGTCGTAGAAGTGACCGATGATCGCATCGTGGGTGAGCAGCAGGAGATCTTGTTGGCGGATATCTCCATGATCGAACAGAAAGAGCTCACTGCTGCTGGAAAAGTGGGGGCGGGCGTGTACATGATCACGACCACCGTCGCTTTTTACCTGATTCTCTGGTACGCCATCGATGCGCTTTTGGCGCCGCATGTGTGGTAGTTGTTGGTGGAGCATCGCCGGCGACCCTCGGGGTCCCGTAACCCTGGGCATCCGCAATGTAAATTTTCGGTAAATTCGGCTGCCGTATTTTTACTTTATTCTGTCTGATTTTCCGCGCACCAACCATCCACACTGATCCCCGGAATCACCATTCGGGAGTATCACCATGCACAAATCCAAACACCCTCTCTGCGGCCTGTTGGCCGTGGCACTGCTCGCCCTGTTTGCCCATACGGCGGGCGCCAGTCCCACACGGAACGTGGATCTGGTCATCGCGCTGGATGTCAGTGGATCCATGAACGGATTGATCGAATCGGCGAAGCAGAGGCTGTGGGACATCGTCAACGAACTGGGTCAGGCACAACCGCAGCCGGTATTGCGTGTGGCCGTCCTCAGCTACGGCAACCCGGCCTATGGTCAGCAGAGTGGCTACGTCCGCATCAATCAACCGTTCACCACCGATTTGGACTCGGTGAATGAGACGCTGTTTTCCTTCCGAACCAATGGCGGCGACGAGTATGTTGCCAGGGTGGTGCATACCTCCGTATCGGAGTTGGATTGGAGCCCGCAGCCTGATGCGTTGAAGATCATCTTCGTGGCGGGCAACGAGCCAGCCAACCAGGACCCTCAGATCACGGTTGCAGCGGCTACGGGCGCGGCGGTGAAGAAGGGGATTGTGGTCAACACACTCTACTGCGGGGACGCGAAGAAGACGGAGGCCTCCGGTTGGGCGGAAGTCGCGCAACTCACCAACGGGATGTACGCCAGCATTGATCAGAACGCGGCGGCAGTGGCGCAGGTGGCCACCCCCATGGATGCGGAGATCGCGCGCCTGAACGGGGAGCTCAACGCGACGTACATTGCCTACGGCGACAAGGGGAGGCAGCGCAAGGAGAACCAGCGGGTGCAGGACGAGCAGGTGGCCTCCATGAGTGCGCCGGCCGCGGCCAGCCGTGCGGCAACCAAGGCGGGAAAGCTCTATGACAGCAAGGAGTGGGACTTGGTGGATGCGTTGCGCTCCGGTGCCAGCCTGGAAAGCGTCGCCGAAGAGGAGCTACCCACC
>JBNLBB010000119.1:0-8035 GCA_050302415.1 Gammaproteobacteria bacterium | reverse complement strand
GACTGCGCACCAATCGCAAAACGCGTCGGGATCCACGGCAAACTCGCCGCTCCGGCTACCGCGGCCGTGCCTTTGAGGAAATTGCGGCGCGATAGGGTTGTATCAATTTTCTTCACTGTGACCTCCAGCTCGATTTATGTTGTCGTCGTCTTCATGGTGCGTGCGGAACACGCGGAAAACCGGTTATTCGTCGCGCTCCGCTGCACTTATGTTGCGCAGCTCGAAGCGCTTGATTTTTCCCGTCGGAGTCTTTGGCAGTTCATGCACAAAGCGGATCCAGCGGGGATATTTGTAATGGGCCAGCGTCGTTTTGACGTAGTCCTTGATCTCTTTTTCCAATTCGGCACTGGCTCTGAAGCCGGATGCCAGCACGATATAGGCCTTGGGCTTGACCAGGTCCTCTTTGTCGCGCGCTTCGATGACGGCACATTCGAGCACGGCTTCGTGACCGGTCAGTGCGGCTTCCACTTCGATGGGTGAAACCCAGATACCCCCCACCTTGAGCATGTCATCGGTACGTCCGGCATAGTGGAAAAAACCGTCACTGTCCCGATAGAACTTGTCTCCGGTATTGAGCCACTCTCCCAGCATGGTGGCTTTGGTTTTTTCGTGCTGATTCCAGTAGTACGGCGATGAACTGTCCCCCTTCACCAGCAGCGTGCCCACGTCGCCTTCGGCAACATCATTCAGGTTCTCATCCACAATTCGGGCTTCGTACCCCGGGACCAGTTGACCGGTGCTGCCTACACGGACCTGACCGGGCCGGTTTGAGATGAAACACTGGACCATCTCCGTGGAACCGATCCCGTCCAGAATCTCCAGCCCATACTTTTCCAGCCAGCGGTGATAGAGATCGGGCGGCAACGCCTCTCCGGCCGAGATGCAGCGGCGTACGCCCTCCACGCCGCCGGTCGGATGGTCCAGCATCTGGCCATAGAGGGTCGGTACGCCAAAAAAAATAGTGGGTTTGTGCCTGGACATCAGACCATAGACTGCGTCCGGTGTGGGACGTTCGGGATGATAGATGGCGGCCGCGCCGACGCTGAACGGGTAGTAGAGCCCGTTGCCCAGACCGTAGGCAAAAAACAGTTTGGCGGCCGAAAAACAGCGGTCGTTTTCCTGCACTTCAAGCACGTGGCGGCCATAGGCCTGGGCGGCAAATACCATGTCGTGCTGGAGGTGTACGGTCCCCTTGGGATTACCGGTGGAACCCGAACTGTAAAGCCAGAAGCAGGCATCGTCACGGCAGGTGGGCGCTGCCTCCAGTTGATCCGACTGCTTAGCGGCCAGCGCGTCGAATTCGAGATCTCCCTTGGGCGCTTCACCCCGCACCACAACAACATGCTCAACGAACCGGAAGCTGTGGCGGATGGGCTCGATCACGCCCAGCAGGGAGGCCTCGATAATCAGGACCCTGATACGGCTGTTATCGATGAGATAGCTGTAATCCTTGGGCCGGAGTTGGGTGTTGAAGCAGACCGGGACAGCACCGATTTTGATGGCGCCAAAGAAAGACTGCGGGAAGTACTCGGTGTCCCAGAGCAGCAAGCCCACCCGCTCCTCGATCCGCACACCGAGTGACCCGAGCGCGTTGCCCACCCGATTGACCCCCTGCTGGATGTCGCGATAGCTGAATGACCGCTCTTCGCAGATTACCGCCGTGTTGTCGCCGCGCCCCTCGCGTACATTGCGATCGACAAAGTAGTCGGCTGCATTGAACTCGTACGGCAACTCAAAAGAAAACGCCATGAATACCCGCCTTAGCCTTCTGTTGTGTTTTTGTGCGCTGCTGTTGGCGCACCTATTGTTTATTCTTAAACCATTATCAAACTGCATGCCAATCCTCTTTTCGGCATACTTGATATGTGACAAATCCCTGTAATACTGGAGAAATATTCAACGGGGAGACCTCGGCCACGGCCTGGACCACCACCCTTCCCTACTGGCGACGTGTAAAATTGTGATTTGCCAAGTAACAAATTGATGCGCGTCAACCCGCAATCACAACCAAGGTCAATTCCACTTCAGTCATTTGCCTGATGGGTATCAGATAAGGAACCATTAAGTTGCAATGGCATCTGTTAGTTTCAAGCTTTTCAGCAGAGCCTCCTCTATGCTCTGTGTTGAAAGGAAAATAAGAATGGTCCGTGCTGCCCTACCGATAATGCTCGCGTGTCTGATGACCACGCTGCCCGACGACGCCCTCGCTCAGGATGCTTCCGCCACCCAATATGCCGACCGTCTGGACGAATGGGTCGCCAAAGGGGGGGATCCCGCCAAGTCAGCCGAGGTAAAAAAGAACTGCGAGGAGCTGGCGCTGGAGATGGCACCCTCCAATGAGCGCATGCAGTTGAAGACGTCGCTGCGCCGGGAGTATGTATTCCGGGTCGACACCTGCGTGAAAATGACCATGAACCGCGCCCACCCGAAACCCCGCTTCGTGGAACGCGAGGAGATCATGGATCTCTGTAAAGAGACCGAGGTGCCGCTGTTTCCGCTGCTCTGTCGGCGCAGCGGGCTGATTAAATAGCCCGAGGAGCCCTAGCGCCCGCCGGTCTGTTTGGCGTAGCCCAGTAGCCTGGCTGCTTCCACACTCGATCGAAACGGCTCAGGAGCCCGACTGAGCAGCAGCTCAAGGCGCGCCTCTGGATTTTCGAGCTCCACTTTTCGGGCAATTCCCATAAAATTCAAATAGTAGCGCTGGTTACCCGGCTCCATTTCAATAGCCCGCTCCGCGCTCAGCAGCGCATCCCGACGATGATCGCCTATCGCCTCACGCCGCGACAGGCCTTCCCACGATGCCGCGCTTCCGCCGTTTGCCGCTTCGTGCCGGGCCCGATACCGAGGTTGAATCTGTTCCATCAGTTCAAGCTCCCTGGAACGGTAGGCGGCCTGATCTGAAGTCCAGGCGTCGCCCGCTGGAATGGTGTACATCATCGCCTGGCCCAAGGCTGTCAATGCCACCACGGAAGCAGCTACTTTGTATCCCTGTCGCTGCCGCAGCCTATTCCAAATAGCCACTACCCCCCATCCAGCAAACGGTATCAGCAACGGTAGCAGGGCAAACCGATAGCGTGCAAAAACAAAAAAGAGAAACAGCGTCAGGGCGTAAGTAACCGCAGAGCCAACAAAAAAACGGAGGAGTACCTGATCCATGACGCGCCAGGACAAAAGGAATCCAACCACCGAGAGAGCCCAAATGACACTCCAGTCCACCAGGGTGACGCTCAACACCGGATTCTCCCAGCGCCATACCCGGTACTGTTCCGGGCTGTTGGGAGTCAAGGCCGCGAACAGCAGCCCCACCTTGCGTAACAGGAGCCCCAGATACTCCACGGGATGATCACTGTAATAGTCCAGAGATTTTTCAATCCAGAACCAACTCGCCTCCGCGCGGGTAACCGGTCGACCGAGTTCTTTTTCCACATACGGCACAGCCATCAGTCGATGCCCGTACAGCGAGTTGGGAATCTCGGTCAGCGATGTGTAGCCCCCTTTGGACCCCGGTGCGTTGCCCACATAGATGTTGAGACCCACCGGCGCAAAAAACTCCTGCTCAACTGCGCCCGGATTCCAGCCGCTCAGCCACATCAAGATGACTACCGGTGTGCCGAATACCAGTGCAGTCCTGCCAAGCCGGACCAATAGCCCGTCGGCAGCGGACCCCCTGTACAGCGTAGTGACTGCTACCAGCGCCACAACCGCGATATTGCTCCGCTCAATGGCCGCCAAGCCGATCAACAGTAGACCCAGGGAAAAGAGCACAACCCGCTGCTGTCTGCCGTAGGCCACAAGACAGAGCACACCCGCCGATATCAGCCACAGCGCCCACAGCGTCTTGAGGGTCAGACCGGCAAAGAAAACCAGCGGACCACACAGGCAGACCAATGTGATCGCGCAATATGCCGCCGCAGACCCAAACAACAGACGGGTGGTGTGCCCCATGCATCCTGCGCTGAGCGCAAAGCAGATGCCGTTGAGCAGAAACGGGACCCAGGCATGAGAGCCAAACACCCGGTAGCAGAGTGCGAGCGCATCGACATAGAGCGACTCAGGTACTACCTGATTGATCACCGAATCAGCCCCGGGAAACTGGGACAGATACCATGCCTTGGCGTTGTAATAGTAGGCATCGGATTGGTGATAGGCTGGCAACAAAGATTCGCCCCATCCGTGGAATGCCAGGTATGAGACATGCACGAGCGCAACCCCCACCAGCGCACACAGATAGAGCGCCATCACCGGGTGCCACGACCTCTGCATAGCCAGATCAGCGCCTGAGCAGTTGGTACAGCATGGCGAAGAAGTCGTGCCAGCGGATCTTCTTCCCTTCCGCGTAACCCCGCGGCTGGTAACTGATCGGGACTTCCAAAATCTGAACCTGCCTTCTGGCCAGACAGCGGGTGATGTCGGCGTCGAAACCGAAGCCGTTGGCGGTCAACTCCAGTTGGTTCAAAACGCTGCGCCGCACAGCTTTGTAGCCGACGGCCATATCGGACAGCCGGGTGCCCACCAGCATGTTGGAGAGCACGGTGATCCACCGGTTTGCGAGATTACTGATGGCCGGGCGATCCGGGTTGGCACGGCTGTAGCGGCTACCGTATACAGCGTTCACCGCAGTATCGGCAAATGGTTCCACCACCGTCACGATGTCGTCCGGGTGATACTCCAAATCGGCATCCTGAACAATCACCACCTCGCCCCGGCAATGGGGGATGGCGGTACGCACCGCGGCCCCCTTGCCCCGGTTGATTGCGTGGCGCAGCAGTGTCATATGGCCGTCGGGATTGGGGCGCTGTTGCAGCAACTCCCAGCTTCCATCATCCGAGTGATCGTCAACCACCACCAGTTGGATATCGAAGGGCAAAGCTGCCAAACGATCCAGCACTTCAGCCACCGTTGCCACTTCGTTATAAACGGGCAATACCACACTGACAGCAGGTGCCCAGTCAGCGGGCTCTTTGGAAATCGATTGACTATTCACTCCCTGCGCTTCCTGGCTGGTTGTTATGTTTTCTGTAAATGGTCGGCAAGCCGCTTACTCAACGCAACCGCCGTCATGGTTGGATGAAACGCCCCATTGGACGGAAACAGACTGCTTCCTGCCACGTACAGGTTCCGGGTTCCGTGCACCCGGCCGTAGAGATCTGTGACGCCATCTCCAGGATGTTCCGCCATGCGCGTACCACCGCTGGGGTGATGTGAATTGTACCGGATGACCGGCTGCACTGAAGAATGAAGCCGCGATCCGATCAACTGCTTCAATCGGCGGTGCGCCTGTCGCAAGGTTGCTTCATCCCGTAGACTGAGGTGATGTTCCAACCGCGGTAGCGGGTCTCCAAGCGCGTCCTTTTTATCGCTTAACACCAAGCGGTTTTCCGGCCTGGCTTCCTGTTCGCACATGAGGTCCAGCAGCACCTGCTCCCCGCCTCCGTCGCGATCCCATTTGAGCATGCGCAGCAGAATGGCGCCATATGCGTGGCGCTCGGAGTGATTGTAGAAATCGAAAGAGAACAGATTCCGGACCGACCCCCAATCCGCAGAAAATTCCTCACCAACGTCCACCACCACGGCAACATCCGGGTGCTCCATGAAATGACGCCCCAGGTGATCGGATTGGTTGCCAATTCCGGTGGGATAGTGCCTATCGGCACTCAGTTGCAGGAGACGGACATTCTGAACACCGCCGGCAGCCAAAATGACCAGCGGCGCCGAAAAGCGGTGCCGCCTGCCCGCCTGCGTCTGAACCTCGCAGAGTGTTGCCCTATCACCTTCCATTTGGATTTTCCGTACACTGGCGTCGACGATCAGGCGAATATTGGGATGGCCAGTCACTTCCGGGTAGCGAGCTGCCATCATAAGCGCACGCGCCACACCCGGTTGCCGGGAAACGACCGCAGGTTCCAGGCGCACGCCTTGGAAGCGTGATTTTTCTTCCGGTAGCTGGCCTTCCGCCGGAGCGGCGGAGAGAATCTCTCTGGCATAACCGTAGTGTTGCTGAATATCGTTTAGGCGAATCGGCCAGTCGGCTCCATATCCAAACCGTGTCCGAGTTTGCAGATCGGACTCCTGGATCGGCGCGCACAATCCCCCCCAGATCCAGGTGGTGCCCCCCAGCTGCCGACGGGTCGACTGGTGATAGTCGGTCTCCCGAATGACGCTGTTCATCTCCAGTTGATTCAATGCCTGGTGCCAAGGACTGTAGTGCTTGATGCCAGATTCAAGGATTGTCACTTGAGCGCCGGACGCGCCCAGTTCCCTGGCCAACACAAAGGCACAAGCGCCGGCACCGATGATCAGCACATCTGAGCTGAAGTCGCTGGCTCGAAGCAGACCCGGATGGCACAGCGGTACGGACAGCGCACCCAGCAGTTTGAGAAAATGTCGACGATCCATAGCGTGGCTGTTATTCGTGGTGGAACATTGGTTGGGCTGAACCAATGCCGTTCAATACCTTGATCTGACGAATTACCCGTAATTCTCTGCTGAAACCAACGCCCACGGAGCTGCGGGCAAACTGCATGCCCGGTGCGTGCCGTTGCCGGACAGAACATCGGCACGCGCAAAATCGGAGGCCAATTCGGCTAATCCAGCTGCCAGATCCACCTCCGCTTGCCAACCCAACAGCTGTCGCGCCCGTTCCGGGTTGCCGCAAAAGTGGTGCACATCGAATGATCGCGGTAAAGCCATCTGAACGCGGGCACCGGTACTCCCCAAGCCGATCGCCATGGATGCCAGTTTCAACAATGAAGTGGATTTGCCGGTGGTCAGATGAATAGGGGGCATCCCCATCTCCCCCTGTTCCAATGCTTCCACCACGGTCGATATACCCCGCACCACATCCCGAAGGTGTGTGAAATCAAAACTATTGGATGCACCTTCAACCCGCAGCACGCCTCCGTGCATTGCGGCACGAACAAACGCAGGAATCACCCTGTTGGCGTGGTCACTGATCGCGCCATAGACATTGGAAAACCGGAGTACAACGGCCTGGCCACCCTGAAGGCGCCAGGTCTGGAGCAACTCCTCCGCCGCCACTTTGGCTCTGGCGTAAACGTTGATGGGATCATACGGTGCCGATTCAATCACCGGTGCACCATCACCCGGCCCATACACTTCACGACTGCTGCCATAGATAATCCAGGGCCTATTGGTGACACGACGGATCGATTTGAGCAGACTCTCCGTGCCTTCCACATTGGTTCGCCAGCAGGCAACCGGGTTTCGTTGCGCTTCCACCACCCGGGAGACTGCCGCAAGATGGATGATTCCATCACATGAAGCTAGCAAACGGGAAACAGCGTTCGTGTCGAGAATATTGACCCGCTCCGCGCGATTCACCGCACGGAGATCGATACCTATTGTTTCGTAACCAGATTGCTCAAGGAATGATCTGAGTGCCGACCCTATTAGTCCTGATGAGCCTGTGACTGCGATGCGTCCCAATTTTGTCTTTCTGTATTTGTAGCTGAGTCCGTTTCATAGCCAGTATACCTTCGTTGCCCAGACCAGGTACTGCCGAAACCAACTGAGTTGGACACTGGAGAGCCCTGATCAGCGTTCATTGATTTGGGCCCGTTGTTACAAGCTCTCCCCTATCACTCCCACTTGACGGTCGAAACAGTCTGCACCGCCAAGGTAAAGGAGACACCGAGGTAAAGAGGGAGGTAAAAGAGACACCCACCACAAGAAAACATCATTGATATTGGATTTCCCACCACCATCACGTCTTCGGAAGAAGATTTAATTTCGGACCTTTCTCGACATCTTTTGCGCGTGATATCGACAACGGTCAATCTTTCAACACACTTATACAGACCAATCCCTCGGTAGCATTGATTTGATCTACTTATCGAACCAACAGGGCTTTACAGTTTCCCATTCCGGGAGCACGTACGTACCCAAGCTCAGAACATACCTGTTTGAGTCTCTGAGCACACCCCACCCAGGTCTTGAATCGACTTTCAAACTGTCGCGTCATGTATAGCCAGTGTTTGGGATCTATCTGCATCCTTCTCAGGATGGGTGGTATCTC
>JBNLBB010000118.1:0-8053 GCA_050302415.1 Gammaproteobacteria bacterium | reverse complement strand
TGACGTGACTATCGAAGCGGAGCGGTCTGAAACCGTCCCCAAGGTGTTTACCAAAATCCATCTCCATTATCGGGTAAGCGGTCAGGATCTAAAGGCTGCCGCAGTCGAACGCGCGGTGGGTCTTTCGGCGGAAAAATATTGCTCGGTGTCGATGATGTTGGGCAAATCTGCGGAGCTCACCCACGATTTCGAAATTGTCGAGGCGGAGGTCTGAGGCAGGTGACGGCTGCTGCGACCTTTGACCGGGTTGTACAGCATTTCTACGAAGCCTGGTTTCGTTTTCATCCCCAACGTGCGGTGGACGTCGGCGAATACCGTTACGCCGGGTTGCTGCCGCGATTTGGTGACGACGACACTGGAGCGCTGCTGGCGCTGCTCGACAAACTGCTCTCTTCATTGGATGAGATAGAGCTGGCGGATCTCGATGGTGACCGGCAGATCGATTTCCGGGTGCTATCCGGCGCAGCGTTGATCGAACACGCCGAGCTCAATGAGCTGGACTGGCGACGGCGCGATCCGGTGCGATTCCTCCCCATATCCGCGATCCACCAACTCACCATCCGGCCGATCTCCAACCTGGAACCCGCGCTCACGGCGATTCTCGAAGCGGTACCCGCCCATCTGCGGGCCGCGCGCGCCCAATTGATGGTCGACCCGGAACGGGTGCCGGCAGAGTGGATTGGGTTGGCGCTGGCTGAAGCGCGTTCCGGGCGGAGCTTTCTGCTCGGGTTGGTCAACCATCCCAGGGTGGCCCGTCAGGTCCGGCAGCCGCGTCTGTTGGCTGCCCGTTGCGAGGATGCCGCCCGGGCGGTGGAGGACTATGCCCGATTTCTGGAACTGGAACTTGCACCTCTGGCAGCCGGCAGTGTGGCGGTGGGACGCATCCATTTTGAGCGTCTGCTCGGTTATCGCCATTTTCTGGATGTCAACGCCGATACCCTGTTCGAGTTCGGCGAGCGGATCTTTGAGCAGACCCGTGCCGAGCTGCAGGAGGCTGTGCAGGCCCTGACCGGCAGCACCGACGTGGCAGCGGCCATGGAGCGGATCGGTGCGGACCATCCCGAGCCTGGCCAAGTGCTGGGCGAATACCGTCTGGCCATGGAGGCGGCGCGTGAGCAGGTCGTAGCGCTGCAGTTGGTGAGTATGCCGCCATCCCAACGGCTGTCAGTGATCGATACCCCCGAATTCCTGCGCCCGCAAATCCCTTTTGCAGCGTACCAGGATCCGGCGCCCAACGATGCCACGCAGACCGGCTACTACTATGTGACGCCGGTGACGGACGATTCGGCGCTGCGCGAGCACAACCGGACGGCAATCCGGCACACCTCGGTGCACGAGGCGTGGCCCGGGCATCACCTGCAGTTTGTGACCGCAAATGGCAATCCGACGGCGGCCAGCTTTCCCCGCCTGCTCAACGCCTCAGCCACGCTTTACGAGGGTTGGGCGCTCTACTGTGAGGGGCTGATGGTAGATCAGGGATGGCTCGATTCGCCGGAAAGCCGGGTGGTGGTGCTGCATGATCGCCTCTGGCGCGCCCTGCGGGTGATGGTCGATGTGGACCTTCAGTGCGAGCACGCCCCGCTGGCACTGTTGGCCCAGAAACTCGAAAAGGTGCTGGGTTTTGGCGCCGGGCAGGCGGCCGGAGAACTGGCGTGGTACAGCCGCGCGCCGACGGTGCCCATGGGTTATGCCACCGGTTGGGCGCTGATTGTGGCGGCGAGGCAGATGGTCCTGGAGCAGCGCACGCATTCCGGGGCATTGCGTGAATTTCACGACGCGCTGCTTGGGCACGGGTCCGTAGCCCTGCCGCTGGTGCTCGAGACGGCATTTGGCCGGCGCTGTTGGGAGCAGGCCAAAGGGATTGTGTTTGGGGCTTTTTAGGGCATAATGGCGCCCCTTTTTCACGGGCGTGCGGTGTGGAGGTTGTACCTAAGTGGTCAAAAGGGCGCAGAAACGCATCAAGCTCGAAGGCTTCAACAACCTGTCGAAAAGTCTCAGCTTCAATATTTTCGACATCTGTTACGCGGCCACCAACCGGCAGCGTCGCGAATACATCGAGTATATAGACGAGGCCTACAACGCCAAGCGGTTGCGTCAGATCTGCGAGGATGTCACCAACATCATCGGCGCCAATATCCTCAATATCGCGCAGCAGGACTACGATCCCCAGGGCGCCAGCGTTACCGTACTCATTTCCGAGGAGCCGGTGGCGGCCGGCCAGCTCTCCAACACCGAGTCACCGGGACCGCTGCCCAATGCCGTGCTCGGCCATCTGGACAAGAGCCACATCGCGGTTCACACCTACCCGGAGAGCAACCCGAAAAGCGGCATCAGTACCTTTCGGGCCGATATCGATGTCTCCACCTGTGGGCTCATCTCCCCGCTCAAGGCCCTCAACTACCTGATCCACAGCTTTGAGTCCGACATCGTGATCGTTGACTACCGGGTGCGCGGTTTTACCCGCGATGTGCGTGGGCGCAAACACTTCATCGATCATCAGATCAATTCGATCCAGAACTACCTCTCCAGGGACACCCAGCAGGCGTATCAAATGGTGGACGTCAACGTCTACCAGGAGAATCTGTTTCACACCAAGATGCTGCTCAAAGAGTTTGATCTGGACAACTACCTGTTTGGAATAGAGAAAGAAGATCTGAATGCCACCGAGCAGCGGAAGATCCGGGAACGGCTGCGGCGGGAGAT
The DNA here is from genome assembly GCA_050302415.1 of Gammaproteobacteria bacterium. Classification (GTDB taxonomy): domain Bacteria; phylum Pseudomonadota; class Gammaproteobacteria; order JBNLBB01; family JBNLBB01; genus JBNLBB01. Next base: position 5,350 of record JBNLBB010000118.1, on the reverse strand, counting down.
GCTGGAGATTTTCTACGGCAACAATCTGCCGGCCAACCAGGTGATTCTCTAGGCAGATCCCTTCACGGCCTGCAGCAGCAGGCTGACCGGGTGTCGCAAGTCGACCGTCAGTCCGGCCTCACGGATGCCGGAGGCGAGATGGATGGCGCATCCCACGTTGGTTGACACCAGCACCGCAGGTTGCTGCCTGCGAATCGCGTCCAGCAAGGGCGCGCGGAATTGCGCAGCAATGGCCGGCTCGCGCAGCATGAAGTCACCTGCGGCACCACAGCATCCGAAGCCGGAATCCAGGCGACCCAATTCCACGCTGGGTATTAGCGCCAGCAGTTTACTGGCCGGCGCGTTGCCCCCCAGGGAATTGCGGTGGGTACATGGCTCATGGAGCAGCAGCGGCCCCGCGCAGGCGCTCATCGGTTTCCCGGCCAGCGAATCCGTCTCCAGGAGAAACTGACAGATTTCAATGGGTCTGGGGCCGTCGGCCTGGGTGCGCATGGCCTGTGGCAGGCAGCCGCTGGCCGTGTGCACGATGTGGGAGATTTCCAGTTTGCCGAAGGCTCCGCTGTTGCGGTCGGCCAGCCGTGCCGCGGTGTCCGGATCCCCGGAGTGCGCTGCCAGCGCACCGCAGCAACCCTGGTCCCGGGGGATCAGCACATTCCAGCCGCAGTGTTGCAGCAGCTCGATGGCGTCGCTCAGCGTCCGGGAATCGAACATCTCCTGTCCGCAGCCCAGAAACAGCCCGACGGTACCTTTTACCGTCCCCTGGGCCGCATAGGATGGACTCCAATTGGGGATCGGGCTCAGCGGGGGGAGTGAGCGCAGCGCCCCTTTGGTCGCGTCGAGCATCTGACCGACTATTCCGGTGAGTCCGCTCTTCTGCATCAGTCGCAAACCGGTACCAAAGCTCCGGCGCAGTTTGGTGTTGGGAAGCACGCTGCCGGTGAACCACTTGATGGGACCGGGATCGGGCGCAGGTCCGAGTCTGCCCCGCGCCTGGTCCATCAAGGCGGTAAACGGTACCTGCGACGGGCACATCGCTTCGCAGGCGCCGCAGCTGAGGCAGTGGCCCAGATGCTGGCGGATTTTCCCCTCAGGCAAGAGCGCGCCTTCGGCGAGGCCCAGCATCAATCCGATACGTCCCCTGGGGGACTCATTCTCCCGGTGAGCCAGCCGGTAGGTCGGACAATGGGGCAGGCACATGCCACAGAGCACACACTGGTCCGCCAGACGGCGCAGGGAATCCCGTTCGCCCGTCTTGGCGCCCGTGAGCTTGGGGGAGGATTTGCCGGAAGGCGGTTGCTGCATTCGCGCGTTGGGAACTGCTAATCTGGATGCCGAAGCATCTCCCTGTTCGGAAGACCACTATGTCCTATTACAAATACCACGTTTTCTTCTGCACCAACCAGCGCGACGATACGGCCAAGACCTGTTGCCAGCGTCACGACGCCCAGTCGATGCGCGATTATGCCAAAAGCCGGGTCAAGGCGCTGGGCCTCGCCGGTAAGGATGGAGTGAGGATCAACAACGCCGGCTGCCTCGATCGCTGTGAGGAAGGTCCGGTCGTTGTGGTCTATCCACAGGGCGTCTGGTACACCTATGTGGACCAGGAAGACATCGACGAAATCATCGAAAGCCATCTGCAGGGCGGGGAGGTGGTCGAGCGGCTGAAGCTCCCATAATCGGACAATTAGAGTTGCAATATTCGAATATGCTGATATATTAAGAATCAAGCATGTACCCCTGCATGCTGGCAACTTACCAACCTTCCTCCTTTGGTGGTTAGACGCGGCATCCACGAGCCGCGTTTTTTTTTGCCTAAACGGTGGATTTTATTGCCGTAAATCAGGCTTGAATCGCCTTTCTGTCTCTAGTAAGATGCGCGGCTCTTTCAGGGCTCCGTATGTGGGGGCTGCTGTCTTTTGGAGTGGATCCATATAATGAAGACTTTTAGTGCGAAGCCGGCGGCTGTAAAGCGCGACTGGTATGTGGTGGATGCGGCGGATAAGACCCTGGGTCGTCTGGCGACCGAGGTGGCGCGGCGCCTGCGCGGTAAGCACAAGGCGGAATATACCCCGCACGTGGATACCGGTGACTACATCGTGGTGATCAACGCCGGCAAGGTGCGGGTCACGGGCAACAAGACCCAGGACAAGATGTACTATCACCACACCGGTTACATCGGCAACATGAAATCGATCAATTTCGCGAAGCTGCAGGCGAAAGCCCCTGAGCGCATCATTGAAACTGCGGTGAAGGGGATGCTGCCCAAGAATGCTCTGGGGCGCGCCATGTATCGCAAGCTGAAGGTGTATGCCGGCGCAGAACACCAGCACGCTGCGCAGCAGCCCAAGCAGCTTGAAATCTAATTCGGTTACGGAACAGGCATATGGCAACTGAACAGTTCTACGGCACCGGTCGTCGCAAAAGTTCCGCCGCCCGCGTTTTTCTGCGCAAGGGCAGTGGTGCGATCACCGTCAACAATCGTCCGCTGGATGAGTATTTCGGCCGCGAAACCGCGCGCATGATTGTGCGGCAACCCCTCGAAACCGTCGCGATGATCGATTCCTTCGACATCAAGGTGACGGTTGCCGGCGGCGGCGGCAGTGGTCAGGCGGGTGCAATCCGCCACGGCATTACCCGTGCCCTCATCAAGTACGACGAAGCCCTGCGCAGTCCTCTGCGCAAAGCCGGTTTTGTCACCCGCGATGCTCGCGAAGTGGAGCGCAAGAAGGTCGGCCTGCACAAGGCCCGCCGCGCAACCCAGTTCTCCAAGCGTTAATCGCGGCGACGGCTGCAGATTTGCTGCGGCCTGCGAATTGGGGCGTAGCTCAACTGGCAGAGCGACGGACTCTGACTCCGTAGGTTGTAGGTTCGACCCCTACCGCCCCAGCCAATCCCAAAGGCCCCACGAGGGGCCTTTGTCGTTTCCGGGTGTCATTGGCTTCGCCGACGGCGCGTGTCAGGGCATAATGCCCCCCTCGAATTGCGACCAAACAGGTGTATCGGATAGTCCCATGGAACAGACAGGAGACCGAACCAAGTCGTTGATATTGCGTAATCGCGAGGACCGGCGACTGCGCGCGGGTCATCTGTGGATCTATAGCAACGAGGTGGATACCAGCGCGACCCGGCTGACCGAATTCGAACCCGGAGAGCCGGTGACCGTACTGGCCCGAAGCGGCCGTCCGCTGGGTTCCGGTTACGTCAATCCCCACTCCCTGATCTGTGCACGCCTGCTCAGTGAAGAGCCCGGTCTGGTGCCGGATGAGGCGTTTTTCAGGAGTCGTATCCAGCAGGCCGACGCCCTGCGCGCCCCCTATTTTTCGGATGCCTGCTATCGCATGGTTTACGGCGAAGGGGATCTGTTGCCCGGGCTGGTCATAGATCGCTATGGTGATGTGCTGGTGATCCAGGTGACCACCGCCGGTATGGAGCGGCACATTGATCTCATCACCTCGGTGGTGGTGGAACTCTACCAGCCGCGCGCCGTCGTCTGGCGCAACGATACGCGGGTCCGGGAGATGGAAGGTCTGGAGCTGACCACCCGGGTAGCCCACGGCGACCCCGGCCAGCTGGTTGAACTGCGTGAAAACGGCCTGCGTTATCAGGTCGATGTCCTGAGCGGTCAGAAGACCGGCTGGTTCTTCGACCATCGGGCCAACCGCCAGCGGATGCTTGCCCATGTGCCCAGGGGCGGGCGGGTTCTGGATGTGTGCTCCTATCTCGGCGCCTGGGGACTCCAGTCGCTGGCTGCCGGAGCCGGGCAGGTGGAGTGCGTTGATTCATCTGAGACCGCAGTGGCCGGGATCCATAGAAATGCCGAATTAAATGGCATGGCAGATAGAGTGACCACTCACCTCGGTGATGCATTCGAGACATTGCGGGAGCTTCGTGATTCCGGGGAGCGCTTTGATGCCGTGATCCTGGATCCGCCCTCGTTCATCAAGCGCCGCAAGGATTTCAAGGCCGGATTTCAGGCCTACCGCCGCCTCAACCAGCTCGCCATGCAGCTCTGCAAGCCGCAGGGATTCCTGATCTCAGCCTCCTGCTCCTTTCACATGCCGCGCGAGCAGTTGCTCAACGCCGTGCTGCAGGCGGGCAGGGCCGTCGGGCGACTGCCGCAGCTGCTGGACACCGGTGGTTTGGGGCGCGATCACCCGACCCATCCTGCCATTGCCGAAACTGACTATCTCAAGGCCTACCTGCTGCGTGTCATCCCGCTCTGACCGGCATTGCGACGTGATAGGATTCCCGGCGCCATGCTAACCCATCCCAACTTCGATCCCATCGCCATTTCCATCGGACCCCTGGCGGTTCGCTGGTACGGGCTGATGTATCTGGTGGCATTTGCTGCCGGGTGGTGGCTGGCGCGCCGCCAGGCCCGCCGTCCGGGTTCCGGCTGGACCGGGGAGCAGGTGAGTGACCTGGTCTTCTATTTCGCCCTGGGGGTCATCCTGGGTGGGCGCATCGGCTACGTGCTGTTCTACAAGTTCGGCGAGTTCCTGCGCGATCCCCTGATGCTGTTCCGGATCTGGGAAGGCGGCATGTCCTTCCACGGTGGCCTCCTGGGGGTGATCGCCATCACCACCTGGTGGGGGTGGAAGCAGCGTAAAACCTTTTTTGAAATGATGGATTTTCTGGCACCGTGCGTCCCCATCGGGCTGGGAGCCGGCCGCCTGGGGAACTTTATCAACGGTGAGCTGTGGGGCCGGGCCACCGACCTGCCCTGGGGAATGGTCTTTGCCCATGCCGGTTCCCTGCCTCGCCATCCGTCCCAGCTCTACGAGCTGCTCTTAGAGGGGGCGGTGCTGTTTACCGTGGTATGGCTCTATGGCATGAAATCCCGGCCGCGACCTGCGGTATCGGCGCTGTTTATCCTGCTCTACGGCCTGTTCCGGTTTCTGGTGGAGTTTGCCCGGGAACCCGACGCCCACCTCGGCTATCTGGCTTTCGGGTGGGTCACCATGGGTCAGATACTCTCCTTGCCGATGATACTTATCGGCGGATTCTTCTTCTGGTGGGCGCACCGCTATGGCCCGATGCCGCAAGCGGTGCCACCGTCCAATCCCAAACAGAAACAGGACAAGCGGAGGCGTGCGTGAAGCAGTACCTGGACCTGATGCGCCACGTTCGGGACAACGGTGTACAGAAGGGCGACCGGACCGGTACCGGCACGCGGAGTGTGTTTGGTTACCAGATGCGCTTTGACCTCGCCGCAGGGTTTCCGCTGGTCTCCACCAAAAAACTGCATCTGCGCTCCATCGTCCACGAATTGCTCTGGTTTCTACGCGGCGACCGGAATACGGCCTACCTGCGGGAAAACGGGGTGTCGATCTGGGACGAGTGGGCTGAC
>JBNLBB010000117.1:0-8112 GCA_050302415.1 Gammaproteobacteria bacterium | reverse complement strand
TGGTCATGATTTCGCTCCATTCCATCAACCTGCGGGTGATGGGTAAACCGAACCAGGCCCTGCTCGGAGTGGACACCGTCTTTACCCCCTTCGAAGGCCTCGGCATCCCCTATTATTGGTCCAACCCACTGGTACTGCTGGTGCTCGTGATCATTGTGGTGGTGCTGCTCAACGGGTTCCTGACCTCCGAGACCGGCATGGCCATGCGCGCCACCGGCACCAATCCACGCATGGCCGCAGCCCAGGGAATCCATGTGGACCGCATGAAACTGCTGGGCATCGCCCTGGCCAACGGGCTGGTAGGTCTCGCCGGCGCGCTGTTTGCGCAGATCCAGGGGGGCGCCGACATCACCATGGGGGTCGGGACCATTGTGGTGGGACTTGCCGCAGTCATCCTCGGGGAGGCGATCTTCTCCACCCGCACCATCCTGCTGGCGATCTGCGCCTGCCTGATCGGCTCCATCGCCTACCGGCTGGCGGTGGCCGCAGCGCTGAACGCGGAATTTCTGGGCCTCCAGGCGCAGGACCTGAAACTGATCACCGCTGTGTTGGTGATTGTCGCCATGACCGCGCCCACCCTGCGCAGCAGACTCAAGAGCGGTGCGGCACGCCGCAGCGGACCGGCACCATGATTTCCGTCCGCAACGCCCACGTGACCTTCAGTCCGGGCACCGCCATCGAGACACGCGCCCTGCGTGGTTTGGAGATCGAGATCCGCAGCGGCGAATTCACCACCGTGATCGGCTCCAACGGCGCAGGCAAATCGACACTGCTCAACGTGATCGCCGGTGAAATTCTGCTCGATGAGGGCGCAGTCACCATCGGCGATACGGAGGTCACCCGCCTGCGCACCCATCAGCGCGCCCACCTGGTCGCCCGGGTGTTTCAGGACCCGCTGGCGGGCAGCTGCGAATCGCTCACCATCGAGGAGAACATGGCACTGGCGGCAGCCCGCGGCCGGCAGCGCGGCCTGGGCCGGGCGCTGCGCCGCGAGCGGCGGGAGCTGTTCCGTGACCGACTGGCACAACTGGGGCTGGGGCTCGAATCCCGGTTGGAAGACAAAATGGGGCTGCTCTCCGGTGGTCAGCGGCAGGCCCTCAGCCTGGTCATGGCCACCCTCTGTCCGATGCAGATCCTGTTGCTTGATGAGCATACTGCGGCGCTGGATCCGCGCACGGCTGCCTTCGTTATGGAACTGACCGATCGCATCGTGCAGGAGGCCCGGCTCACCACCATGATGGTGACCCACTCCATGCGCCAGGCGCTGGATCACGGCAGCCGCACGGTGATGCTGCACGAAGGCAAGGTGGTGCTGGATGTGGCGGGCGAGGAACGCCACGGCCTGAAAGTGGAAGATCTGCTGCACATGTTTGAGAAGGTCCGCGGCGAAACCGTGGACGACGATGCGCTCATTCTCGGCTGATCCGTCTTGAATCCTCCCGATCAGCCAACCTTGTCGCTGGCCCGGGCCTACCTGCTGCTCTGCCTGGTTGCCCTCTTCTGGTCAGGCAATGCCCTGGTGGGTAAAGCCGTGGTTGGCGTGGTGCCGCCCATTGCGCTTGCCTTCTGGCGCTGGACTCTGGCCTGCATTCTGTTTGCCCCGTTTGCCTGGCGTGAGTTGATCCAGGTGCTCCCCGTACTCCGTGCCCAATGGCGCTGGATGGTGCCGCTCTCCATTCTCAGCGTTGGCGCTTTCAACACCCTGCTCTACATCAGTCTGCAGTACACCACCGCGCTCAACGTTTCGGTACTCAACGCCGCTCTGCCCATCTCCATCACCCTCGCCGCCTGGCTGATTTACCGTACGCCCGTCGGGCTCGCCGCTGGCGCAGGCATCGTACTTTCCGTCATCGGGGTGCTGGCGATCATCACCCGCGGCGACCCGCACGCCCTGGCGACACTGACGCTGAACCGGGGCGATCTCATCGCCCTCGCCGCCTTTTTCTCCTGGGCGCTCTACACCGTGTTCCTGCCCCGTCACCGCCCGGCGGGGGTCGGCGGACGGGGATTCCTGGCCGGGACGATGATCATCGGCTGGCTCTTCATCGTGCCATTTTATGTGTGGGAACTGGCCAGTGGCGCGCAGTTCGTGCCGCAGACCCGGGCGTTTCTGGGCATCGCCTACCTGGGCATCTTCCCGTCGGTGCTTGCCTACCTGTTCTGGAACGCCGGCGTCACTGTCGCGGGCGCTTCGGTCGCCGGGGTGTTCACCAACCTGGTGCCCGTGCTGGCGGCGGTCGGTGCGGTGCTGTTTCTGGGTGAAACCTTTCACGGCTACCACGCTTTCGGCATTGCCGTGGTGCTCTGTGGCGTGTGGCTGGTCACCCGCGCGGAGTGGCGCCGCCGCAGGCCCGCGCGCTGATCTCAGTGGCGGGCCAGGAACTGCTCCAGGGCACGCAATGATTCCAGGGAGTGGGCCGGTCCGTAATAATCGATGTGCGCCAAGGAATCATGCAGCCCCCGTTCCAGTGGCGGCACCACATCGCTCTGCCCGCCCCGTCCGAGCAGGGGATTTAGCCAGACGACACTACCCGCCCGGCGCGCGAGCAACGCCATCTCCTGGGGTAGCCGGTCGCTCCCCTCAGAATCGCAGCCATCGCTGACCACCACGACCACGCTGCGCCGGTTGACCAGATGCCCGCTGTAGCGTTGATTGAACTCCGCGATACTGCCGGCCACCCGGGTGCCCCCCAACCAGATGGAGCCGTACCGATCCAACTGCTGCTGCAGCCGCTCGGGATGCCGCTCTTTCATCTCGCGACGCAGATCGAGCAGGCGCACGTGAAACGCAAAGGTGTGCACATCCCGGTGGCGGCAGGAGAAGGCCCAGGCAAAGCGGATGAACAGCTGGCTGTAAACCTCCATGGACTGACTGATGTCCAGCAGCAGGATCAGTCGGGGCAGATCGCGCACCCGCTGCCGGTAGCGCAGCTGGAACGGCCATCCGTCACTGCCCAGGGCACGGCGCATGGTGCGCCCCAGATCCATCTTCCGCCCACGAATCAGATTGCCCCGAATCCGGCGCAGTTGCCGCTTGCGGATCTGTCGCGCGATACGTTCGACCCCCTGCGCGACCATTTCTCGTTGCTGGGCATCGCTGATAAAGCGAAAATCGGCCTTGCTCAGAATTTCATAGTCGCCCGCGCCGGCTCCGGCGCTCTGCGAACTGCTGCCACCCAGGCCGGCGAAGCGCCGACGCTGGTCCTGGAAGGAGATCCCCGCCTCACCCGCGTTGCCCCCCCGGGGAGTCGCGCTGGCGCGCGTGGTGGCCTGTTCTGTTTTGGACTCCAATTCATGCTGCCGGTCCCAGTAGGCACTGAAGAAGGCGGGAAACGCCGCCCACTGTTGCGGGGTGACGCAGAAAAGCGCGCGTGCCGCGCACATCATGGCGCTGCGATCCCCAAGCTCTCCCTGGGCGGCCACCGCGAGCCAGTCCCGGCTTTCGGCGAGGCCGGTGCTGAAACCGTAGTCCCTCGCCTGGCGGCAGAATCCAATCAGTTGTTCACGCAGCGCAATCCCGGTTTCCATAGGCCCGTCAGTTTCGGCTCAAACCCGCCATCAACTCGCCCAGCCGGTTGGCATCGACCCGCTCCCGGTCCTCCCGGGTTTTGAGCAGACAGACCAGGGTCGCCATCACCTCTTCCACCGCCAGGCGACCACTGGCTGCCCGCAGATCAGCCAGTGCCTGCAGCCAGTCCAGACTCTCAGCCACCCCGGGGCGCTTCTTCAACGCCTCTTCACGCAGCTGGTGGACGAATCGCAGGGCTGCCCGCGCCAGTGCCTCGTCCACCTTCGGCAGGCGGGCGGCGACGATGGCCAGTTCCTTTTCCAGCGATGGGTAATCGAGGTAGTAGTAGAGACAGCGGCGGCGCAGGGCATCGCTCAATTCCCGGGTGCCGTTGGAGGTCAATACCACGCGTGGCACGGCCGTGGCTCGGATGGTGCCCAGCTCCGGGATGCTCACCTGAAAATCCGACAGCACCTCCAGCAGCAGCGCTTCGAACTGTTCGTCCGAGCGGTCGATCTCGTCAATCAGCAGTACGGGCGGTTCGGGCTGGGTGATCGCCTCGAGTAGCGGGCGGCGCAGCAGAAACGATTCGTCAAACAGGTGCTGCGTGGTGTTGATACCGTCCGGGGCACCGCCCTCACTCAGCTTGATGGAAAGCAGCTGCTTCTGGTAATTCCATTCGTAGATGGCGCTGGCGGCATCCAGCCCCTCGTAACACTGCAGCCGGATCAGCCGGCTGGCATGGATGGTCGCCAGCATGGCACCCACCGCGGTTTTGCCCACGCCGGCATCTCCTTCGATCAGCAGCGGTCGTTGCAGACTGTCCATCAGCCGCAGGCTCATGTTCAGGGCTGGCTCCGAGATATAGCCGGCCTCGCGTAATTTGCCGTCCAGATCCTGCAGCAAATCGGTCATCTCCTTTCCTCCACGTTGCTGTGGCCCGGTGCGTCAGGTACCACCGAACACCTGCCCGATTTCTTCCAGAGTCGGTCGTTCGCCCTGCGGTGTGGAGTGCAGCGCCCGCCCGATCGCCGCCAGATGTGCCGCCGTGGTACCGCAACACCCCCCGACAATTCGGGCACCGGCATCCCGGACCATTCGTGCATATTCCGCCATCAGATCGGGGGTACCGTCATACTGGATACCGTCCGCCCCCAGTTTGGGCGTGCCGCAGTTGCCCTTGGCGATGATGATCTCTCCTGGCGCGCTCACTTCGGCAAACGCCAGCACGGTCTCGATCATCTGGCGGGGACCCGAACCGCAGTTGGCGCCGAAGGCCAGGGGCGCCGGGTCGGCCGCCAATGCCGATTCACGCGCCGCCGCCGGTTTGGTCCCCATCATGGTCCGACCCTTGGTGTCGAACGACATGGTCGCGGTGAAGGGCAATCCGGTGGCTGCGGCGGCGGTCATGGCCGCCTGCATTTCGGCAGGTGACGACATGGTCTCCACCCAGATCACATCCACGCCACCCTCCGCCAGCGCCATGGCCTGTTCGGTGAACACCGCCAGGGCCTGGTCCGGTGCGAGCTTGCCGTAGGGCTTGAGCAACTGCCCGGTGGGACCGATGGAGCCGCCCACCACCACGGGGCGACCTGCGGCATCCGCCGCGCGCCGGGCGTTCTGCGCGGCGGCGTGATTGAGTTCGACCACCCGATCACCCAGCCCCGCCTTCTCCAGGGCCAGGCGGTTGCCGCCGAAGCTGTTGGTCAGCACGATGTCCGCCCCCACCTCGATAAAGGCGGCATGGACCGCGGTGACGCGGTCCGGGTGGTCCACGTTCCAGACTTCCGACACCTCTCCGCGCTTCAGCCCCTGGGCCATGAGGTTGGTGCCCATGGCACCGTCCGCCAGCAGCACACCCTTCTCGTCCAACAGTTCCTGTAGTCTGGCACTCACGCCTGAACCTCTCTTTGATCGGTATTGTTTGAATTCCATGAATTGGTCATGGCCCGGCCATTATGGCCGGGCAGCCACCACGGCAACAACTCCGACCGGCACCTGTGCATTAGAACCCAACGCTATGTGGACAGAACAAACGGATCTTTTTCCCGTACGGCAGCGACCGCGTATATTTACCCGAGCTTTTTTATCAACTATTGCCGCACGGAGTGCGAATCCCATGTATGCCTACGACGACTTTGACCAGAGACTGATCGACGAGCGGGTCGCCCAGTTTCGGGAACAGACCCACCGCTACCTGGAGGGTCGGCTCACCGAGGACGAGTTTCGCCCGTTGCGCCTGCTGAACGGTCTCTACGAAGAGAAACACGCTCCCATGCTGCGGGTGGCCATCCCCTACGGCGTACTCAGCAGCGACCAACTGCGCATGCTGGCGACCGCGTCGCGCCGCTACGACCGGGGTTACGGCCACTTCACCACCCGCCAGAACATCCAGTTCAACTGGCCAAAGATAGCCGAAGTACCGGATCTGCTGGCGGATCTGGCAACGGTGCAGATGCACGCCATCCAAACCAGCGGCAATACGGTGCGCAACATCTCCACCGATCATCTGGCCGGTGTCGCCGCCGATGAGATCGACGACCCGCGCCCCTGGTGCGAACTGCTGCGCCAGTGGTCGACGCTCCACCCGGAGTTCTCCTACCTGCCGCGCAAGTTCAAGATCGCCTTCACCGGCGCCACCAGCGACCGGGCCGCCGTCGCGTTTCACGACATCGGTTTCCGGCTGGTCAAAAACAGCGCAGGCGACCCCGGCTTCGAGGTGCTGGTGGGTGGCGGCATGGGTCGCACCCCCATGCTCGGCAAGGTGATCCGCCCCTTTCTCGATCGCCATGATCTGCTCTCCTATAGCGAGGCGATCCTGCGGGTCTATAACCTGCTGGGGCGGCGCGACAACCTCTACAAGGCACGCATCAAGATTCTGGTCGAGAGCCTGGGCGTCGAGGCGTTTGGCGCGAGAGTCGAGGCGGAGTGGTCTCGCATTCGCGACGGTCAGCTGCGTCTGAACGACTTGGATATCGCCCGGGTAACCGCCCATTTCCGCGCCCCCGACTACGACCGTCGAGCCACCTGGGACCGCACTTTCGAGTCCCATATCGCCGACGATCGCGAATTCGCCCGCTGGGTGCGCGGCAATGTCGCCGATCACAAGGTGGGGGGATATCGCATCGTCACCCTGTCGCTCAAACCACCCGGCGGCGCTCCCGGCGACATGACTGCGGCACAGATGGAAGCCGTGGCGGAGCTGGCCGATCTTTATAGTTTCAGCGAAATCCGCACCACCCACAGCCAGAACCTGGTGCTGGCCGACGTGCGCAAGGCCGATCTCTACCCCCTTTGGCAAACGCTCCGGGCCTTTGCGCTCGCGACACCCAACATCGGCACGCTCACCGACATCATCTGCTGCCCGGGGGCGGACTACTGCAGTCTGGCCAACGCCACCTCCATCCCCCTGGCGCAGGAGATCAACACCCGCTTTGACGACATCGACTGGCTCCACGACCTGGGGGATATCCAGATCAAGATGTCCGGCTGCATCAACGCCTGCGGGCACCACCACGCCGGCCACATCGGGATTCTGGGAGTGAATAAAAAGGGTGAGGAGTTCTACCAGATCCTGCTGGGCGGCTCAGCGGATACCGCAGCCAGTCTCGGTCGCAACCTCGGTCCGGCCCTGCGCCGCGAAGCGGTGACGGATGCCATCGCCGCACTGCTCACCGTGTTTGTCGAGCAGCGTCTGGATGGCGAGTCATTTTTGGCCTGCGTCCGCAGGCTCGGATTGGAACCCTTCAAGGAGCGTGTCTATGCGCGTCATTAAGCACCAGCAACTGATCGACGATCACTGGCAGCTGGCCGGCGGCGATCTGCCCTTCCCACCCGGAGACCTGATCGTTTCCCTGGCTGTTTGGCAGGAACATCACACCGCACTTCGCCGCCGCGCCGGGCGCCTGGGCCTGCGTCTGACGGGTGACGAGGATCCCGCCACCCTCGGCGACCTCTCCCCATTTGCCCTCATCGAGTTGCATACGGATCGCTTCGCCGATGGCCGGATCTTTTCTCAGGCGCGTCTGCTGCGCGAAGCCCTCGCCTACCATGGTGAAATCCGCGCATCCGGCGAGCTGCTCCCCGATCAGGTGCACCCGCTGCTGCGCTGTGGGGTGAACAGTTTCGCCTTTTCGGACAACCCGCATGCCGACACGGCGTTGACCATCCTGCAGCCCTTTTCGGTGCGCTACCAACCGGCCGTGGATGATGGTGGCCTGCGTCCGAAGAGCGTCGGCAAACGGGTGCCGGCCAGCGCCTGAGAGGCTGTCAGGCGGCGCGCTGTGCCAGTTCGCGAATCGCCGCGCCCAGGCGCTGGATACCGCGGTCGATGGTCGGCGCGTCCACACAGGAGAAATTGAGCCGCAGGGTGTTGGTCTCCTTGCGCCCCACGTAGAACGGGTGGCCGGGGACGAAGGCCACCTTGTCGCGGATGGCGACATTGAACAGCGCCATGGAGGACATCTCGTCGGGCAGGGTCGCCCAAAGGAACATCCCCCCCTGCGGCCGGGTGATGGCGACACTGGCGGGCAGATGGCGCTCGATGCTGGCCACCATGGCGTCGCGCTGGGCACCGTAACAGGCGACGATCTGTTCAATGTGGC
>JBNLBB010000116.1:0-8119 GCA_050302415.1 Gammaproteobacteria bacterium | reverse complement strand
CGGGGATTGGGGTGAGGGATTCACCATCAACTTCGAGCCCGACCAGGACCACGAATACGGCAAGCTCTCCTCCCTGGGCCGGATCGCCGTGCACTGGACCCACCGGGTGGGGGCCCTGGTCACCACCCTGGTGATGCTGCTGCTGATGGTGAGCCTGTGGTACCGGGGAGAGGATCGGGCCATGTGGTGGCTTTTTGCGGCGCTGTTGATCCAGGTCGGGTTGGGCATCGGCAATGTGCTGCTACAGTTCCCGCTGTATCTGGCCGTCGCCCACAATCTGGGCGCCCTGTTTCTGCTTCAGGTTCTGGTCTGGATCAACTGGCCCGCACATCGGGGGCAGCTGTTCCGGCCCGGGCCCGATGGAGCCTGGTAAGCGCTAACACCATGAGACTGTTGTCCACCCTGCAACTCACCTCCCCGATCAACTGGTCGGCCTACTATCGGCTGTGCAAACCGCGGGTGGTGGGGCTGATCACCTTTACCGCCGTGGTCGGCATGCTGTTGGCGGGACCCGATTGGGGCATGGCCGCCCAGCTGGTGGTCGCCACCCTGGGCATCGCCTGCGCCGCCGCTTCCGCCGCGGCCATCAATCACCTGGCCGACCGGCGGATCGATGCCCGCATGCAGCGGACCCACCGCCGGCCCCTGCCCACCGGCAGCGTATCGCCGTTCGGTGCCGGCGTGCTGGCCGCCGCGCTTGGCCTGGGCGGCATGGGTCTGCTCCATTTCTGGGTCAACCCGCTCACCGCGTTGCTGACGCTGGCCGCCTTCTTCGGCTATGCCATTTTCTACACCCTCTACCTCAAGTGGTGGACGCCCCAGAACATCGTCATTGCCGGGTCGGCCGGGGCGGCGCCACCACTGATCGGCTGGGTGGCCGCCACCGGTCAGGTGAGCGGCGAAGCGCTGCTCCTGTTCCTGATCATCTACACCTGGACCCCACCCCATTTCTGGGCCCTGGCCCTCTACCGGCAGTCGGACTATGCCCGGGCCGAGGTGCCCATGCTGCCGGTGACCCACGGTCCCGAATTCACCCGCCTGATGGTGCTGCTCTACACCGTGCTGCTGGCCATTGTCACCATCCTGCCGGTGCTGACGGGGATGAGCGGTTGGATCTATCTGGCCGCGGCAGTGCCGCTCAACCTCCGTTTCCTGCACTGGGCGTGGCGGCTCTATCGTGGCAACGATCTCAAGCTCGGTCTGCAGACCTTCAAGTTTTCACTCGTCTACCTGGCCGGCCTCTTTGGCGCCCTGTTGGCTGACCGTCTGATTCCCCTCTAGGAACATTCGCCGGAGGGGTGTTTTGGGGTAAGGTATCGGGCCGAAGCCAGATACGTTCTCCAGACCCGCCTATGCCATTGCCGCGTCATCCAGCGCGATTGTCCTGCACCATCAGTGATTCACCGGGAGAGCGTGCCCATGATCCCGGTTGACCGTATGCGTCTGTTGGATCGCTGGATTGGCGTGCCGCTCTGCTGGCTGGCCTCGCGACTGCGGTCGACGCGTCGGCAAAACCGCCGGGCCCTGTCCTCGAAACGGGTGGTATTTGTCCAACTTGCCGAGTCGGGTAGCAACGTGTTGGCCGATCCGGCCGTCCGCGCCTGGATTGACAGGAGCGGGGACCGCCCGGGGTACGTCACCTTCGCCGCCAATCGGCAGAGCCTGCGGATCACCGCCACGATTGCCGATTCGGATGTGTTTGCCCTGGACAGCGGCTCACTCTACACCCTGCTGCGCGACGCCTGGCGCCTGCGACGCTGGTTGTGTGAACGGCGGGTCGATACGCTGGTGGATCTCGAACTCTTCACCCGCTTTTCCGCGCTGCTCTGTTTCGCGAGCGGAGTGCCCAGACGGGTCGGGTTTCATGCCGCCGGGGGTGGCGGCCTCTATCGTGGCAATCTTTATACCGATCCGGTGATCTGCGATTTTGGTCAGCACATCAGCCGCAACTACCAGGCGCTGACCGCGACGCTGACCGGTGAACCGGTACCGCCGGGTGTGCCGCGGGTGGTGCAGCGGGTGATCACCCGGAGCGAACAGGCGCGGGTGGCGGACACACTCTCCCGGCTGTTTCCCGAAGGTTCCGGTCCACTGGTGCTGGTCAATGCCAATGCCAGTGACCTGTTGCCGCAGAGGCGCTGGCCGCTGGCGAATTTCCAGCAGTTCGTGGAAGGGTTGCTGGCCCGGTATGCGCCTATCCGGATTCTGTTGACCGGTGGTTCCGAGGACCGGGAAACCACGGGCGCCCTGGCACGGCGGGTGGGTGATGCGCGCTGTGTCGATGGCGCGGCCCGCGTCGATTTGGCCCATTTGCCGGCGCTCTTTGACCAGGCGGCATTGCTGCTCACCAACGACTCGGGTCCAGCCCATTTTGCGGCGGTCACCACACTTCCCGTACTGGTCCTGTTCGGTCCGGAAACGCCGGCGCGGTTTGCCCCGCTGGGAAACGCCACGGTGTTCTCCGCCGGTCTGCCCTGTTCGCCTTGTGTCCACCCTGCCAACCAGCGACGGAGTGGCTGTGATGACAACCGCTGCCTTCAGGCCATCCCCGTGGAAAGCGTGCTCAGTCATGCTGTGGCGATACTCGATGAAGCGACCGGAGCGCGGGTGCCTGCTGGCCGGTTGGCGGAGCCGATGGCCGGATCGGGCAGCCGATGATCCCCCGGCGGCGCATTCCCCTGGAGTGGACCGACCTGAAAGAGTGGCTGGTCACGCCCTGGTTGTCGCCATCCGGTGCGGCCGAAGCGGTGTCCGGATTTGAGCGGGCGTTTGCCGACTACCTGGGTGTGGGTTACGCCCGCGCCACGGCCAGTGGGCGAGATGCGCTGGGCCTGATACTGGACGGCCTGGGGTTGAGCGTCGGGGACGAAGTGGTGATCCCGGCCTATACCCTGGGAGAACTTCTGCCGCTGCTGCAGCAGCGCGGTCTGCGCCTGGTACCGGCCGATATTGATGCGCAGAGTTTCAACGTGACCGCTGACTCGGTGGCAGCAAGCATGACGCCGCAGACCCGGGCGATCCTGGTGGTGCACCTGTTGGGTGCGCCCTGCGACATCCGGGGTATCTGCCGGTTGGCCGCTCAGGCGGGCATACCGGTGATTGAGGATTGCGCCCATGCCCCGGGGGCGCGGGTCGACGGGCGTGCGGTGGGCGGTTTCGGGCGGGCGGCACTCTTCAGTCTGGAGGCGACCAAGGCGGTTTCCGCCTATGGGGGTGGTGTGGTGGCCACCAACGACACGGCCCTGGCTGCCTATGTCGACCGGGAGTTGGCGGTGCGCCCACGCCGGGAGTGGCCGGCCATGAAAAAAGCCCTGCTAACCTGGGGTGAGGAACTGCTGGTGCGCTGTCCGCTGTACGGCATCGCGGCGCGTATCCTGTTTTCAGATCGGATGGCAGGTCGCTTCGAACAGGCCTATCGCGGCGCCAACCAGCGGGCACGCAGCCGCGTGGTGGCATTCAGCGGCTTTCAGGCCCGGGTGGCATTGCGCCGGCTGCGCCAGCTGGATGAGCGCAACCGGCGACTGAATCGGCTGTGGCAGGAGACCGCTGCCCGGCTTCCGGCCGGATTGGTGCCGCAGCAGCGCGACCAGTCCGGTGACCCCGCCTTCTACAACCTGGTGGCCAGGTTTGACGGCGACGTCAGGAAATTGCGGCGTGCGGCCCAGGCGCGGGGAGTGGACCTGGGGATTCTGGGCGAGGTGATGGACGATACCGCGGCCCTGCTGGGAGACGGGCGATGCGCCCGGGTGGCCCAGCTCCATGCCCAGGCCGTGCTCCTTCCGCTCTATGCTGGCATGACACCTGCGCGGTTGCGGCAATGGCTGGACGCCCTGCAAAGGGCTGTCGGAGCGGCGGCATGATCCCACCCGTGGATGTGGTCCTGCTGCGCGTGGACCGGGAGGCCGGGCACCATACGGCTCATCCCCGTCATCTGCATCCCGCCTTGGATCTGCAATACGTGGAGGCGGGACTGTTGCTGCGGGGCGTATCGGTGGCGCTGATCGACGGCTGGCTGGCGCCCTTCTCCTGTACGCAGATCGTGGCCCGGGTCCTGGAACTGCGACCGCGCGTGGTGGTGATCAAGGCGGTAACCTGGTGTCTGGAGGAGTCACTGATGGTCGCCCGCCAGCTGCGCGCCGCCGGAGTGGTGACTCTGGCCACCGGGCAGCAGGTGGCCCATGTGCAGGTTGCGCCGCATCCCGCATGGCCGGAGGCCTTCGACCTTGAGGTGGCGGGTGAACCGGAAGCGGTCGTCCCGGGACTGGTGACGCAACTGCTGCGCGGCGATCCGGTATCCGGCAGGCAGGGGGTCCACCAGGTGGAGGCGCCTGATGAACTGCCCGTGCCCAGCCACAACCGGGATGCCCTTGAACAATACCCGTTTCCCTTCCCTGTGCGCTCGGGGCCGGTGCAGCGTTGGGCCTATCTCCTCACCAGCTGGGGTTGCCCGCGCACCTGTCGCCACTGCACGGACATCGTCCGGCGCAGCGTGGGCCGCCAACTGCGCGAGCGCACGGTGGCGAAGGTTGTGGACGAGATGCTCGCCCTGCGCGATCTGGGGGCACAGTTTCTCTGTCTGGACGACGATTCGCTGCCGGTCCATCGCCGCCGCTTTCTGGAGTTGTGCAACGAGATGGTGAAACGCGGGGTCGGATTGCCCTGGATGGCTAATGCGCGGCCCGACGAGCTGGACGAGGCGCGTGTCTCAGCGGCGGCGGATGCTGGCGCGGTGCTGTTCAAGGTGGGGGTCGACAGCGGATCACCCCGCGTGATTGAGCGCCTGGGCAAGGCGGGGGACGGAATGCAATGGGTGGCGGCCACGCGCGCCGCCTTCCAACGCCTGAACCGGGCGGGTATCGGGTCAGTGGCGCTGTTCATGGTGGGCATGCCCGATGAAACTCTGGAGGAGGCCCACCAGAGCCTGACGCTCGCCAAGCACATCCGGCCGGACTACCTGCAGGTGCAGATCTACTGTGCCTATCCCGATGTGCCCTTGTGGGTGGAACTGGAACCATCCGTCCGAGCGGTCGCGGAAACCTATCACTACGCTGCGCCGATGCAGACCAGCAGCCGGATTCCGCTCGCGGAGCTGGAGTCGCTGCAGCGCCGCTTTTACCGCCAGTTTTACCTGCGCCCGGGCTACGTGTTGCGCCACGCGCGGTTTTTCTGGCGCCACTACCTGCCCTCCGGCCGCGGGGTTGTGGCGCCGGGAGTTGGGCAGGCGCTGGGCTATCTGCTGCGAAGCCGCCGCAACGCGCGGGTGGCGACTTAGCCGGCTGTCGGCAGCGCGGTGTTTTGGTGTGACAGGCGCCGCCAGATCAGCCCGAAGAGCAGCAGTTCGCCAACCAGCACCAGACCGACGCCCGCCACGGGAGTCAGAAGGCGAATCGGCAGTGGAGTCGTCAGGGCGGCAACCGCCAGGTAGATTTCCCAGCGCTTGCCGCCGCGTGCTTCCCAGTCACGCCAGAACCAGGCTACTGCCGGAACCAGCAGTACCAGTTCGTACACATAGGCAAACGGCAGGGCGAGCAGGGTGCCGCAGCAGAGCAGCGCGTACCGCAAACCGTCCAGGTGCTCCTCCGCCCGGTGGCGCCACCAGGCTACGGCGACCAGCACCCCCGTGCAAAGGGTCACCAAGTGCTGTACCACCCAGGCATCGCTCAGCGCCACGCCAGACAATTTCAAAGCACTTAGCACGGTGGTCATGACCTTCCAGGCAAAGACGCCCGCTTCGTAGCCCTGCAGGTGGAAGTCGATGGTTCCGATAAAGCCATACCAGGGGTCCATGCCAAAGGCGGCGATGCTGATGGCTATCAAACCGACGACCGTCGCGCTGGCTCCTCCAAATGCGCGCCAGTGACCACCTGCGGCCAAGGCGAAGGGAATCAGTATGCCGAGGTGTGGTTTCACGCTCGCCACCCCGATCAGGACACCGGCGAGCCAGGGTTGGGTCCGCAGCGAAAGCAGCCCAAGTGCGATCAGGCCGGTGCTGAGAAACGCGGTCTGGCCGTACATGAGATTGAAAAATACGGGCGGTGCGGCCAGCGCAGCGGGCACCGCGCAGGAGGGCGGGAAGATGCGGGTCATCGCCGCGAGATAGGGCATAGCGGTCAATGCAATCCAACCCAGGTAGGCGGCCAGATAGGGCAGATAGGCCAGCAGCACGACGAACAGCAGGAAGGTGGGCGGATACATCCAGGGCGAGTAACCCACCGCCCGGATCTGCTCTTCGTTGATCCGGCCACCATAGGCCGCGCTGGCCGCTTCCAGTTCGGCGACGAACAGCTGTCGCGGGCGGTAAAGATTCTCTGTCGGCTGGCTGCGCAGCAACAGCGCTCCCGCGTAAGTGGAGGTGAAATCGGTGTAGAGCGGTGTTTCCCCGCGGGCCGCTGCCTGGTGCCCCTCCACCAGTTTCCAGGCGACAAATCCGCAGTAGGCGGCAACCATCAGCCACAGTGCGGTGGTGAGCACCGGCATGGGTCGTTTTGCGCCTCCGCTGACGGGCCGGATCACTGACAGGTTTCCAATTGCGTCAAATAGCGGTCGATACCCTGTTCCAATGAGCTGAAGTCACGCGCGTATCCCGCCGCGCGGAGTCGCGAAATATCGGCTTCGGTATGTGGCTGGTAGTGACCGTTCAAATGCTTGGGGAAGGGTACATAGGTGATGGAACCACTGCCGTGCCAGTCGATCACCGCGCGGGCCAGTTCGTTGAAACTGCGGCTGCTCCCGGTACCGACATTGAAAATACCCGATTTTTCGGGATGGTCGTGGAACCAGAGCATGACATCGACTGCGTCATCCACGTGCAGAAAATCGCGCCGCTGTTCACCGGGACCGAAGCCGTTGCAGGCATCGAACAGCCGGGCTGCGCCTTCACTGCGGATCTGTCGGTAGAAGTGGTAGGCCACGCTGGCCATGGCCAGCTTATGGGATTCCCCCGGGCCGTAGACGTTAAAGAAGCGCAGCCCGGCAATCTGGCTTCCGCGCTCGACCATCGTCTGGCGCGCCAAATGATCGACACGCAGTTTGGACGCCGCGTAGGGATTGAGGGGCGTTTCGTTGGCGCTCTCTTCGCGCTGGATTTCGTTGTTGCCGTAAACTGCGGCGCTGGACGCATAGATGAAGGGTACCGCTGACTGTCGGCACCACGCGAGAAGATCGCGACTATAGGCGAAATTGTTCCTCATCATGAAGTCTGTGTCGTGCAGGGTGGTGTCGGTGCAGGCACCAAGGTGAAACACCGAATCCACGGGGTCTGCCAAGCCATCGGAGCGCAGACGTTCCAGGAAGCGGTCCGGGCTTTCGATCCCGAGATAGCGGCATCCGCCGAGATTGGCTGGGAGTCCACGGTGCTGCGGGTTATCCACAATCAGGATGGACTCGCAACCGCGAAGATTGAGAGCCTTGACCAGATTGCTGCCTATGAATCCGGCTCCGCCGGTTACGATGATCACCCTACCAACGCCTCCCTAACGCCTCAAGACTGGGTGAGCGATTCAATAATGCTGGTGGTTGAGCATCCCGGACGGAACTCCAGGACGCGTACTTCGCCACCGGCAGCGGTGACACAGTCGTATCCGGCGATCTGCTCTGGCTGGTAGTCACCGCCCTTGACCAACAGGTCGGGCAGAACGCTGCAGATCAGGCGTTCGGGTGTGTCCTCGCCGAAGGGCACCACCCAATCCACGCTGCTCAGCCCGGCCAGCACCTCCATCCGTTCCCGCAGGTGGTTGACCGGACGGCCGGAACCCTTGAGCCGGGTGACCGAGGCGTCATCGTTGACGGCCACAATCAGACGGTCACCGAGGCGGCGTGCCTGATTGAGGTAGGCCACGTGACCGGCGTGCAGCAGATCGAAGCAGCCGTTGGTCATCACCAAGCGTTCACCGTGGGCGCGTGCCACCCGCACCCGCTCCAGCAACTCCTCTTCGGTCACGATGCCCAGCTCCGATTCCTCGATACGGTGCAGCGAGCGCTCCAGTTCGGCCACGGTCGCGGTGGCGGTCCCCAGCTTGCCGACCACGATGCCGGCGGCCAGGTTGGCAAGCGCGGTGGCCTGCGGCAGCTCCAGGCCCGCTGCAATCCCGGCGGCGAGCACGGAGATGACCGTGTCGCC
>JBNLBB010000115.1:0-8132 GCA_050302415.1 Gammaproteobacteria bacterium | reverse complement strand
AATCTCGACTATCTCGTGGCGCAGGGATTCGCCATCCCGGTGGCGGCAACCCTGGGCGGTGCCTCGGGGACAGGCGCCCAGGCCATGAAATCGGCGCTGATCCAGATTGCCGAGGAGCTGTTGGGCGACCGTGCCCGGACAGTCAGGGGAAAAATCGAGGCGGCCGCGGAGAATCGGGAAGCGTTGCTGGAGGCGGTCAACAAGTGTCGCAAGCTGATCAAGCTCACCATTGATGCCGCGTTGGCCGACCGCTTTGCACAACGTTGCCGCGACCTTTTCGGGCCGGAAACATCGGCCGGCGGCTAGTCTCCGCGCCCGGCGGGCGCAGCAGCCTCCGGGTCAGGGGCACCCTGGCACTGCTCGCACGCCGCCCCGGCATCCGCGGGCACCGATCCCGCAGCGGTCATCCGCTGCATGCCGAAAAATTCCACAATGGCGATAACGAGCGCGGCGGAGGTCTCGCGGAAACGCAGGCCGCGCATCCGCCGGCGCGCCTCCATCAGGCGCCCGATGGCGATGTCTTCCGCCACGCCGCCGGCCTGGCGGTGAAACTCCCGGTGCAGACGCACCAGCTCACTGAAGCCGGCCAGTCCGCTCATCTGCCGCGCCTGGTCTGATTGCAGCCAGCCGCCCAGTTCGCAGACCCGGTCATTGGCTGCGCGCATCTCCGCCACCGCTTCATTGTCGGCACCCGGTACGGCCAGCAGTTCCAGCCTCTCCCGCCAGCGCAGGTGCGCCTCCACCACTTCGCGCAGGCTCAGCGCCCCCAGATGCCACTGCTCCGGGTCCGCCACGGCAGCCAGGTCTGGAAAGCGTTCGGCAACCAACCGCCGCAGCCACTGGTCATCCTGGGCCTCTCCGGTCCGCAAGGCGGCCAGATAGCGGGCCTGCTCGCTGAACGCGTGCCGCGGCTCGTGGAGAACACTGCGCTGCAGGAACAGCGTGAAGACTCCGGGGGCCACAGCGCCGCTCACCAGAAAGCCCTGCAGCAAATCGCACCCCAGGTCGCGCAGAAAATTGCGTTGCGCCTCGGTTTCGACCCCTTCCGCCACCGTGCGCATGCCCATGCTGTGGGCCATGAAGATGATTGCCTCCACCAGGTGCACGCTGTCGAGATCATGTGGGGTGTCGGCGATCAGGCTCTGGTCGATTTTGACCAGGTCCAGCGGAAAGCGCTTCAGGTTGGCCAGCGAGGAATAGCCGGTGCCGAAGTCGTCCAAGGCGTGGGAGATACCCAGTTCGGCCTGTTCGCGCATCAGTGCCTCCAGGCGGTCGGCCCCATCCCCCAGGGCCAGTTCCGTCAGTTCCAGCACCAGACTGTGTGGCGGAATCCGGTAGCGGTGAATAGCGCCCACGAGGGCGTCGCGCAGCTCCCGTCCGCGCCACTGCACCGGTGAGAGATTGATCGCCAGGCGGATGGGCGGATGGCCGGCGTCCACCCAGGCACGCCATTGGCCACACGCCTGGTCGATGATCCAGGCGCCCAGCGGATGAATCAGACCCGCCTCTTCCGCCACCCCCAGGTATTCAAGCGGAGACACCACCCCGTGCACCCCGTCGTCCCAGCGCAACAGCGCCTCGGCACCCACCAGTTCGCCACTGTCGGCATCGACTATGGGTTGGTAGTTCAGCCGGAACTCCTGCTCAGCCAGCGCCCGGCGCAGCCGCTGCTCCATCTCGATCCGCGCCAGGGCCCGGGACTGCATATCGGCGGAGTAGAATTCGTAGCGGTTTTTACCCTGCTCCTTGGCACGGTACATGGCGATATCGGCATGCCGCAGCAGGTCGCCCGGATTGTCGCCATCATCCGGGAACAGGGTGATGCCGATACTGCCCGAGATGTACTGTTCGCCATCGCCGATCGTGAACGGCTGCGCCAGGGCATCGACCACTTTGTCGGCCACTGCGCCCACCGGGGCGGCAGCGCCGACACCATGCAGTAGAATGGTGAACTCATCGCCGCCAAGCCGCGCCACCGTATCCTCTTCACGCACACACCCGCGCAAGCGCTGGGCGGCTTCGATCAGCAGCTGGTCACCGGCGTCGTGGCCCAGGGTGTCGTTGATCCACTTGAAGCGGTCCAGGTCGATAAACAGCAGTCCCACGCCCTTGCGGTTGCGCCGGGCGCTGGCCATGGCCTGCTCCAGGCGGGCGTGAAACAGGTTGCGGTTGACCAGCCCGGTTAGGGCGTCGAAATTGGCCTGGCGCCAGATCTCCCGCTCCTGCTCCTTGCGCTTGGTGATGTCGCTGAATACCGCCACATACTGCGCGATGGTGCCGTCCATATTGTGTATGGCGTTGATCTCCAGCCACTCCACATAAAGTTCGTCGTTGCGCCGCCGGTTCCAGATCTCGCCCTGCCAGTGCCCCAGCTCGGTCAATTGCGCCCACATGTCGCGGTAAAAGGCCTCGTTGTGCCGCCCCGAGCGCAGGAATCGGGGATTGCGGCCCACCACTTCGTCGGCGGACCAACCGGTCATGGTGGAGAACGCCGGATTGACGGATACGATGTCACCATTGATGTCGGTGACCATGATCCCCTCATTGGTCACGTCGAATACGGTTTTTGCCAGTTTCAGGTCGGCGGTGCGGCGAACCTCATCGCTGATGTCGCGCACCGCACAGAGATAAGTGCGGTTGGGCAGCTTGGCAACGCTGGTACTGACGGTCATCTGCTCGCCGTTGCGTCGCACGACCACGCATACGAGGTGACAGCTTCCAGAAGCCTCCACCTGCGCTCTGGCGGCCGCCACCCGGGCTCTGCTCTCTTCGGTGTCGAGAACCAGATCACGAAGCCTAAGCGTGAGCATCTCCGCCTCGCGGTAACCAAACATTTGTTGAATGGCCGGGTTGGCGACCAGGATTCCACCATCCTGCCCCACCACGCAAATGCCGTCCGCCGACAGTTCCATGTAAGTGCGGAAGCGCGCCTCACTCTCCCGCAATTCCTCCTCGGCATGCCGCAGGGCGGTGATATCCCGACTCACGCCCAGCAGACCGCAGACGGTACCGTCCGCGTCATAGAATGGGGTTTTTAGGGTGTCGAACAGCACCTGCGAGCCGTCGGGATAGGTGACCCACTCTTCGTTGCGCTGAATCTCACCCTGCTCCAGCATGTTGCGGTCCATGGAGCGGAAAAAGGCGGCCAGTTGCGGCTCGAAGAAGTCGTAGTCGGTCTGCCCGGCGATCTCCCGGCCCTCGCGGTCGATCAGTTTCAGGAAGGCACTGTTGCCATCCAGGTAGACGCTGTTGCGGTCCTTGAAAAAGATGAGGTCCGGCACCGCATCCAGCAGGCTGCGCAACAGCGAGCGCTCCTTGGCCAGCTCCTGCTGTGCGAGCTTCTGCTCGGTGATGTCGAGCAGCACACCGGCCAGTTTCACCGGCGTACCCGACGCATCGCAGATCACCCGGACGATGTCGCGCACCCACAGCACCCGGCCATCCTGGGCAAAAAAGCGGTATTCAAAATCGTGATCCTGCCGGCGTTCTGTGCTCACCATGCAGGTATTGATGGCCCGGTCGCGGTCTTCGGGGTGCAGGTGCCCCACCCAGAAATCGAGTTCGTGCCAATCCGCCAGCGGATAACCGAATATCTTTTCCGCCTGCGGTGAGACGTAGACAAACCGCCACGAAGGCAGCGCCAACTCCCAGGTCACCACATCAATGTTTTCCAGGATGCCCCGCAGCTGCGCCTCCCGCGATTCCGTCCGCTGCCGCGACCGCCGCAGACGGCGGGTCAGGACAATCTGAAAGAGTGAATAGATGACCACCAGCAGGGTCAGCAGCACACCGCCGGCGATCAGATCAAACGTGTGCTCCCGATGGATGCCAAGCAGCTCGTCGACGCCGAGCCCCACGCGTACGGCGATGGGCAGGTCGGGGTGATGGCGCTCGCTCACCACCCGCTCCACGCCATCCACCGGACTGCGCTGGAGCACGGGCCTGCCGTCGGGCGAATTCGCGACGTAGGGTACGATCAGGTCGTTGGATTCGTAGGGTGCGCCCAACGTGGAGCCGCGCGCCATCAGCACGCCGCCGTCGCGAATCATTTCCACCACGCCGGTCCAGCCGATGTCCAGACCGCGGTAGAGGCGGGTGAAATACTCAGGACTGACCAGCACCGAGACCACCCCGCGAAACTCTCCGGCCGCGTCGAGTATCGGCCGGGTGAACTGCATGGCCCAGGCGTTGGTGGTGCGCATCACAAAGGGTGCGCCGACATAGAGGTGATCGCCCGCGGTGCCCAGGTGGGCCCGGTAGTGGTCGCGATCGGACACATCAAGCGGCAGGGAGGCGTGCTGCGGCAGGGTGGAGACCAGCATCCCGTGGGCGTCGATGCGCCCGAACTGCAGTGCGATTCCGTCCAGGCTGGTCTCGGCCAGCGCGGTCACCACCTGGTGATAGGTTTCAGGGCGCTCCAGGTAGGTGCGCCGCATGGTCTGCAGCGCGGTATCGATGGTGCGCAGGGTGGTATCCACCACGGTGGAAAAAGCCAGGGTGAGGTTGGCTGCCTCAACGGCACCGGTCTGCAGCTCGTGATCATGGTCATGGCGCAGTTCAAGCCCGATCGCGCCCCACAGCAACATCACCAGGGTGGCCGAGGCGAGCAGAATGCTGCGATGCCCGGCGTCCAGCTCCGGTCCCCCCGCTTTCGCGAAAAGCCGCAAAGTCTTTTCCTTTTTTGTCCGACGACTGGCCCAGATCTTCTTACGAATCCCAGTGGCCATCAAAAATAGTTGTACTGAAAATCTAGTTCACCACCTCCCTCCCTGCCAGTGGCCGCGGCCCCGATTCGCGTCCTCAGTGAATCTGTAACCCACCCAGTTACAGGTGGTCAGACCAAAGCATCCGCAAATCGGAATCACCTGCGCCGACCCCTGGCGGCTGATGGCGATCAACGGCGCCACAAGGGGATTCTGCTAAGGTGGAGTCGTGGGTTGAAGGAGTCGGTTCTGACCCGGGAGCCGCAGCGGTGCGGCCGATCATGGTGCATCGTTATCGGAAAAAACCTGCTTTCGCATCCTTTCAGTGCAGAGAAACGCCCGAATCCCGCTCAATTGGATGGCACAGGCGTTGCACAAAATTCAGGAGTTACCGCGTCGTGAGTCCCGCCTATATGAGCATCGACTGGTCCAAGTACTCACCCGGAGACTGCTTCGACGAGCTGATATCCACCCCCGGCAATGCCCGTGCTCCGGCGCGTCAACTGGTCTCCTACCTCGCCTCGCTCTCCGGCGAGGAGTTGGAAGCCCGCAAGATCGCCTCCGAACTGGCGATCAAGGGGATGGGCATCACCTTCACCGTCTACTCCGAAGAGGGCAACATCGATCGCGCCTGGCCCTTCGACATCATCCCCCGCACCATCTCCGCCCGGCAGTGGCAGAAGGTGGCCGAAGGGCTCAAGCAGCGCCTCACCGCGCTCAACCTGTTCGTCAACGATCTCTATAACAAACAGCAGATATTGAAGGACAAGGTGGTGCCATCCGATATCGTTCTGGGATCGCGGAATTTTCTCAAGGAGTGCCAGGGGACCACGCCGCCGTTTGGGGTCTGGGCCAACATCTGCGGCACCGACCTGGTGCGCGACCGGGACGGGACGGTGTACGTGCTCGAGGACAATGCCCGCTGCCCGTCCGGCGTCTCCTACATGCTGGAGAACCGCTCGATCACCAAGCGCGTCTTCTCCGATCTGTTTGAGAACGTGCGCATTCTGCCGGTGGACGATTACACCGACCAGCTGTTTGAAATGCTCTCGGCGCTCTCGCCCCGCAAGCAGCGCCAGCCGCAGATTGTCGTCCTGACCCCGGGCATCTACAACTCCGCCTATTTCGAGCACGCCTTCCTCGCCCAGCAGATGGGCGCCGAACTGGTGGAGGGGAGCGACCTGTTTGTGGGCGATGACGACTGCGTCTACATGCGCACCATCTCCGGTCCGGCCCGGGTGGATGTGATCTATCGGCGCATCGATGACGGCTTCATGGACCCCGAGGTGTTCAACAAGGATTCGGTGCTCGGCGCACCGGGCCTGATGCGGGCCTGGAAGAAAGGCAAGGTGGCAATTGCCAACGCACCGGGTTCCGGGGTGGCCGATGACAAGGTGGTCTACGCCTATGTGCCCGACATCATCCGCTACTACCTCGACGAGGAGCCGCTGATACCCAATGTGGAGACCTTCATCTGCTCGGACAAAAAGCAGCGCGAATACGTGCTGGCCAACCTCGATCAGCTGGTGGTGAAACCGGCCAACGAGTCGGGCGGCTACGGCATGCTGATCGGCCCCAAATCCACCAAGAAAGAGCGCACCACCTTCGCGGAACTGATTGAGAAAAACCCGCGCAACTATATCGCGCAGCCAACACTCAGCCTCTCCACGGCACCGACACTGGTGGACGGTACGGTCGAACCACGCCACCTGGATCTGCGCCCGTTCATCCTGCAATCCGACAGCACCTACGTCACCACCGGCGGCCTCACCCGGGTGGCACTGCGCAAGGGTTCACTGGTGGTCAACTCCTCTCAGGGGGGCGGCAGCAAGGACACCTGGATTGTGGAGACCGGATCATGAGCATGCTCTCCAAGGTTGCCGAACGGGTCTATTGGATCGGGCGCTACCTGGAGCGGGCGGAGAACACCGCGCGTCTGGCCACGGTCTACGCCAACATGCTGCTCGACCTGCCGGCCGGCGTGAAGCTGAGCTGGTTCAACCTGGTCACCCTCAACGGCAGCCGGCCCATTTTCGATGAGCACTACAAAAACCGCGACGAGCGCAACGTGGTGAAGTTCCTGCTCGCCGATCGTTTCAATCCGGGCTCCATGCTCTCCTCCATCGCCGCGGCACGCGAGAACGTGCGCACCACCCGCGACGTGGTCCCCTCCTGGACCTGGGAGCAGCTCAACGAGCTCTACCACTACACCAACGACCACGTGAACCGCGCCATCAGCCGGCGCGACCGCTTCGGATTCCTGGTGGAGATCATCCGCGGCTGCCAGCAGCTCACCGGACTGCTCAGCGGCTCCATGCGCCGCGACGAGGCGTGGCTGTTCCGGGAACTGGGCCGCGAAGTGGAACGTGCCGACATGATCACCCGCATCCTCGAAGCGGGCCTGCTCACCATGCTGCAGGCCCAGGAGGAGGAGATGGTGGCCGTGCAGCGCACCGTCTGGGTCAGCGTGCTCGAATCGCTCAGCGCCCACCAGGCCTATCGCCACGTGGTGCGCGCCCGCGTCTCCAGTGCCGACACCATGTGGTTTCTGCTGGAGGACACCAAGTTCCCACGCGCGGTGGCCTTTTGTCTCGACGCCATCGCCGCGGCATTCGGGCAGCTGCCCAACAACGAAGAGCCCCTGCGCCGCATCAATCAGCTGCGCAAACGCGCCTTCAAGGACTTTGATTACGCCAACCTGGGCCCCGAATTCCGCGACCATATCGACCGGCTGCAGATTGATGCGGCCAACCTGCACGAAGTGATCGCCACCACCTGGTTCTACCACGATAAGGACGGCTGAGTCCCTCGCCACCACCAACTGATCGGAATCGCATTGTGACCATCCGCGTCGCCATCCAGCACCACACCCACTACCGGTTCGACAGGCCGGTCAAGCTGACGCCGCACACGGTGCGCCTGCGCCCCGCCGCGCACAGCCGGACCCCGATTCACGCCTACTCGCTCAAGGTGACGCCAGGGGATCACTTCATCAACTGGCAGCAGGATCCCTTCGGCAACTACCTGGCGCGCCTGGTCTTTCCGGAGAAGGTGACCCGCCTCTCGGTGGAGGTCGAGGTGATTGCCGATATGACGGTGATCAATCCCTTCGACTTCTTCCTGGAGGAGTACGCCGAGGAGTTTCCGTTCACCTACGATGCGGACCTGAAAAAAGAGTTGGCTCCCTACCTGGAGCAGGCCAAGGGCGGCCCGCTGCTGGAAAAGTGGTTGAGCGCCGTACCGACCGAAAAAATGCGCACCATCGATTTTCTGGTCCACCTCAACCAGCGCCTCGCCAACGAACTGGAGTACCGGATCCGCATGGAGCCGGGCGTGCAGACCCCCGAACAGACCCTGGAGCTGGCCAGCGGGTCGTGCCGCGACTCGGGCTGGCTGCTGGTGCAGATTCTCCGCCGCCTGGGGCTGGCG
>JBNLBB010000114.1:0-8234 GCA_050302415.1 Gammaproteobacteria bacterium | reverse complement strand
ACTGCCCGCGGTAGCGGTGAATTAATTGACGGCCGTCATAAATGGAAACTAGTCGGCATCGCGCCGACACCGCTCGATCAATGCCTGGGTGGAACAATCGTGGGTATCAGGCGGCGTGGCATCGCCCAGTTCGGTGTAGATACTTTTGGCCAGCTGCTTGCCCAGTTCCACGCCCCATTGATCGAAGGAGTTGATTCCCCAGAGGATGCCCTGAACAAAAATCTTGTGCTCATAGAGGGCGATCAGGCGTCCCAAGGCATAGGGTGTCAGCTGCTCAAACAGCAGGGTGTTGCTCGGGCGGTTGCCGGGAAAGATCCTGTGCGGCAACAGCTGCTCAATCCGCTCAGCGTCCAGGTCCGAGGCTTCGAGTTCCGCACGTGCCTCGGCGGCGGTACGGCCACGCATCAGCGCTTCGCCCTGCGCCAGACAGTTGGCCAGCAGTTTGCGATGGTGGTCCCCGAGTGGATTGAGCGACCGCACCGGCGCAATGAAGTCCACCGGCACCAGCCGGGTGCCCTGGTGGATAAGCTGGTAGAAGGCGTGCTGGCCGTTGGTGCCCGGCTCACCCCAGAGCACCGGGCCGGTGGCGTAGTCCACCTCGCCGCCTTCGCGGGTCACGCGCTTGCCGTTGCTCTCCATATCGCCCTGCTGGAAGTAGGCGGCGAAGCGGTGCAGATACTGGTCATAGGGCAGCAGTGCATGGGTTTCGGCGCCAAGGAAATTGATGTTCCAGATTCCGACCAGGGCGAGCAGTACCGGCAGGTTGGACTCCAGTTCTGCAATCTGGAAATGGTGGTCCATCTCATAGGCACCGCGCTGCAACTCCTCGAACCGCTCCATTCCGACGGCGATGGCAATGGGCAGGCCGATGGCGGACCAGAGCGAATAGCGGCCGCCGACCCAGTCCCAGAATTCGAACATATTGACGGGATCGATCCCAAAGGCTGCCACCGCCTGCACGTTTGTGGAGATGGCCACAAAGTGTCGGGCCACCGCGGATTCGTCGCCCAGCGCACCAACCAGCCAGTCCCGGGCGCTGTGGGCGTTGGTCAGCGTCTCTTCGGTGGTGAAGGTTTTCGAGGCGATGATGAAAAGGGTTTCGGAGGCATCCAGTGGTTTCAGCGTCTCCACCAGGTGGGTGGCGTCCACGTTGGACACGAAGTGCACCCGGACCTGCGCGTGGGCATAGTGGCGCAGCGCCTCGGTCACCATCTGCGGTCCCAGATCCGATCCGCCGATCCCGATGTTGACCACGTGGCGAATCGGTTTACCGGTAAACCCAAGCCATTTGCCGGAACGCACCGCACTGCTGAATTCGCGCATGTGAACCAGTACGCGGCGCACCTCCGGCATCACATCCTGACCGTCGGTCCGCATGGGCGCAGTGCCCTGATACCGCAGCGCCACGTGAAATACCGAACGGTTTTCCGTGGTGTTGATCCGCTCACCGCCGAACATGCGGTCGCGCCACTCCTCCACGTTGCGCTCGCGTGCCAGGTCCAGCAGCAGCTTCAGCGTCTCGTCGGTCATCCGGTTCTTGGAAAAATCGAGCAGCAGATCGTCCAGTTCACGGGAGAAGCGGTTGAAACGCTCCGGGTCGAGGTCGAACAGATCTCGCATCTGCACCGGGGCCATCTCCGAGGCGTGTTTGACCAGCGCCTGCCAACCGGGTGTCTGGGTCAGTGAGTTGTCTGGTTCCATCATCTGCTCTGTTGGTTCCGGTTCACCGCGGAATCGGAAACTTGGTGGTTATCTTCGCAACGGGGTCGACTGCCGGTTTGCCGCCACAGCCGGAAGATCGCCGAGTGCTTCGTACCGCAAACCGGGCTAGAGTATAGCAACAGCCATTGACACCCTGATCCGACTGCCATTCATGAAGATTCTGTTTGCTGCCAGCGAAGCGCAACCCCTGATCAAAACCGGTGGACTCGCCGACGTGGCGGGAAGTCTGCCGCCGGCGCTGGCCGCACGCGGATGTGATATCCGGCTGGTGCTTCCGGCCTATCCGCAGGCGCTCGCGCAACTGGCGCACACCGAGACGGCGGCACACTTCCAGCTCGCGGACAAAACCCGGGTGGAGGTGCTGCAGGGGACGCTGCCCGGCTGCGACGTGGTCACCTACCTGCTGCGCATCGGCAAACACTTCAGCCTGCCGGGCAACCCCTACAACGGATCCGACGGCCTGGCGCGCAGCGACAACGCCGAGCGCTTCGCCGCCTACTGCCGGGCAGTGGTGGAGATGGCCCTGGACCGGGCGGGCCTCGACTGGCAGCCCGACGTCTGCCACTGCAACGACTGGCAGAGCGGACTGGTGCCCGCGTTGCTGAGTCTCGAGGCCAAACACCCCGCTACCGTCTTTACCGTCCACAACCTGGCGTATACCGGCGGCTTCGACGCCAAAACCTTTCTCGATCTGAAGCTGCCCCAGGTGCTCTGGTCGAGCGAGGGGCTGGAGTTCTGGGGCGGATTTGCCTTTATCAAAGGCGGGCTCGCCTATGCCGACCGCATCACCACCGTCAGCCCCACCTACTCCCGGGAGATTTGCACACCCGCCTTCGGACACGGTCTGGATGGGCTGTTGCGCTACCGCTCCGCCGTGCTGAGCGGCATTCTCAACGGAATCGACCATGTCGCCTGGAACCCCGAGACCGATCCCCATCTGGCAGCGGCCTACTCCGCCAGAGAGCCAGGCGGCAAGGCGCTCAACAAACAGGCGCTGCAACGGGAGATGGGGCTTCCGGAACAGGCGGATACGCTGCTCATCGGACAGATTGGCCGGCTGGCCGACCAGAAGGGCATGGATCTCATCCTCGGCGCACTGCCCGAGCTGCTCTCCCGACCGCTGCAATTGGTGGTGCTGGGCAGTGGCCAGCCGGCTCTGGAAAAGGCGCTGCTGACCCTGGCCTCACAGCACACAGAGCGCCTGGCCGTGCGTATCGGGTATGACGAGGCGCTGGCCCATCGCATCGAGGCCGGAAGCGATGCCTTCCTCATGCCGTCCCGCTTCGAGCCCTGCGGCCTCAACCAGCTCTACAGTCTGCGCTACGGAGCGGTACCCATTGTGCGGCGCACGGGCGGGCTCGCGGACACGGTCATCGACGCCCTGCCCCACACCCTGAAAGCGGGCGTGGCCACCGGCGTGGTGTTCGACGAAGCATCGGCCTGGGCAGTTCGGGACGCTGTGGACCGCACGCTGGTTCTGTACGCACAAAAGCGAGGCTGGCAGCGCTTGATCCGCGCCGGCATGAAGCAGGATTTCAGCTGGCAGAGTTCGGCGGGGCAATACCTGGAACTCTACAAGACCCTGCGCTGAATCCTCCCGCCGACGCTGGACAACCTCCTTGCCTGATCTATGCTGGAAGCACGAAAATTACCTGTACCTACGGGAAATGTTTGGAGGGTCTCGATGAACTTGAATCAAATCCGAGCCATCGCCAAGGAGCATGGCATCAAATCCGGCAAACTGACCAAGGTGGACCTGGTGCGCACCATCCAGCGCACCGAGGGAAACTACGACTGCTTTGCCACACCTGCGGCCGACAACTGCGACCAGATTCAATGCCTGTGGCGGGATGATTGCCTGCCGGCCAGCCACAAACCCCATTCCTGAGCAGCGGGCGGCGGGCGCGACCCGCTGGGTTCTTCTGGCGTCAGAGTGCAACCACCAGGTTGTCGATCAGCCGTGCCCGGCCCAAAACGGCGGCCACCAGCACAACCAATGATTGATCATCGGGTGTGGGGGTGCTCAGATCTTCCGCCCTGCGGACCACGAAGTAGTCGGTGCGAAAACCGGCCTGGTTGAGGTGGTTCGCGCCCTCCGCCTCCAACTGGGCGAAATCGCGATTCCCGCTGCACAACTCCGCTGCGGTTGCGGTGAGTGTGCGATAGATCTCCGGAGCAAGCGCCCGCTCGTCGCTGCTGAGATAGCCGTTGCGTGAACTCATGGCCAAACCGTCGGCTTCGCGTACGGTATCGATGCCCACGATCTCCACGGGAATGTCCAGATCGCGCACCATCTGGCGGATGACCGCCACCTGCTGGAAATCCTTGTTGCCGAACAGCGAGACATCGGGCTGCACCAGATTGAACAGTTTGCAGACCACCGTGGCCACGCCACGGAAGTGTCCCGGGCGGCTGGCGCCACAGAGAATTTCAGAAATGCCGGGGACGGTCACCGCCGTCGACTCTGCGTCGCCCCGCGGATAGACCTCCGCCACGGAGGGGGCGAACAGCAGGTCCACACCCGCCTCGACCAGCTTGGCGGAATCGGCTTCCAGGGTTCGTGGATAGCTATCGAAATCCTCACCCGCTCCGAACTGCATCGGGTTGACGAAGATGGTGGTCACCACGCGCTGCCCGTGGTTGCGCGCCTCGGTGCAGAGGCGGACATGCCCGGCATGCAGGTTGCCCATGGTCGGTACCAGGGCAACCCGTTCCCCGGCGCGGCGCCACGCCTGGATCTGCGCGCGCAGATCGCTGATGCGTTCCAGCGTGATCATCAGCTGAATCCGTGTTCCGGGCCCGGGAAAGTGCCCGCCTTGACCTGGGCCACATAGGCTTCGACGGCGGCCTGCAGGCCACCGGTCTCCTGCAGAAAATCCTTGCTGAACTTGGGCCGTTTGCCCGGGGTGATGCCCAACATGTCGTAGACCACCAGGACCTGGCCGTCGCAACCGGGGCCTGCGCCGATGCCGATCACGGGGATATGGACCTTGCGGGTGACTTCATCGGCCAGCGCAGTGGGCACACACTCCAGGAGCAGCATGTCCGCACCGGCCGCTTCCAGGGCCAGGGCATCTTCGAGTAGTTCGCGGGCGGCGTCCTCGCCCCGGCCCTGTACCCGGTAACCACCCAGCTTGTGCACCGACTGCGGTGTGAGGCCCAGGTGCGCGCAGACCGGAATGCCGCGCTGGGTCATGTTGTTGACGATGTCCTCCTGCAGCCGTCCACCCTCCAGCTTCACCATGTGCGCGCCACCTTCCTGCATCAGGCGCGCGGCGTTGTAGAGCGCGCTGTCGGCATCGGCGTAGCTCATGAAGGGCATGTCGGCCATGAGCATCGTCCGCCCACTGGCACGGGAGACAGCCAGTGTGTGGTAGACGATGTCATCGACGGTGACCGGAACGGTGGTCTCCTGGCCCTGCACCACCATACCAAGGGAGTCGCCCACCAGGAGCACATCGACCCCCGATTGGTCCAGCAGGGCGGCAAAGCTGGCGTCATAGGCCGTGAGCATGGCGATCTTCTCGCCCTGCTCTTTCATTTTCATCAGCTGCTGCGTGGTGACCTTGGGGAGATCGTTCTTGTTGGGTGTCTGGTAAGCCATAGTCTCGTTTCCGCACGGCAGCGGACCACTATAAAGCAACCGGCAGGGGGTTGAAATAGTGCCGACCACTGCGTACGGTGCGCGCCAATTCAAGCAGGTTGGCGTAGTCGCCGTCGTTGCTGACCAGGTCGATTTCGGCCGCATTCACAATCAGCAGGGGTGCCAGATTGTAGTAGTAAAAGAATTCGGTGTAGGCATCACTCAGGCGCTGCAGGTAGTCCTGGTCGATGCGTGCCTCCATGGCGCGCCCCCGCTTCGCGACCCGGCGCATCAGCACCTCCACCGGCGCCTGCAGATAAATCACCAGATCGGGCTTGAGCCCCGAGAGATCCATGCGATTGGCCACTTCGTCGTAGAGATTCAGCTCGTCGGAATCCAGATTGAGCTGCGCGAACAGCCGGTCCTTTTCCGGCAGGTAGTCGGTCACCATGGAGCTGCGGAACAGGTCCCCCTGGCGCAGCGCCTCCATCTGGCGACAGCGCTGAAACAGAAAATGGAGCTGGGTGGGCAGGGCTGCCTGGCGCGGGTCTTCGTAAAAGCGTTCGAGGAAGGGATTCTCTTCGGCGTTTTCCAGCAGCAGGTCGCTTTTCAGGCTGCCGGCCAGACGCCTGGCCAACGACGTTTTGCCCACACCGATCGGCCCCTCTACCACCAGGAGTCCCGGCGCTTCACCTGTCATTCGAAATCATCCAGTTTTTTGAGTTGTTCCGCCGGACAGCGCGCCAGCAGGGTGCGCACTGAACCGTGGCCCGGGATCACCAGATCGGGCGCAATGTCGGCAAGAGGATACAGGACGAACGCCCGTTGGTGCACGCCCAGGTGGGGTACGGTCAGCCTCGGGTGTTCGATCACCTCGTCGCCGAATAACAGCAGGTCCAGATCGATTATCCGGGGACCCCAATGCCGGCCGGTGCGGACCCTCCCCTGGCGCTGTTCGATCTCCTGCAGGCGATCGAGCAGTTCCAGCGGCTGCAGGCCGGTGCGCAGGGCGGCAACCGCATTGACGAAGTCGGGCTGGTCGGTGGGCCCCATGGGCGCGCTGAGATAGGGGGGCGAATTGGCGACCAGTTGCGACCTGGGTACCCGGGCCAAAGCCCGCAGCGCCGCCTGCACCTGCACCAGTGGCTGCTCCAAATTGCTGCCGATGCCCACATAGGCCAGCTGACTCTCCCCCATGGAAATCAGGCCTATGCGCCGTCGGCCCCGGCAGATCTGCGCCGCCGACGCCGACGGGGA
Source organism: Gammaproteobacteria bacterium (assembly GCA_050302415.1). Lineage (GTDB taxonomy): Bacteria > Pseudomonadota > Gammaproteobacteria > JBNLBB01 > JBNLBB01 > JBNLBB01. The sequence goes on along the minus strand of JBNLBB010000114.1, from coordinate 1,672 downwards.
CGGCGATCCGGTTTCACCATGTGGCGCTGCTCCTCCTCGTCGGCCCCCTGGATGGCCGTCCACCAGTCGGCCAGTTCCTGCTCCACCTCGCCGGACTGTGCCCGCAGGACCAGGAAATCGTAGGCCGCCCGGAACCGCGGGTGGGCCATCAGTCGCATGGGGCGCCGTCCCGCCCGATTCTGGAACCTGGGCTGCAGGGCCCAGATCTCCTTGGCCTGTACGGAAAAACGCCGGGGAATGCTGATGTGCCGGATCTGCTCGGCGATCACCTGATCGGCCGCGTCATAGATGGCCGGAATACTCTCCACCCCCTCTTGTTCCAGATCCAGCGCCCGCAGGCGGACCGGCTCCCAGAGCAGGGCGGCGAACAGGAACGCCGGGGTCACCGGCTGCCCGGCAGCGATGCGCCGGTCGGTGTTGGCCAGGGCGTTGGCGACAAAAGTGATGGGAAAGCCGCGCTCCTCGTGGTCCAGCACCTGCTCCGTCAACGGAAAGAGCTGTCCGAACAGGCGATAATGACGCAGCTGTTCAAAGGCCTGCAGCGCCTGACCCGAATGGAAGAGCTTGAGCACCTCGTCAAACAATCGGGCCGCCGGCACGTCGCCCAGCAGGTGCGCCAGTTCCGGTAGGGGCCGTTCGCTCGCCTCGTGGATGCGGAATCCCAGGCGGACCGCAAACCGGACGGCCCGCAGCATGCGCACCGGATCCTCGCGGTAGCGGACATCCGGGTCACCGATCAGACGCAGCACGCCGGCCTGCAGGTCGGACACGCCGTTGACGTAATCCACCACCGAGAAGTCGTCGATGTTGTAGTAGAGCGCATTGACGGTGAAGTCGCGGCGCCAGGCATCCTCTTCCAGGGTGCCATAGACGTTGTCGCGCAGGATACGGCCGTTCTCCGTCTGCCAGTCGGCATCATCTTCGGACTCGTTGGCCACGCGGTCCTGCCCGGCACGGAAAGTGGCCACTTCCAGGATCTCCTGGCCGTAGCGCACATGGGCGAGCACGAAGCGGCGACCCACCAGGCGGCAACTGCGGAAGAGATCCTTGATCAGTTCCGGCTCCGCATCCGTGGCAATGTCAAAGTCCTTGGGTTCACGCCCCATCAGCAGGTCGCGGACACCGCCGCCCACCAGGTAGGCCTGAAATCCGGAATTTTTCAGCCGGTAGAGCACCTTCAGCGCCCCCTCACTGATATTGGCGCGGGAGATGTTATGGCTGGATCGGTCAATGATGATGGGGTCGCTAATGGTCTGGTCCTCTGTGGCAAACCGGTGCCGAATGGCGCCGTATGATACCAATCATGAGAGGTTGTGGCGCCATGGAATCGACCTGAAGGGTTCAGGTTGCTCGCTGGCCACTCCAGTGCCGCAGGGGCAGCTAGCCGGATTGGTTCGGTGATTTGCCCCTTCTCCCTCAGGGAGAAGGATAGGATGAGGGGATTGGATAATCGCCTTTTAGGCGAAGAAGAAGATTTCGCCGTGCGCTTCGCTCACGACGAGTTACTTCTTTTCTTCAGCGACAAATTCGTCGGGAACGAATTTGGACAGCCGAAGGCTGGCCCGAAGGGTGGAGTCCATGGATGGACGGAACACAAGAAGTAACCAAGAAACGCCGCCCCGACGGGAGTGGCCTGCGGCTCCCCTCGCGGCACCTGCGCTTGGTCGGGCAC
>JBNLBB010000113.1:0-8261 GCA_050302415.1 Gammaproteobacteria bacterium | reverse complement strand
GCTGGAGGCTGCAACAGAGATCCACCGCTGTTATCGCGCGCTGGAAAAAGCGGGGCTCAATGTGGTGGGTGAGGTGCTGCGCGGCCAGGGAGAATTCGTGGAGTATGAGCACTACCCGACCGATGACGTCTTCGACAGTGAAAGCCACGCCCAGTACTACTATCACAGTCATCGGCCGGAAAACGGTGAACATGGCCACTTCCACACCTTCGTCCGCGCCGGTGGCATGCCGCGTGGTATGCAGCCTGCCACCATGCCCCAGGTCAGCGAACCATGGCCCATGGGTGATGAAGCCATCTGCCACCTGGTGGGTATTGCCATGGATGATTGGGGTTATCCCATCGGGCTTTTTGCCACCAACCGCTGGGTGACGGGCGAAACCTGGTACCCGGCTGAGGATGCCATAGCGCTGCTCCCGCAGTTCCGCGTGGACCACGCCTGGCCCTCCTGGCCGGTGAACCGCTGGATCTCCGCCCTGCTGACCCTCTTCCGGCCGCATGCCGAAGCGCTGCTGCGTCACCGCGACGAGGTGATCCGCGCCTGGCAGGAGGGGCATCCCAACGAGGATGTGCTGGAGGATCGGGATCTGGAAATCACCGGTTATCTGCCGATCCAGGTGAAGGATTGGGTCGCACGGATCAGCGGCTGACCCCTGCACCACTTCCGGTTTCCCCCAGTCTTCCCCGGCCTTTGCACGCCTTGTGACTTTGGTTGTATGGTGCGTCCATGCCGTTCCAACAAGCGAGTCCAATCCGGCCACCGAGAGGGTTTTCATGGCCGAATCCCTAGGCGCAAACCCACCACCGCGTGCCATGGTGGGTTGCCCGCCAACCTACGCACCGCTGCTGCTGTGGCTGATCTTTGTGGGGCTGGTGCTTTTCACCATCTTTCTCTTTGACCGCGCAGGTCTCATCGATCCGATCATTCAAACCGACGTCACCCGGATCACCACCGTGGTGACCGTGTTGTTGCTGGCGGGCACACTTCACTGCGGCTGGCTGATTGCCCGCCTGTCACACCAACTGCTGCAACTGGACCGACTCATGCAGGCCATTCGCAGCACACCGGACAAGACCGGCAGTTTGCTCGCCGCCCGGAACTGTCTGGTCAGCCGCTATCTGAACGCCATCCAACAGCGACCCGCTGGCGGCGAGAGCAGCGATGAGAATCAGCTCACCGCCATTTTTGCCGAACGCGTGCGGCGCCAGCATGACGGCGGCTGGTTCCTGGCCGGTGCGCTGGTCAAACTGGGATTGCTGGGGACCATGATCGGTTTCATTCTGATGCTGCGTTCCGTGGGTACCATCGGTGCCTTCGACATCAGCGACGTGCAGCGCATTCTGCATCTCATGAGCCAAGGCATGGGCGTGGCGCTCTACACCACGCTGGTGGGGCTGCCCGCCAGCATGGTGCTTGGGCTGCAATACCTGGGAGCGGATCAGGTGGCCAACCGCCTGGTGGCTGTGGCCGGTGAATTCGCGCTCCGCGAATTGCCTCAGTCACGGGGAGGGTGACCCTGCGTGTTTGTCCGCTACCGGCGCGCTTTTGATCTCGATCCGTTTGTGGATCTGCTGTTCAACGCCCTGCTCGGCTTCACCTTTCTGTTTCTGATCACCATTCTCTATCTCAATCCACCGGCCAAACGTGGTGACATCCGTGCCAAGGCGGAGTTCATCATCACCACCAGCTGGGCGGACGACAGTCCCGACGACATCGACACCTGGGTGGAGGGGCCCGGCGGGGATCTGGTCTGGTTCCGCAGTCCGGAAGCCGGGCTGATGCATCTGGACCGCGACGACCGGGGCAGCACCAACGATACGGTGCTGATCGACGGCAAGGCGGTCTACAACCCGCTCAACCAGGAGGTGGTGACCATTCGCGGCCATGCCCCCGGAGAGTACGTGGTCAATGTGCATTACTACGACAGCCAGAGCCGTCAGCCGGTGACCGTCAACGTGGAGGTGGTGAAGGTGAACCCCGCGCTGCAGGTGATTTACTACGGCACCGTGCCCCTGCCCACATTGGGCGCCGAACGCACCGCCGTGCGGTTTACGCTTGGCGAGGATGGCAGCGTGCTGCATGTGGGGCGCACCGCCAAACAGCTGGTGCATGAATAACTAGAGAAGGGAGATTCCGGGCGCATGACCTATTCACTTTTTCTGCTGGCCGCCGGATTTGCGGGACTTGCCGCGCTGTTGGTCGCCGCGCTGATCTACTCGCGTTGGCCGGCCTGGAGCAAGGCAGTGCTGGTGGTGTTGGTGAGTGGCTTCTACTACGCGAACTACACCGCCCTGCAGGGCACGGTGGGTTGGCCCACCAGCGAACCGATCCCCGAGCACTTCATGCTGCTTGGCTCTTCGGTGCGTGAACCCGACCGTGCGAGCGGTGATCCGGGCATCATCCACCTGTGGGTCAACTCCCTGGCAGGGGCGCAACCGGCCCACTGGCCCCGCGCCTACGAGTTGCCCTATTCCCGCGACCTGCACTATCAATTGCAAGAGGCGCGCAAACGGCAGGACGAGGGGATTCCGCAGATCGGTCGGCGGGTCTATGAACCGGCGAATGCCGAGACGCCACGTGAGCGCGGCAGTTTCGCGCGCGCAAAAACCACAGTCAAAATCGAAGACCTGCCCGACCCGGTGTTGCCGGAAAAATGAGACAACTTCATCTTTATCTATTGTGCGCGCTGCTGCTCGCCGGTTGTGGCGAATCCACTGAGCAGTCCAGCTACTTCCCGCTGAACGGAGAACACGGTTGGAGCTACCGAGTCGAAACCGAAGGGCCCAATGGCCGTCGTGTGGATCACCAGCGGGTGTGGATGGCAGGGGAAACCTCGCTCGATGACACCACCTATCGGATTCGGCGCTGGTCGCAGGGTATCGACTACTACCTGCGCGCCGATCCAACCGGGATTTACCGCAAGGCCCGCCGCACATTTATCGAGACCGATCCCCGTATCGACCCTGCACCACGCTATATACTGCGCGCCCCCTTCACTGTGGGAACCAACTGGACCTCTGACACCCACCCCTACCTGATTACCCGCACCGGACCGGGGCGCATTGATTACACGCGCCTGCGCCAGGCCCAGATGAGCTACACCATCACTGCCACCGACGCCGCGGTCACCGTCCCGGCCGGTCATTTTTACGACTGCCTGCTGGTGGAAGGTGAAGCCGAGGTGAGCATCTACGGCGATGCGGTGCACGGTACGGTTCAGGTGCCACTGCTCACCCGTGAGTGGTATGCACCCGGTGTCGGCCTGGTGAAGATGGAGCGACGTGAAGTGCTGGACCTGGCCATGGTGCAGGGCGGGGTCTGGCGCATGGAGCTGACGGCATTCCACTAGCTTCAGGCCATCAGCGATGCCACAATGGCCAGCCCATTCAAGGATCTCAGTGAGGAGGATCTCATGGCCACCGATGACCAATGCTGCAGCATCGCCCCCTATTTCACCATCCACGCCGACCAGGTGGATGCCTTCAAGGAGTTGTGCGGGCAGTTCGTCGCCAAGACGGCCACCGAGGCCAAGTGCCTCTATTACGGATTCAGTTTCGATGGCCTCAACGCCCACTGCCGCGAAGGCTATGTGGATGCTGAAGGGCTGCTGGCCCATCTGGACAACGTGGGTGAAATTCTGCAAGCGGCATTGAAGATCGCCGACCTGACCCGCCTGGAGATTCACGGCCCGGAAGCACAGCTGGCCAAACTGCGCGAGCCTCTCGCGGGTCTCAATCCCTCCTTTTACAGTCTGGAGTACGGTTTCCGCCGCTAAACCAGGGGGGGCTTACGGTACCCGGGTAAGCCCCGCCTCGATACGCGGCAGCGGGAAACGGTCATCGGACGCTATTCCCGATCGGGGTTTTGAGTTGACGGTGATCAAATGAATCGGGATGACGCGTTGCAGCATAGGTTGCGATCCCTCATTATCGCCCGCTGTTTTACCTGATTCCGGGTAGACCCGATGTACGACGTCACCGCCGAAGAGATCCAGCAGGCCCGGCAGCCCCACGAGCTGTTCCTGATCAACCTGATCACCAACCACATCCTGATCTTTGTGGCGACCCTCGGGTTTGCCAGCCACAACGTGGAGCCGGTGATGATCGTGCCCGTGATCTCCCTCGGCATTCTGAGTTACACCCTGTGGCGGGCGAAACGCTCCCTCATGTCCGACACCTGGTACGTGATGGCCCACTGGCAGGTGGCCGCGCGACGCAGCCGGTTCTTTATCGGTGTGCTGCTCGCTCTGGGCGGCGCCATCGGCCTGGCCTGGCTCAGCCACACCCATCTGGGCATGATGAAGGAGGCGGCCTGGGCGCTGGTCGGTGGCCTGGGCATGCTGCCCACGCTGGTGAGCGTACTGGCGTTGATCCTGCTGGAATCCGATGCCCTGCACCAGGCGCGTCACGGCAACCTGCCCGGCTGGGCTGCCGCGCGCTTTGCCCCGGTGAACACCCAGCCAGCCGCAATCTGAGTTTTAACCACCTCACGGATCATCAGACCGCAGATCCGGTGTCCGTCACCTTCCGGCTGCCGGCACTGTACGGATATTCCTGACAGCGTTACTCTGCTATTTGTCAGTTTCAGCCCGCCCGCTCGCACAGCGGGTCTGCAGCTGTCAGATCCCTTCTGAATCGATCGCCCCTCGAAAGGAGACCCGAGATGAATCGATCTCCCCGCTATCTGCGTCTGCTTACCGCGCTGTTTTTCTGCACGTTGGTGATTTCGTGCGGAGGCGGCAGCAGTTCCAATACCACCAACAATGGCAACAACAATACCAACGGCGGTTCCCCTGCGCTGGTCTGGGACCAGGGCAACTGGGACGAAAAACAGTGGCAATAAGCCGAAAGGAACACCCATGAAACACCCTCTTTTGCCGGCGGCAACCCTCGTGGTGATGCTGCCGATCGCTTCGCTGCAGGCCGATACCGTCAACGGCCTGACCACTTTTTCTTCCGGTACCCCCGCCCTGGCGATTGAAGTGAACGCCAATTTCACAGCCGTGAAAAGCGCCGTGGACGACAACGACGCCCGCATCACGGTATTGGAAGGTGCCGCTCCGGGCGGCGGGTCGGGACCCACCGGTTACGGTGATGGCTCTTCCGGTGCCCTGGTGATCAGCACCAGCCAGGACTGGACCGATGCCGGGGGCGACGCGCCGGCCAACGACAGCCTCCAATTCACCGACTTCACCATCAACAGCGGTCAGACGCTGACCGTGCCGAGTGGAACGGTGATCCTCTGCACCGGCACGTTTGTGAACAACGGGACGCTGGTGGTCAACCCTGGCTACCAACGCTCTCTAACCACCGCGCTGCTGACCGACGTCGCCAAAAATGAGCCAGGGGCCAACCGGACTGCTCCCGGCAACTGGAACGTTCCCGGCATACCGCACGACCGCAGCACCATGCGCCGACTGCTGAATCCAGGGCCGATCGCCGGGCAGCAGGGCGGTCAGGGCAACCTGTTCAACGTGGGGGGCGACGGTGGTGGTTCGCTGGTGATCCGCTGTGCCGGCGGCATCAGCAACAACGGCAGCATCAGCGCCAGCGGCAGCGACGCCGAAGCGGTTGGAGATGGAGCAAACTGCATTTTCACGGTCGGCTGCACCGGATTGGCAGGCGCCAGCGATATTGACGACGACACCCGTGGCGGGGGCGGCGGGGGTGGCGGCGGCTTAATCATTCTTGGCTCAGCTGGAACCATCGTAACCGGCTCCATTGATCTGAGCGGAGGCAACGGCGCCAATGGCGGCAACTCCACCGTGTCGACCAGTGGTGGTGGCGGCGGTGGCGGCGGTGTGCTGCACCTGCTGGGACCCGCGGCCTCCACCACCTCGACGGCCTCCGTGAACGTGAGCGGTGGCACCCGGGGGCTCTCCACCATCGCCAGTGGCGCGCTGTGCAGTAACGAGGCCGATACCACCTGCGGTATCACCCGCAGTGGCGGGGTGGGAGGCTCGATGGGTGGACGCGGCGGCCTCGGAGGTTCCGGGAGCAGCGGCTCCAACAGTGGTTGCTTCCTGGCCCTGCTGGAGACCGGCGATATCACGCTGCCGCTTTCCGGAACTGACGATCCGGATAATTTCAACAATAGCTGTAACGTGGGCCGCAATGGCGCTGCGGGCTATGTGCTGGCCACGGATGTGGCCGATCCGGGACCACTGTTCCTGCAATAGAAGATGGGCGTCTCCCCGGTCGGACTACGGCCGGGAAGATGCCCGGCCCCAGGGCTATCTGTCTGACAGGCGGTAGGCTGCATGGCAGGCCACGCAGCGCCCCATCACCTCACTGAGCTGCCCCAGGGTGTGCCGGGTATCCCCCATGGCCTGGGCATCCATGGCCAGCTGATCAAATGCCATGTGCACCGACATTCCCAGTTCCCGAAACTCTTTGGGCAGTGAACCCATCAGGTCTTTGGGCGCATCTTTCATGGTTTGCCGCCCCATGCGCTGCGCTGCCCGCGCCACGGCCGGCATCTCCTCCCGGGCGAGCGCCGCGGTGATGCTCTGGATACCCAGCACATAGGCGCGCATCTCCTGCAGCACGAAAGCCTGGTGTTCCGCGGTGAGCGGTACTGCGGTACGGGGATCATCGGTGCCCGCAGCAAAGACGGTGTGTGCCGCAGCGGGCAAGACCACGGCGACCAACAGGCCGCGCAACCATTTCCGGTTCATGTCGAATCTCCTGGAGGGGTGTATCAGTATTTCAATAATTACTGAATTATAGTCAATGCGTCTGTGACCACATCACAGATGTTCGCGACCGGTCGCCGGACCAAGGTTGAGAAAAAAAAAGCCGGGGAGAAGCGAACTCCTCCCCGGCCCACCCTAGCTATGCGGCTTGGGTTTTACTGGTGAACGGGACCCGTGTAGGTCGTGGTGCTGTCATAGGTGGCAGCAGGATCCACTTCCGTACTGGTGTCATCCATTTCCGTTCCGATGGCCACCCCTTCGTAGTTCTCCACGGAGGGGGTCGGTGCCTGTGGCGTGACACGCAGGATGCCCCACATGCCGCCGTAGTTCCCGAAGGAGGCCAGATCCTGGAACAGATAGTCCCCAGGCGCCGCGGCTGCACCGCCCGCGCCGTGCTCCAGCACCACGTCGAAGTGGGCGTTGGGCAGGATGCTCTCCTGGTGACCCAGGTACAGGCCGTGCTTGTTGTGGCCGATCTCCTTGGAGGGGAAGACCACGTTGCCCAAGGTATCGAGCTGCGAGACATACGGATCACGCTGCCACAGGTGGTTGTGGACCGTGAACACGCCGCCGCGGGCCGCACCACTGTTCATCAGCACGCGCATCCGGCTCTCCTGGCCAGGCGCTGCCATGAAGACCTGGGTCTGCGGGTCGCCTACCGATGCACCCATGGCGCTTCCGGCCAGCGCCAGCTGGTTGGAGTACGCCTCGTGGGTGTTGGCGATATCGCGCACCTGCGAGAACGGGGTGCCCGGAATGATGCCGTAGCGCAGCCACATCGGTTCCGATCCGTAGTTGATCGCCATCTGACCGGAGTCCTCGGCGTCTTCCGCCACCGTACCGCCTTCGTCAGCGATGTTGCCCACCGCGGTACCGTCAGCGTAGCGCTGGCTGATGCCCCGCTGGTGCAGGATCACCAGGTCGCGGAAGCTCGTCCCATCGGCCTTGGTCACCGTCGCCTGGGTCGGATCATTGGCATCCTCCACCCAGGTGCTGCCTGCAGGCAGTACCACGAGGGCGGCGGTCAGGCCCTTCTGGCCCTGCTTGATCTTGTCCGCAGGCATCAGGTTGGAGCCACCGAACTCAACTCCGGTTGCCACCATGTCGACGAACAGCTTCTTCATCCGACCGCGGGTACGGCCCTTCTTCTCTGAAGCTTCCAGGCGCAGGTCGCCGGCGTACCAGCGATAGGTCTTCTTGCCACCCGGGGCCACCAGCGAACGCTTGTTGGTACCCACCTGGGCGCCATCGGCACGGGTAATGTCGTATTCAACCATCTGCGGATGCAGACCCACATAGCTCGACGGGCGAACCAGGTTGTTGTTGAACGTCGTCATCCCCAGCGGGTTGTTCCGATCGCGGGTCACGGTGCCCGGCAGCCCGCGGAAGGAGCCCAGATCGGGCGCCACTTCGGGCAGACGGTTGCGCAGGGTGACTTCGATACACTCGCCGGCCGCCGCACGCAGTACCAGCGGCTTGGGCTGCCAGCCTGCCGGCAGCTTGCCATCGGCACCCAGCTGCTTGGTGTGCACGTACATCATCGCCGTCGGATCATGCAGCGGGGCAT
>JBNLBB010000112.1:0-8370 GCA_050302415.1 Gammaproteobacteria bacterium | reverse complement strand
CATCCCCACCAGGTTACCCATGGTATCCGGATCGACGTCATCAACCGACCAATCTTCGGACGCCAGACGCTGGTGAATCAGGTCGGCAGTCAGGGAGAGCTGTTTGCCCATGGCCACCTCGCCGTAGAGACGCACCTGATCAAAGGTGGATTTCAGATCCGGCAGATCGCTGTTGTTGCCCGGCTGGCGGAGGGAGATCTGCCCGATCGACTCACTGCGGCTCAGGTCCAGACCCAGGCGGGTGGCGGATTTGGGGGGCGCGTAGCTGATTCCCAGGATCACCGTACTGGTGATATCGCGCTCCTTCGCCTCCCAGTCGGTGCCACCGTCACTGCCCATCTGGATGGAGCGGACATACTCCCGCCCAACCACGGCATACAGACGCGTGGCTTCGGACACCGCCAGGTTGACTCCCAGATTGACAAACTCGTTGCGCGCATCCGTCAGGCCTAGATCCGAATCATCGTAGTCATCCGCACTGCCGCTGTAATCGAGGGAGAGGGAGACATTGTCTGCCAGATCCAACCCCAGATTGAGATCCACTGCTTCGCGGGTCCGATCCGCCAGGTTGTACTTGCGCATCAGGGGATTGTCGGCGGGCGACAGCACCGGGGGATTGTCCTCCTCCGTGGCGTCGCGCGATCCGTGGCTCACCTTGAGCCGTCCGTAAAACCGATCGGAGAACTGGTAGTCGGCTTTGGCCCACAGGGTCAGCTCGTCGGTCTCCGACACCATCTGATCCGTACGCTCACGCAGTTCCTTGTCGGCGCCCGCACTCAGACCCAAATCGGGGTTGATGCGCTGCCGTACCTTCAGGCGCAGATCCTGATCGGTGAACGAGTAGACCGGGTTGTCGCGAGCCGTGCTGATGAACGCGTCGGTCACCACCCGGGTGTAGCTGTTGCTGTCGGTCTTGTTGTCCCGGTCCACATGCCGGAACTCCGCCAGTACCGACATGCCGCGCCGTGGTCTGGCGGTATAGCGCAGGGTGGCGTTCAGGGTTTCGACCTCACCGTCCAGACTCGATACGGGAGGCGCCGAGGCGCCCAGTCCGGTGTTGACCGTGCTGTCGAGGAAGTCCTCATCCTGGGTGGATCGCCCCATTCCCAGATTGCCGTAGACTTCACCCGTATCGCCGATCCGGTAGTTCCCCGACACCTGCAGCAGGTGGTACTGGTTGTCCGGCGGCAGCGCGAGCTGGCCTTCCGTTACCCCAGCGGGTCCGGAATAGGCGTTCTCCCAGTTGAGACGGCTGTTGTCGTTGGAAAAGAGCGAAGCGAGGTAACTGAGCACCAGCCCACCCCGCTCGCCCGTATAACTGAGTTCGGCCTCCATGGTATCGGTCACCTGGTCGATGGGAGCCGGCAGTTGGGCAGTGTTGAAGAAGAACCCCGCGCCAAGGGCCTGCAGTCCTTCTTTGGTTTCCTGGGTGACGCTGAAACCATATTCCCAACGGCTGTTGGCCACCATGTCCAGCTCCACGCCGATGCGGGTCCGTTCCCGATCCAGGCTGACTGAACGCAATGCGCTGTCGAGCTGGGTCATTCCCGCCGTCGTGGCGCCGTTCACCCAACCGGCCGGCAGGGTGAGATCTTCACTATCCACACCTCGGTAAGGGGTACGGCTACCCTCCGGACCGATGCGCTGCAGTTCATCGTAGAGCACCCTCAGGCGATAGACCCCCTGGGTGCCGCCATCGATAAGCAGGGAGCGGGTTTCCAGGCCCAGATCGTCAAACTGCACGGACCAGCTGTGGCCGCGATCATTGCGGTAGACCACCTCGCCGCTGGCGTTGAGATAAAAGCCATCCTCATCCAGCCCGCTGGAGCGGCCGAAGTCCGGATCCCCGTCGGAGACCCAGGTGGGCGACAGCGTGGCTTCGCCATGCCATCCAGTGTTGTCCGGACAGTATTTGCATTCCCATCCGCTGGTATCGACGCCGTCGGTGGATGTCTGTGCCTCTGCACCAAGCGGCAGCAGCACACTGAACATCAAAACATACATGTGTCTGTTCATGTGGCTTCCCTCCTCAGCGCATCAACTTCACCCCAGAGGGGTGATTTGAGCCGTGGACCTGGTTGTGGCAGTTGGTGCAGGCACCTGCAAGCAGAAATGCCGACGGAGTACCCGATGGCAGCTGTCCTGCGCCGTAGGCCACACTGGGATGACCGGCCTGGGCATGACACTGCTGGCACAGCTGTGGCGCGCGGCGGGTCAGGAGTGAGGGGTGATTGGAGCCATGTGCGTTGTGACACAGGCTGCAATCCTCGGCCACCGGCGCATGTTCCCACAGGAACGGACCGCGCTTTTCGGCATGACACTGGGTACAGGTGTTATTCAGCGTCTGGCCTTTCAGCATGGCCGGTGTCGGTGAACCGTGCGAAGCATGGCATCCGCTGCAGGCCATCTCGCCCTCTTTGATGGGATGGGATGAAGCCTTGAGCAGATCGGCCCGCTGACGCGCATGGCACGCGGAACAGACGTCCGCCTGTTTGTCCGCAGTCATGGCCGGGTCATGAACGGCGTGAACTTTGTGGCAGCTTGCGCAGGCCACGTCCGCGCCGGCATGGGCACTGCTGTTCCAGGAGACCCGCGCCTTGCCGGAATGACAACTCATGCAGACTGCGTTCTGCTTCTCGGCCGGCTGGTTGCCGTTGACGCCGAAACTGCCGATGGGTGGCCGCTCCTGGCCCCGACGCAGACGCACACCGTGTTCGCCTCCGGGACCATGACAGGTTTCGCACTGCAGTCCTGCCATGGGGCTGCGGGCATCACTGCGACTGCCGTGACGGGTTTTGAACAGATTGAGTACCGGAAATTCAGAGTCCTCGTCGTGACAGCGCAGACAGGTGTCGGCGCCCTTCTCGGTGTAGGGGACTTTGGATGCCGTTTCCGCAGCTGCAGACTGCACGGCCGGTGTCGATGCCGGTGTCGATGCCGATGCAGGCTCCGATGTTGTCTGGGGTTCCTGGGCTGGCATGGGCGCCGCAGCCGCCGGACTGGAACCGTCTGTCTTAGCATCCGTCTGCGGTACGATCTGTGGCTCGGCTGCATCGGCAGCTTCCTGCTCCGGCGCCGGGGTTGCTGCTGCCGGCGATTCTGCCGGTACGGCAGATGTCTCTGCCGCAGGTTGCTCCGCGGCAGTGGTTTCCTGTGCAATGGTTGTGTCGCCCGTCGATGTCTGAGGGGCTGCCGCCTCCTGGGCGGCAGCCGCTGAGGACACGGCGAACAGCACGAGCCACGCACCAATTGTGGTTGGCTTTATGTGCATGGTGGTTACCTGCTGTTCGCTTAGTCTTCGATTCCGTGCATCACCTTAACGTCGGCGATTCTATCCGGTCCATGGCAGACCACGCAGGTTTCAACCACCGAACCCGACGGATTGGTCTCCGGGTTGTAAATGGCGGATTCCAATACCTCGAAGTCGGCACCACCAGCCTCCACCATGTGCATCTTGGACAATACACTGGAATGGCAGGCGGAACAGACCGATGCGGTCGGCGTGATATTCAGGTCGTCTGCCGGATCAACGAGATCGGCTCCCGTATCAATGGTGCTTCCACCCACACCCGTGGACAGCGGAAGCACATAGGAATCGCCGTCATGACAGATTTCGCAATTATTGATGATGCCTGGGAAACGGAGTTTTTCAGCAAAGTTACTTGCGTTGCCATTCCGGTAGATGACATAGGGATAGTTGCAGGCGATTCCGTCACTGCAGACTCCAAACTCATCGTTCCTGAAACTGGACGAAGAGTGCATGCCGTGGATCATCCGCTTGAAGTCCACGGACTGTTCAAACAAACCGTCGATAGCGCCTTCATTGATATCGATCGTAGCGCCGTTTGTATCAGCCGGCCGTCCACTCAAATCCGTACGGTTATTGTTGTGGCACAACACGCAGAGCTGAGGCTCATCGGTTCTGCCATCTCCATGAATGGTCAGCACATCGTGGCAAGCGTGGCACTTGTCGATATTGACCACGGTGCGGCGGGCAACCGGTGTGGAGGCACCATCCAGCGCGAACGGCAGAAAGACGGACTGCACCGGAATGCGATCCGTTCCGGTGGTCGTATTGTTATCGCCATCCGCATTGTCTATATCGACAGCTGCACGGCCTTCCAGTGTTGCAGTGCCCGAGCCCAAATCCGCAATTGGTACCGGGGTTGTTTGGCCCGGGTCATTGGGCAAAAAGACTGTCGCAGGAAGCGGATCAGCAAACACTACCGTAAAGGTTCCATCCAAATTGTCGGTGGTGTTTAAGGCACTGATACTTGCGCTCATCGGCGTGGATACCGTTCCGGCCGTACCGGTCTGGGAGGCCGAGCCGATATTGGTGTAATCCGTGGTGGACCAACCGATCTTTGCGGTCAGGCGTCCCGCGGTCCAGGGCGCGTCGCTCAAAATATCATAGGCTGCATCACCGTTTGTCGGATCAGTGACCTTGAACCTTACTGATGGCGGTGTAGTGCCCGGCACACCGATGTCTACCGACTCGATGCTGAAGGCATACTTGGCCATTTCATCATTCAGAGGAATGTTGTGCGATACATCGATAGCACCGGCCTGGCCACCATCCTGATGGCAGGTGATGCACAGACTGTTGTCGGTTTGCACGCCACCTGGGTGCGCGATACTCCAGGCATCGGGAACAGCGTCTACAGTCTGATCAAACTGGACGTCATCATGACAGGAACCACAGACTTCCTGAGTTGGCCGAGCCGTCCAGTTTCCCGCCTGCGGTGTGTTGGTATTGTTCGCATCGTGGCACTTGGTGCAGTCGCGAATATCACGCGGGAAGTTGACAGTCGAAAAGCCGTCGCTGGTCGGTCGCACGAAATAGTCGACGCCGTTTAGCACACTCGGGAGTTTGCTGCCCATGTGAATCTTGTGGACCATCACCTTGAAGTCAGCGGTATTTCCAGTCGTACCATCGACCAACTCAGGGGTATGGCAGGTGACGCAGTAGCGGGTGTCCTTGTAGCTGTTGCCATGCATGCCAAGAGATGTGTGGCACTCGTTACAGGAGGCAACTTCGACAATTTCCCGTGACGCGATTCCGGTGGTCGCGCCACTGGAAGGCTGAAACGTGTAGACGGCGTTGGCGGTTGGAAAATCTCCGCTGGCGCGCAGCGCAATCCTGTGCGTGGCCGTGGCATCGTAGGTGGCATCCCCGTCGGCAGTCGCCTTGGCAAGGGTATAGGTGTAGGTCCCGTCACCGTTATCCACCAACTCGCCGGTGCGGTCGCTGGTGACATAGGCATCCCAGTAGGAGGAGTCGCCGTTACTGCTCGGTACCAGTTTGGCGAAATTGGCCCGTACACTGGTGAGGCCGATCAAACCATTCCCCGGCTGGTCTGTGACGGTAAAGTTGACCACCGGGTTTGTGTCGGTGTTCGAGACCGAATTGATGGTGACCACAATTGCATCTGCCTGCTGCACCACGGCCTGCCCCCGCGGACCTACCGCGCCGGCACTGCCGTCATCGCCACCACACCCGGAAAGCACAACCAGACTCGCGCCGAGCATCAGCCCGGCAACGCCAAAGCGACGTGTGTCCATAGATCCCCCTGATTAAACTTATCAATCCAGAACAAACTGGTTGGTTTTTCGTTCGATCGATGAACGATAGACCCATTTAGTTAAGCTATAGCAGAGGTTTCAAAATTTGCCTGCGTGACGGTTAATATTTTTTTAAGCTTCGACTGGATTATTCTAGTTCCCCTGCAAAGCTTGATATGAAGTGCTTCTTCAACTGCAATTCCACAAAGTAAAACGGGGGATAATCATGATAATTAACAGAGTAGGACTCTTAAGCACAATGATTGCGGGGTTCGTGCTCAGTGCCGCGCATGCGGCACCCGATCCGGCTGTCTTAAAGGAGTGTACGGATTGTCACGGCGACAAGGGCATCAGCACCCACGATGACATACCCACTGTCGCCGGCATGTCGGAACTCTACCTCTCCGACAACCTGCGCTTCTACAAGAACAAGGAGCGTGCCTGCCGGGAATCCAAGTACCGCGACGGTGACACCAACCGTCCGGCAACCACCATGTGTGATGTCGTGGCCAAACTTACCGACGACCAGATCGACCAGCTGGCGGCATACTATGCCGGCCTGCCGTTCCAAAAAGCCAAGCAGCCGTTTGACCAGGCAAAAGCAGACCACGGCGCCGAAGTCCATGACCGCTATTGCGAGAAATGCCACGAGAACGCCGGCAGCTCTTCGGCGGACGATGCCGGCCTGCTGGCAGGCCAGTGGACCAAGTATCTCAAGGGTGCGTTCGAGGAGTATGACTCCGGCAAACGTCTGATGACCGAGAAGATGCAGGTCAAGTACGAGCAGATCGGCGCCGACGAGAAAGAGGCACTGCTCCACTTCTACGCCAGCCAGCAATAGTAGCCACGGAGTTCAGCCATGGAAAGCCAATCCTCAAACGGAGGGCTTTGGTCGCGCATGTGGGCCAAACCCCAACAAAAGTGGCTGCTCGGCGTTCCGCTGGGCGGCATCTTGCTGTTTGCAGCAGGCGTCATCGGTGCCGGGGTATTCAACCAGTTTGTTACCTGGACCAACACCGAAGGCTTTTGCATCAGCTGTCATGAAATGCGTGATACGGTGTATCAGGAGTATCAGAAGACAACGCATTTCAGTAATCCCTCCGGCGTGCGAGCGATCTGCTCGGACTGCCATGTCCCCAAGAATTTCTGGCCAAAGATATGGCGCAAGTTCAAGGCGTCCAACGAACTCATCCACAAGGCGCTTGGCACCATCGATACACCCGAAAAATTCGAAGCAAAACGTGAAGAGCTCGCTGAACGGGTCTGGGCCAGGATGCGCGAAACAGACTCTCAGGAATGCCGCAACTGCCACGCGCAGGAGCAGATGAACCTGGAAAAGCAGGAGAAGCGGGCCGCCAATCGGCACTCAGCGGAACGCCGGGCCGCCAAGGGTGAAACCTGTATCGATTGCCACGACGGGATTGCCCACAAGCTGCCCAAAGTGACGAAAAAATAGCGCTGCTCTCTGCAAACAAAAGGGGCGCCCGAGGGCGCCCTTTCTTTTGGAATACTTCGCGGAACGCCTAGATCTTGAAGCGGCCGACCAACTGCTGCAAGTGTTCCGCCAAATTGCCAAGTGTCTGAATGGCCTCCATGTTCTGCTCGGCACCATTTGCCGTTTTCACCGCCACCTGACTGATGGAGTCCACGCTGCGATTGATCTCCTGGGCGACCGCCGCCTGTTCTTCCGCCGCACTGGCAATCTCAATATTCGACCGGGTGATGCTTTCCACGGCATCGGTGATCGACTGCAGTGCACTATCGGCCTGTTCCGCCCGCTCGACACTGGCATCCACGCGTTCGTGACCCTCTTTCATGACGCTGACCGCCCTGGTCGCGCTGGTTTGCAGGGTCGAAATCATGTCGTCGATCTCCTGGGTGGCCTCTTGTGTCCTGCCGGCCAGTGACCGCACCTCATCGGCGACCACCGCAAAGCCCCGGCCCAGATCGCCCGCGCGCGCCGCCTCGATGGCTGCGTTGAGCGCGAGAAGATTGGTCTGGTTGGCCAGACCCCGAATCACATCGAGAATCGAACCGATGTTCTGCGCATCCCCGTCCAGCCGGTCCACAATCTGCATGGCTTCGGCAACCTTTGCCGCCAGCGCTTCCACTGCCGCCTTGTTGTCGGCCACCAGGCTGCGCCCACTGATCACCGCCTGATCCGCCTTTTCCGCCAACACCGCCGCGTTTTCGGCGTGGCGGGCGACTTCCGCCGAAGTCGCACTCATCTCCTCCACCGCCGTGGCCGCCTGCTGGGTCTCCCGCTTCTGGGATTCGGTACCATCCAGGGTCTCCCGGGTGATTTTGAAAACCTCGCGTGACTCGGACACCAACCGGTCGGTTGACTGAGCGACGTCCTGCATGGTGGATCGCAGTTTTTCGACAAACAGGTTGAAACATCGCGCCAGTTCGGCCAACTCATCCTGGCCTTTTGCCTCCAGTTGCACGCGCAGATCCCCCTCGCCTTCCGCAATGTCCCGCAGACGACGGCCCACCCGGCGTATCGGGGCCACCACACCGCGCATGGTGAACAGGATAGCGACTACCCCGGTGATCAGACTGACAATGACCACCACGGAGATGGTTCCGTCTGCGGTTTTTTTGGCGCGTGCAACCCGACTCTGAATACCGCTGACCATTTTCCGCTGAATGGCCTCCACCGCCTCGATCTGTTCATTGAGCTGTGCCGCACTTACCGAATAGACCTGACGCACGGCATGCATCTCTTCCACTTTGCCGGTAGCGGCTTCCATCAGCCGCACATGTTCTTCAAACAGTCGATTGCCGGTGTCGTATCGGGTCGATCCC
>JBNLBB010000111.1:0-8538 GCA_050302415.1 Gammaproteobacteria bacterium | reverse complement strand
TGGTGATTGCGCCCTGGAATTACCCCTACCTGACGGCGATCAACACCGTTGCCCCGGCCCTCATTGCCGGCAACGCTGTCATCCTCAAGCACGCCACACAGACCCTGTTGGCTGGCGAACACATGGCACTGGCGTTTCATCAGGCCGGTGTACCGCAGGAGCTGTTCCAGAACCTGTTTCTGGATCACGCAACGACCGAGCAGTTGATCCAGGCACGAAGTTTCGACTGCATCAACTTCACCGGTTCGGTGGAGGGCGGGCGCGCCATCGAGCGGGCGGCCGCCGGCACCTTCACCGCAGTCGGGCTGGAACTGGGGGGCAAGGATCCCGGATACGTCATGGAGGACGCCGATCTGCAGGCTGCGGTGGAGACGCTGGTCGATGGCGCCATGTTCAATGCCGGGCAGTGCTGCTGCGGTATCGAGCGGATCTACGTGGTGGAGAGTCTGTACGACGAGTTTGTGCGCCGCGCGGTGAGTATCGTCGCGGGCTACCGGTTGGGAGATCCACTGGACCCGGCTACCACCCTGGGCCCGATGGCCAGCAAGCGCTTTGCCGACAACGTACGCGCCCAGGTGGCCGAAGCGGTCGCGGCCGGCGCCAGGTGCCTGATCGATCCGGCGCTGTTTCCCGCCGACACCGGAGACAGCGCCTACCTGGCACCGCAGATTCTGGTGGACGTCAACCACGACATGCGGGTGATGCGCGAGGAGAGCTTCGGACCGGTGGTCGGCATCATGAAGGTCAGGGACGATGAGCAGGCGATCCACCTGATGAACGACTCCGACTATGGCCTCACGGTGTCGCTGTGGACCGGTGATCCGCAGCGCGCTGCCGCCATCGCGCCGCGCCTGCAGACCGGCACCGTTTTCATGAACCGCGCCGACTATCTTGATCCGGGGCTGTGCTGGACGGGGTGCAAGGCGACGGGACGTGGCGGTGCGCTTTCGGTCATTGGTTTTCATAACCTCACACGCGTGAAATCCTACCACTTCAAAAAGGCGCTTTAAGCATGAGCATCACCGCAAATTGGAGTTATCCCACCGCCATTCGCTTTGGTGCGGGTCGGATCAGGGAGCTGGCGGACGCCTGCCGCGTGGCAGGCATCAGCAATCCGCTGCTGGTGACCGATTCCGGATTGGCCCGATTGCCGATTGTGGCCAGGGCCCTGGATGTGCTGGAAGCAGACGGTCTGGGACGGGCGCTGTTCAGCGAGGTCGAGCCCAACCCAAATGAAATCAGCCTGGCAAAGGGGCTGGCCTGCTATCGCGACGGCGGTCACGATGGGGTGGTGGCTTTTGGTGGGGGGTCGGCGCTCGACCTGGCCAAGATCATCGCTTTCATGTCGGGCCAGACCCGGCCGGTGTGGGAATTTGAGGATATCGGCGACTACTGGACCCGGGCAGACGTGGCCGGTATCGCGCCGGTGGTCGCGGTGCCGACCACCGCCGGAACCGGATCAGAAGTGGGGCGGGCGGGTGTGCTCACCCATTCGGTCGACCAGGTGAAGAAAATCATCTTCCATCCCAGGATGCTGCCCGCGGTGGTGATCTGTGATGCGGAACTGACCGTCGGCCTGCCCGCGGCGATCACGGCCGGGACCGGCATGGACGCCTTCGTGCACAGTTTCGAAGCCTACTGCTCCCCCTTCTACCACCCGATGTCCCAGGGTATCGCGCTGGAGGGGATGCGCCTGGTGAAGGATAATCTGCCGCGTGCGTTCCAGGATGGGGCTGATCTGGAGGCGCGGGCGCACATGATGAGCGCCGCAGCCATGGGCGCGGTGGCCTTTCAGAAAGGGCTGGGTGGGGTGCACGCCCTTTCGCATCCGCTGGGCGCCGTCTACCACACACCCCACGGCATGACCAACGCCATCGCCCTGCCCGCGGTGGTGCGATTCAACCGTCCCGCCATAGAAGCGGGCGTGGACCGGCTGGCGGCCTATCTGGATATTGGTGGCGGGTTCGACGGTTTTTGCGAGTGGCTCACCCAATTTGCCCACGATCTCCAGGTGCCGCTGAAAATGTCGGCACTGGGTGTGGATAACAGCCAGCTCGATTTGCTGGCGCGCATGGCGGTGGAAGACCCGAGTGCCGGAGGCAATCCCATTCCCCTGACCCAGGATGTCACCCGCGCGCTCTACCAGGAGATCATCTGATTCCGAGCCCGCGGGCTGAGAAGTCGACCACGGTAAAGGGGAGCGGATCTTGGTGGCCTCGGCTGACAATCCCGGTTGGGCGGACATGGGCTGACCGACGACGCGTAGGACACCCTGTGGCGCCCACTCGGCCGCCCGACTCCGATGGGCCACCGGCGGTGGCTCAGAACAGCAGCGCGTACCCCACCACCCAAACCGACAGCAGGACCCCGCAGGTGAGGGTGTAGGCGCCGTTCCAACGCAACCCAACGTGCGTGGCGCTGACGCCCCCGTAGGAGCCGATCAGCAGCGTGGTTGCAGTAAACGGTGAACTGGCTCCGCCCAGCGTCCATCCGGCAGTCACCGCCACCATGATCGCGGTGGGTGAAACGCCCAGGGCAGCGGCGGCGGGGAGCAGTGGTGCAAACAGCGAGACGGTGAGGATCGGGTTCATCCCGAGCTGCCCGGTAAGCGGTATGAGCCAGACCAGCGCGACCAGAATCACCCAGCCGGGCAGCACCGTCAGGTCGAGACCGGCGGCGCGCATCCAGGGCACCAGCAGCTGCGAACCCAGAACGCCGATATACCCGGCCATCATCAGCAGCGTGATCTCACCCCGGTAGCCGGGAAGTTCGACCGCGACGTAATTTTTGAGACGCTCTCCCAGCCGGGGAGTCGCGCGTGAAGTGAGCACCTGGAGCGTCACCCAGCCGAATGCGATCAGGGGGACGCTCATCAGTACCAGGAACACGATACGCATGCCGGTGGCCAGGTAGAGGCTGCCGACCACCAGCGCGAGGATGGCGAGCAGCAGCAATAGCGGTGCGATGCTGAACCAGGTGTCGGAGGGTTTGCTGCGGGGTCGGGCCGGCGACGAGAGCCTGGGTTTGAACAGGGTGTCCAGCAGCCAGCCGGCTCCTGCAATGATGGCGCCGTTCACCAGGCAGGGCAGGAAGCCCTCGGCCAGCGACGTGCCGGGGATCACCGCAGTGGAAATCGCGACCGCAAAGGAGAGGGGCGACCAGGGCAGGGTGGAGAGAAATCCGCGCTGGATGGCCAGCAGCATGCGCCGGATGCGGTGATTGCGAATTTCCACGTTGGGTTCGTGACGGGCGTCTGCCGTGGCCAGGCTCCCCAGCAGCGTAATGGCGCCGTAGTTGAGCAGCAGGGCAAAGAGCTGTCCACCCACGGTCAGGGCCGCGTATCTCCGCCCCGGTGGCTGCTGCGACAGAAACCGGCTGCAACGCAGAATGGCCTGCGAGGTGCCGGCGGCATTGCGCAGAGTGGAGAGCGCCGTGAAAAAGGCGGCTATGAAGGCGGCTGTGCCGAGCGCCTGCGTAATGCTCGCCTGCCAGTCCGCGAGCGTCAGGAAGCTGATGACAGAAAGCAGCGCGCCCACCAGGATAAATGCGAGGCGCGAGAGGCGCACCTGGAAGCCGAAGATCAGCAACAGAGTGATGACCAGAACGGATGCCGCTGAACCGGCACCGGAGTCGGGGAACCAGGCCCGTACAATTACCAGAACGGTGATCCCGATCAGCAGCAACCCGGCCAGGCGGTCACGGTGGGGGATGCTGGGCGTGGCGGGCATTCAAGCCTTTCAGCGTTCGTCTATCGCTCGTGGCGCAAGCCGACGATTTCGCACCTGTTCACTTGCGTGGGAATCGAAATTCATAGCCTACTGCAGTTTTTAAGATTACCTCAATTCGATCAACCAACCCGGATCAATTACCCATCCCGCGCATGAATTGGAGGACCAAAAACTGGCCCATATGCTTAGCACATACCTGCTGGTGTAATGGAGTTGCGGCGCCAGATTCAGGTGATCGGTGAGTGACAAGGCACAAGACGTGAAGTCGTCATCGTCTTTGGAGTACGATCCTGCCCCGGCAGATTGGGCGAAACTGAAAATTCTGCCGCCAAATCTGAATATGAGTGATACATACCCACGGGGGCGTTTTGCATGGAAAATCAAGTTCCACTGGAGATCAAAACCAAACGCCTGCTGCTGCGCCAATTCCGCGACGAGGACTGGCGGGATCTGCACCAGTACTGCGCTTCGGAAGAAGCCACACGCTACACCTTGGGCCGCGTACTCACGGAAGGAGAAACCTGGCGCACCCTGTGTTCCCTGATCGGTCACTGGCAACTTCGCGGTTACGGTCCGTACGCCGTGGAGGAGTTGGCCAGTGGACGGGTGTTGGGCACGGTCGGATTCTGGTATCCCAATGACTGGCCGAGTCCGGAGATCAAATGGGCGCTGGCACCCGCCCACTGGGGCAAGGGGTTCGCCAGTGAAGCGGCCAGGGCGGTGCAGCAGGTTGGGTTGGCCCACCTGCCGGAGATCTCCCTGATCAGTTTTATTCACCCGGAGAATACTCCGTCGCTTCGCCTGGCTGAGGCTCTCGGTGCCCGCTTTGAAACCGCCGTACCGTTTCGCGGCACGCACTGGCATCTCTACCGCCATCCCGCCGCAGGGACGAGTTGACGGCCGTCACTCTCACGCCCGCGGATTGGTACGATTCTGGATTCCGGTGCACAGCTATGACCACCCTGCCATTCGCGGCGATAATGCGCGCGACCATTGCCCGCAGCGTGGGAACGCCTATTGGGATCTCCGCCGACACGACTGTCGCCAGTGGATTCATCCTGCAGCAGGTCACGGCCGTCAGCGCCACTCAACCCACCCGCTAGTCGGACGAGAGCATCGACAACTACGACGTTGCTGTGAGTGCCCTGGGGTCACCCAACTGCCTGGAAGTTGGCGATAGAGCGGCGCCGACCGGGTCAGCCCATGGAAGCGGCATCCGGTTGATCAAGGCAGGGTGAATACCACTCGCAATCCCGAGCCAACCGCTTCCCCCGGCAGGTAGGTGATCGCCCCCGGGTTGCGCGCCAGTTCCTCCATGAGCGCATCGCGGCCTTTCACCTCCCTGGGTGGCTTGCCTTTGCCGGTAAAAATCAGTGTGGTCCAGTACGAGTTGATCTGGGCGGGGCTCTTGCCCGCGATGCGGCGATAGAACGCCTCATGCTGTGCCTGGTTATCCAGTTCCAGGGGCTGAACGCGCCCGATCATATCGAGGTGGTTGGTGCGGGCCAGAAAGATGTTGGCGACCTCTTTTTCGCTCAGCTCGGTGATGGGCGAGGTCTCGCTCACCACAATCAGAAACTCTGCCTGAACAGTGGTCGCAAAAAGAAGCAGGAGTGAGGCGGCTAGGGGGCGCATCAAAATACCCCCTCGATCGTCAGCGTGAACAGGTTACCGTCGCGCTTGATCGGACCAACAGTGGCGGAACGGCTGCGTTCATCCACAGACCAGCGATCCCACTGACCCTTGATGGCCATGGTGGCGGTCACGTCATAACGGATCCCCACTGCCAAGGTGTCGAAGACGTCCGTGCCGTCCCTTGGGGAAGGTGGTGCGAGGGGTGGCGGCGGACCGGGTGGAGGTGGGCCGGGTGGCGTTGGCGCGGCGGACGGAAACTCTGACGCATCAAAAATCATGCGCCGCTGCATGCCGAGCACATAGGGCGTGGCGCGTCCGAAACGGTGACCCAACGAAAGGTAGGCCATCTGTTCGTCGGGATTGATTTCAGCCTCGCCGTAGGCCAGCCCGACATTGATCACCCAGTCGTTGGCATGTATTTCGGACTCCATGGCGGCCATGCTGAGTTCTGCGCCGTCCTTCAGGTCGCGACCGTCGATGGTGTCCACGTCGTATTTGGCACGCAGCAGCGAGAGATTGAGCCAACTGTCTTCGCGTTCGATCCGGGTGCTCACATGGGCGATGTAGCGGTTGTCGACGAAATCCTTGTCGTGCTCGGCCTGACCCACGCCTCCCTGAACGGTGAAGGTATAGCTGTCGGTGGTGATTCCCTGGATGAATTCCAAGCCGGTGTACTGCTCGAATCCGCCCGCCCCACCGGTCGGGACCAGCGGTCGGACCCAGAGGCGGGAGAATCCCACGTGACGCAGTTCGGTGCCCTGCAGCAGTGACACCTTCATGCGCCCGCCACGCAGGCGCAGATCGCCGCCCAGGTCGTAACTCAGGTAGGCCCACTCAAGGCTGGGATCGTATTCTCCTTCTTTTTGGGCCGCGCTCAGTGCCTGAAGCGTCAACTCCAGACGCGAACTCAGGGCGTAGTCGGCTTGCAGGCCCACCAGTGATCCGCGGGTTGAAGTGTCGCCCTCGTCGAGCAGGAAGGGGTCGCCAGCTGTGGGTACCACTGCGCCGTCACTGTCGCTGTGGGTGGCATCCAGCGTGTAGAACCCGCGCAGCACGAGGTGCTCACCGAGCTCCGCGCCAGTGGCCGGGAGCACCGTCCACGAAAGTGCCAACAGCTGTGCTGCAATTCCGACAATGACGTTGTGAAGCGTCTTTTTCATTCCGATCGCAAAAAACCTACGGCGCGGTGCCCGCCACTTAACGCGCCTGACGGGCACGGTTAACATAGGGGCGTTTTAGTTATTAGTCGGTGTCGTACCGGATGAGCCTTACCATTTTCCAGAGAATGTTGGTTGCTCCGGTGGCGGCCATGTCCCTGTACGGTGCCTACCTCTATGTTACTTACGGTGAGCACCGCTTGGCCAGCCTGGCGATTACGGAAATCCGCGATGAATCCCTGCCGGTGATGACTCTGAGCGCGGAAAATATCCAGCTGTTTGAGTCCGTGGTGTCGCAGTTCAAGGACGCGGTGTTGGCTGGAGAGCGGGCGTGGCTCGATTCCATTGAGGAAAACCGGGCAAAGATTGAAGGCAACCTGGATGAGATGGCGCAGTACCATCAGGTGGTGGATCCAAAGGAAATTGCCGCCTTGCGGCAGGATTTCTCCGCCTACTACGCCAATGCGCATGCGCTTTCGCTCGCCCTGCTGGGCGACCGGATAACCGCCGAGGCCCGATACCAGCTGATCGACCACGTGGAGCGTTTTCACAACGCCGTCAGCGAGACACTGCTCCGCTTGCGTGCCACGGCCCAGCAGCGGGTCAATGTGACTGTCGAAGAGACCAACAGACGTCTGTCCCGATTACTGTTGCTCGGTTTGACCATGGGCGTGTTGCTGTTGATACTAATCATCGCTTTAACCTTTGCACTCTCCATGGCCACGCGGCGCAGCCTGCGCGAAATGATTACCCGCATGCGAGATCTCGCGGAGGGGCGCCCCGATTTCGGCAAGCGTCTGTCGGTGCACAGCAACGATGAATTGGGTCTGCTGGTCAATTGGTTCAACCAGCTGTCGGAAAAACTGGAGCTGGACTACAAGAAAATCGAATTGCTGTCCATTACCGACAAGCTGACCCAACTCTACAACCGGACCAAAATCGACCAACTGCTGGAAGAGGAATTGCGTCGCGCTGTGCGGTATGACCAGTCGTTGGCGTTGATCCTCATTGATCTGGACCACTTCAAGTCGGTGAACGATGAGTATGGTCACCATGTGGGAGACGAGGTGCTGCGTGAGATGGCACAGCTGCTGCGCGACAGTGTACGGGCCACCGATTCTGTCGGGCGTTGGGGGGGGGAGGAGTTCATCGTGATTGCCCCCAATACCAATTTGCCACAGGCACTGGTGCTTGCGGAAAAACTGCGCACCCGGGTGGCCGGGCACGCCTTTCCCGTCATCGGAGGAAAAACTGCCAGCCTGGGGGTGGCGGTTTTGGCTGAAGATGACACCGAAGAGAGTCTGACGCGGCGGGCGGATCAAGCACTCTATCTGGCTAAGGAGCAGGGCAGAAATCGCGCGGTGAGCGAATCATTGCTTATGATCAGGGAGTGAACACGGAAGCGGGAATGGGTCGGCACTCTGCGTCACCGCCCGGCAGGCAGTCCCGAAACACTCCCTTTTTCCTGTCTCGCCACAACCCCCCAGGCGACCAGCGCCGCCACCATCGTTCCCAGGGTCAACCCGCTCAACGCCAGATGGACAGTGGTCGCGACATTGGCGGTCAGCGCGGAGGCGCTCCACAGCAGGCCGCTCAGCGGACCGATGGCGTCCTGGGCGCCATTGGCGGCGAAACCACTGATGGCGGTGGCGAGCATCAGGCTCAGGGCTGCCAGCTTGAGCCGACGGAAACGCAGGGCGGGGCCGGCTGCAGCCCGTGCGGCGTCTGATGCCGCGCTGCCGTGTGCGCCACCGAACTCCCACCACAGCCGCAACAGTGAACCGCCCAACAGCAGGTAGCCGGCCAGGGTGTGCATGGGCGCTGCGCCGGTTTCCACCACGTAAGCCATGACCACCGAGATGGCCAGCACGAGATTGAAGATCAGGGTCAACGCGGGGCGCGCTAAACGAAGCGGATCGTGGATCATGGTAGGTCTCCCGGATAAACTCTGCATGGAGGCAACAGTACCGGGCTTGGATGAAACAGAGATGAATAATGGGACTGGATGGAGATTGGGC
>JBNLBB010000110.1:0-8688 GCA_050302415.1 Gammaproteobacteria bacterium | reverse complement strand
GGCGGTCAGGATGGCGCAGCGCTGGCCGCAGCGTTTGCAGCCGCCGCCCACCCGGCTGGGATGCAGATGGTTGTGGTAACCGGCCCATTTATGGATGCGGTGGTGAAAAACCGTCTCCGCGTCCTGGCCCAGACCCGGCCGTACCTGAAGGTGCTGGAGTTTGTCCAGGAGCCGACACAACTCCTGCGCGATGCCGAATTCGTGGTCACCATGGGGGGCTACAACACGGTGTGCGAAGTGCTCTCTTTCGAAAAACGCGCCCTGGTGGTGCCGCGGGTGGTGCCGCGCCGCGAGCAGATCATCCGCGCCGAACGCCTGCAGCAGTTGGGTGTGATCGATATGCTGCATCCAGATCAGCTGAGTCCCGCCACGCTGGGCGAATGGATGAGTCAGGCGATCGGGAAAGAACATGCGCGTGCTCATGCCGTGATGGATATCAAAGGACTGCAGCGGCTTCCGCGCATGGTGATGGAACAGATTGACCACAATGCCGAACAGGTGTCTTCACGCCAGGAATGGGCGGTGATGTCATGAGCCCTGACCGGCTGAGTCAGGCGGTACCGCGGCCCGGCCTGTGGCGCCAGGCGGTCCACCACTTCGGCCATCACATCCGGCCCTTCTGGAAGTTGCTGCTGTTGGGGTGGGTCTGTGTGGCGATTGTCGCTGGTATGCAGTTGCTGAAACCCTGGCCTCTGAAACTGGTATTCGATGCCATTTTGATGCCGGTGTCGGGGGTGTGGATCTTCCAATCGTTTCCGCAACTGGAAAGTGAGCCGCAACTCTTGTTGGCGCTGATTGCGCTCTCCACGGTTGCCATAGCGCTGCTGATCGGGATTTTCGGTTTTGGCCACAACTATATTTTCAAGAGCGTCGGGCAGCGCGTGTTGGCCGCTATTCGCCGTAGTCTCTACCATCACATTCAGCGCCTGTCGCACTCGTTTTATGACCAGAATCACTCCGGCGACCTGCTGGTGCGTCTGACCGGCGATATCCGCACACTGCGCGAGGTACTGGTTTCGTCGCTGGCCTCAGTGACGGAGCGGGGCCTGTTCATGGTGGGCATGCTGCTGGTCATGCTGTGGATGGATTGGCGGTTGACCCTGGTGGCGATGTTGGTGATACCGCCGCTGGCCCTCTGTGCCCGGGCGATTTCGGTGCGGATACGCAAAGCCACCCACCGCCAGCGCGGTCGTGAAGGCGAGTTGGCAAATACCTTCAACGAGCGTCTCGGAGCGATCAAGCTGGTTCAGGCCTTCACGCGGGAGGCCTTTGAGGACGAACGCTATTCACGCTACGAACAGCAGAATCTCGAAGCCGGTCTGGAAGCGGCCCGGTTGGAGGCGCACCTGTCGCGCCTGGTGGGCGTGGTGCTTGCCGTAGGAACCTGTGCCGTCATCTGGTATGGGGTGATCCGGGTTCAGGCGGGGTTTCTCAGCGCCGGAGATCTACTGGTATTTGCCGCCTACCTCAAGTCGATGAACAAGCCGGTTCAGAAGATAGCCGAGACAACCGGTAAGCTGGCCAATGTCAGCGCCTGTGCCGAGCGCATCATGCACGTCATGGAGATCGAACCCGATGTGCGTGACGAAGTCTTTGCCCTGCCGGCGCCGAAGCTGCGCGGTGAAGTGCGCTTTGAGAAGGTCAGTTTCGGCTACGGGCGTGGCGACCGCGTGTTGGATGAAGTCTCTTTCACCATTCTTCCCGGTGAACATGTGGCGGTGGTCGGTGCCAGTGGCGCGGGCAAGTCGACCCTCGCCAACCTGCTGCTGCGTTTCTACGATCCCTCCGCCGGCGCCGTGCGGGTGGACGGCTGTGACATCCGGAGCTACACGCTGGGTTCCCTGCGCGACCAGATCGCCGTGGTTCTGCAGGAGGGGGTGCTGTTTGCAGGTACGGTGCGCGAAAACATCGCCTATGGCCGGCTGGATGCCTCCGACGACGAGATCTTTGAAGCCGCAGAGATTGCCGATGCCCGCGAATTCGTGGAACAGCTGCCCGATGGATTCGACACCCTGGTGGGCGAGCGGGGCAAGTCTCTATCCGGCGGTCAGCGCCAGCGTCTGGCAATTGCCCGGGCCGTGATTCGCAACGCACCGATTCTGATTCTTGATGAACCGCTGACCGGCCTGGACGTGCGCAGTCGCACACTGGTGCGCGCCGCACTGGACCGGCTCCAGGCCGGGCGCAGTACGCTCCACATCACCCACGATTTCGCCAGTACCGCCGCTGCGGATCGGGTGCTGATGTTTGACCAGGGACGCCTCGTCGCGGCGGGTAGCCACGCGGATCTGTTGGCGGAAAATCCGGCGTACCAGAAGCTGTGGAACATGAGCGACGCGGGTGGTGAAGTCACCACCCTGCATCGCGGCGCGGCCTGAAGGGAGAAGAACATGTCTTCGTCACCAAACTATTATGACGATCCGGCTTTTCCCACCCTGGCCCTGGCCCTGGATACCAGTCTGATGGTGTCACATCTTGCGCCGCTGATTGCGGAGGAAGGGCAATGGAGTATCAGCGGATGCCGCCTACTGCGGTTGCGTTACCGCCGGGGCGTGCGCTGCATACTGCATTACGCGGTGACCGTGCGTCACGAGAGCGGAGTGGAGAGCGAACACTGGGTGACCGGTTTTCTCTATGCCACCCGGGAGAAGTTGGCCGCGAGGCTGCAGCACCTGCAACGCATCAGTTCCCAGCGGGTCGCGGGCGAACCATTGGCGCGCTTTGTAGAGGTTGCCAATCTGGGGATGCTGTTGCAGCGCTTTCCGCTCGACCACCGACTTCCGGACGTTTTGCACATCTCCGAGCAGTTACCTGAATTACTGCAGGTGCACGCTCCGGACCTGTTTGGACCGGGTGACTGGCGGATGCAGACGCTTGCCGCACAGCCAGTGCGCTGGCGTGTGGGTATCTCCGCCGTGGTCCGTGCCCGCGTTGCCGCGGTCAATCAGGAATCGGCACGCGAGGTGGAACGCGACTTTTATGTCAAGGTGGATCACAGCGAAGCCGCCTCTGCTGAAGTCACACCCCACGCGCTCATCGAGTCCCACGCCCGGCAGGGTAGCCTGCCGTTCACCATTGCCGATAGCATCTATCGGGATCCATCGCACGGTCTTTCGGTTACCGCCGCCGTCCCCGGCATCTCCCTGCAGGCGCTGTTCGAAGAGCAGCGGGCTACCCATGACGAAGCCGTACAGCTCGCCGAAACCGTCGCGCGATGGCAACTGCATGGCGAATCATTACACCGGTGCGTCCGCAGTCGCGATAAAGAGGCCAATATCGAACGGGCGCGCGTCATACTCCACGCTGCCGCCCCCCATTTGACGACCACACTTGATCGACTGGTGACCAATATCCGGGAGGGCCTGGTCGATCACGTTCATCGGCCGGCGCACCTGGACCTGAAGCCCGACCATATTTTTTACCACGACGGGCAACTGGCGCTGATAGACTTCGATTCCGCCGCGGATGCCGATCCCGCGCTTGAAGTCGGCCGCTTCGTGGCGCGACTGTCGCACGCGGAGCCGGTGTACAACGTCTCTCAGCGATGCGCCCGGCGCTTCGCCGTCCAGTTTGTTGCCGCCTACCGCGCATTGGTGCCGGCAGCGTGGCTGCGGAATCTTCCCTACTACTATGCATGGGGCTGTATGCAGGTTGCGGTGCACCTGTTCGAGCACCAGAAATCCAATTGGCCCGAATGGCTCGAAGTGCTGCTGACTCATGCGGAAGAGGCAAGTCGGCACGGAGGTGTCGCGCTCGACTGGCTGGAGGAGCCGTTGCCGCGAGGCGGCACCGGCGCGACGGGTTTGACCCTCATGCCGCGAGTGGCACAGGTCGGTGGCCCGGTATGAAAATACTCTACCTCTGCCCCGACTACGGCATTCCGGTGCTCGGTAGCAAAGGCGCTTCCGTGCATGTGCGCGAAATGATAGCGGCCATGGATCGGGCGGGTCACGAGGTGGTGCTGGTCGCGCCGGTGGCCCTGAAATCGCCCTGGGAGACTCCTGCGGAGGTGCGCGGCAGCTTTCTCCATCTGCCGGCCAGCGAAGAGGTGCTTGGCAGCATCAGCGCATTTGACGCCTATGCCCAAACGTTAGGCGGCCATTCAGTGCTGGCAAAAGATCTGCGGCGGATCCTGTACGACCGCTATCTGGAGCAGAATCTGCTACAGCGCTTCGTTGATGTTCCTCCCGACGTGATTTACGTACGCGCTTCGCTCCATTCGATCGCCCCCGTCGCGCTGGCGAATGCCACCGGCAGGCCGCTACTGGTGGAACTCAATGCGCCGCTGGCTCAAGAGCATGCCACCTATCGGGCGGGAGGGACCACCGAGCTCGCCGTGGCGGCGGAAAAGGCGCTCCTGCAGGCGGCAGATGCCGTGCTCGTCGTATCGAAGGTTCTGGCGGGGCATGCGGCCGACTGCGGTGTGCCTGCCGAGCGCATTCATGTGGTACCCAACGCGATCGATACGGAACTGTTTCACCCGGCACCGCGGTCACCCAACCTGCGTAGCCATTTGGGCGTGGGCGATGGCCCGGTGCTGGGTTTTGTCGGGGGATTGCGAGAGTGGCATGGTGTGGAGATTCTGCCGGACCTGCTGGAGCGTCTGGTACCCGATTTCCCCTGCGTGCAGATGGTCATCGTGGGCGATGGCCCGCTACACCAACCTTTGCAGGAGCGCTTTGAAAAGATGGGATTTAAGGATCGCGCCATTTTCACCGGTGCCATGAACCACGAAGCGGTGGCGCGCGTGATTCGCGAATTCGATGTCGCGCTGGCGCCCTACCCGAAACTCGATCACCAGTTTTACTTCTCACCGCTCAAGCTCTTCGAGTACATGGCCTGCGGGACGGCAGTGGTGTCTGCCGATGTGGGCCAGATCGGCGAAGTGCTTAAGGATGGTGAAACCGGATTGCTCTATCCTCCGGGAGACCTGGATCAGCTGGTTTCGTGTTGCCAGCGGGTGC
The DNA here is from genome assembly GCA_050302415.1 of Gammaproteobacteria bacterium. Classification (GTDB taxonomy): domain Bacteria; phylum Pseudomonadota; class Gammaproteobacteria; order JBNLBB01; family JBNLBB01; genus JBNLBB01. The sequence goes on along the minus strand of JBNLBB010000110.1, from coordinate 3,724 downwards.
TGTTCGATCCATCGCTGCAGGAGTCGCTCGGGCATTTGGCTGCCGACACGGTAAAGAAAAACTACACCTGGGACGGCAACGCGCGACGGGTGGTCGAACTTGCGGGGTTGGCTTGATGGCGCGCCGGGAGAAAAGCATGGTATTACAGCGCATCGCTTATGTCGTCAACGTGTTTCCGAAGTTCTCGGAAACCTTTATTGCCAATGAGATTGCCGAAGTGCAGCGCCGCGGTGTGGCCGTGACCATTCTCTCCCGGCGCAGGCCGCAGGACGAAGTGCGCCACGCCGTGGTGCGTGACAACCGTCTGGAAGAGATCACCTGCTACGATCCGGAGCGCTTCCACGATGTTCTGCGCAGCTTTCAGCCGCAACTGATCCACGCTCACTTCGCCACCCGGGCCACGGAGGTGGCGCGCGATCTCTCCCGTACCACCGGTTTGCCGTTCACTTTCACGGCGCATCGCTACGACATTTTCGACCGGCCGCCGGCTGATTTCGCGCAGCGCTGCCGCGATGCCGATGCCGTGATCACAGTATCGGAGGCCAACGTGATGCACATGGTGGATCAACTGGGGGCGCCCACCGACAACCTGTCGGTCATCCCCTGCGGGGTGGACACCACCCGGTTCCAACCGAGCAGGCGGGAGGTCGGCGAAGTGCCCTGGATAGTCTGCGTGGCGCGGCTGCATCCGGTGAAGAATCTGCCGGTGCTGCTTAAAGCTTGTGCCTTGCTGCGAGATCGCGGCGTGGCGTTCAAATGTGTGGTGCTAGGGGAAGGCGATGCCCGCGCACAGATCGAGGAACAACGCCGTGAACTTGATCTGCAAAACCTGGTGGATCTGCCCGGGGCGGCCGATCAGGACCAGGTGCGCGGGTGGTGGCAGCGGGCCACTGTCGGGGTGCTTTCCAGTCGCTCGGAAGGGATGCCGGTCAGCTTCATGGAAGCGCTCTCATGCGGGGTGCCGATCATCGGGCCGAGTGTGGGCGGAATCCCCGAAATGATCCAGCACGGTGTGAACGGATTCGTGGTGCCGCCGGACAGCCCCGAGGGGTTGGCCGAAGAGATCGAGATCATATTGCGGGATCCGATGCGTGGAGCCCGCATGGGGATAGCGGCCCGCGAATCGGCGCTCAACCGTTTCTCGGTTGAGGCGCAGGTCGAATCCATGATGGCGGTGTGGAACCGGGTATTGAGGCATCGGTACGCCGCATGAATGTCAGCGATCCCTATGGCGTGATCGGCGATGAAGCCTTACCCTCGCTCGCGCAGGCCCTGGATCCGGATGCCGCGGCCGCCGCACTGAACATGGCGCTGGCCGCCCATCCCCGATACGCCAACACCACGCTGCGTAGCATCAGCGTCACCCGTTACAAGCCGGGGCGTCGCTGCCTTCTTGAGTACGGTATGGAGCTGGCCGATGGAACGGAAGCGGTACTGATCGGCAAGGTGAGACGGAAGCGTAGCGGTATCAAGGACTTCAACCTCGTCGGCGCGATATACGGGGCGGGGATGCGCGAAGGCGGCGCCGACGGCATAGCCACTCCGGAGCCGGTGGCACACGTCGAATCCCTGCACCTCTGGTTGCAGCGAAAGGTGGCCGGTGCGGAAGCCAGCGCCCTGATCGGCGGTCCACGCGGTCGGGAGGTGGCGCGCCGTGCGGCCGAGGCGGCGTACAAGATTCACTGTACTGAAGTACCGCCCCGATTCAGCCACAGCATGATGGATGAACTTGAAATACTTTTCGAACGGCTCGAACAGGTGGTTCTGCTCCATCCCGATTGGCAGGAGCGAATCAGTGCGCTCAAGCGAAAGGCCTGGGTCATTGCGCAGTCGTTGGGTGCACGCCCGCTGTGCGGCATTCATCGCGACTACTATGCCGATCAGCTGATTGTGGATGACCGGCAGGTGTGGGTGATCGATTTCGACCTCTACTGCAAGGGAGACCCGGCTCTCGATATCGGCAACTTCATTGCCCACATCACCGAACAGGCGTTGCGCGTCACCGGTGACGCCACTGCCTGGCAGGACCAGGAGGAGGCGATGCTTCGACGCTATCTGGCGCTGGGCGGAGAATCGCACCGTCACCCGATTCGGGTCTATGCATTTCTGACTCTGATGCGTCACATCCAACTCAGCACCCAGTTTCAGGAGCGCCGCCACCTGACCGCCAAGCTGTTGCGCCTCTGCGAAGAGCGCGCAGAGGCGCTGAATACGAAACCCGGTCAGCAGGAACTGTACGCGTGAGGTGGGCGCAGTGGGCCCTGGTGCTGGGCGGGCTGCAGGCGTGTCAGATGGTATTCGCTGATGGTGGGTGCTGGTCCGTGCAGGTCGGGCACTACCAGGAGCGGGTGAACGCCGAGAATCGGCTGGCGGGGGCAAACGACACGAGCTGCCGCCTCCAACATGAGGCAGCAGGAATCCGTGTGTTGTGCGGCTGCTACACCGATGAGCAGCAGGCGCGCCGTTCACTGGCAGATTGGCAGAGCCGGTTCGATGGAGCGTTTATGCGTGAATCCGGCGCGTTGCCCTCTACCGCCAACGCGCTGCAGGCCGAATCGGCGACGCAGGCAGGGCCAGCCAGAGCACCGATGCAATTGGCAGCCGTAGCTGCAACCGGAGTCTCGAAACCCACCCAGGCAGCGGTGTCCGAAGCACCTGGAGAAGCACCTCAGAAGGCAGCGCAGGAAATCGCACAGAATGCGCCCGCTCCGCCGGCAGCCGGAACTGGGGAAGATTCGGAGACGCAGGCGTCGGCGGACCGGATTGTCGTCTACTCGGGTGCGGCCCGTGCAAAAAAACTGCGCCAGCGACCGGATGAAAAACTACCCGATACGGAACTGACCGCCGTGCTGTTCGGTCGCCCGTTGACCATCGGTGGGGAAGTCAGCTTCGAACGTGAGCGGCGTACCGATTTTTCGTTTGCCACCGACCCGGACGACCTGGAGCGTGACACGGTGGCGTTGGACCTGGAGCTCTTCTACCACTACACCAACCACAGCGCTCTCTTTTTCGAGGCAAGTGCCCGCCAGCGTCAGGACAGGGAACTCGAAACCGACGAATCGGAGCGGACCAGCGAATGGCGTCGTGGCGAGATGTGGCTGTTCAGCGGCGGCTGGTTCGACGATCGCGTGGGCTACCAGTTTGGGCGGCAGAATTTCATCGACTCACGCGAGTGGTGGTGGGATGCGAACCTGGACGCCGTGCGCCTTCACTACGATACCCGGGAGACCCACGCTGAGTTTGGTATTGCACGCGAACTGGCCAAAGTATCATCAGAAGATGAGCGCATAGACCCGGATGAGGACGAACTGCTCAGACTGTTTGCCGTGCGCTCTCAAAAGCTCGAAGACGAGGATGTCGAGCGAAGTATCTTTTTCCTCTACCAACTTGATCAATCGACGACTGAGTCTTTGGGGATGGTAGTGGACCGCGAGCTCAGAGACGAGAGTGATTTCGAGGCGCTCTGGTTTGGTTGGCGAACCCAGGGAAGGTGGAGATCAAAGTCTGCCGGGCGTTTCTACTACTGGTTCGATGCCGGATTTCTCTGGGGTGAGGAGAAACTGGTGGATTACCAATCCATCAGTTCCACCCAATCAGAGGTGGAGAGTGTGGCCAAGCGCCATGTGCGGGCCGCTGCTTTTGATCTTGGCGTGAACTGGCAGACCAACCTGCCCGGGGATTTCACCCTCACCGCGGGGTATGCGGCAGGCAGTGGCGACCGGAA
>JBNLBB010000109.1:0-8747 GCA_050302415.1 Gammaproteobacteria bacterium | reverse complement strand
GAGGTGGTTTACGGCATGGCCTGGGCGCCGAATGCCGTAGGTGCGCGGCGGGTGCCGGAGCAGTCGATCCAGGTGCCCCTGCCCACCCGCTGACCGCCATGGCCGGATACTTCATCACCGGGACAGATACCGGCGTGGGCAAGACCTACGTCACCTGCCTGATGCTGCGTGCCCTGCGGACGGCGGGCCTCGGGGCGGTCGGTTACAAGCCAGTGGCCGCCGGCAGTGAGCACACCCCTGAGGGGCTGCGCAACGAGGATGCGCTTCGGTTGATGGCCGCGGCAGGCGGTGTGGCCGGCTACGAGGCGGTCAATCCGGTAGCCCTGGAGCCGGCGATAGCGCCGCATCTGGCCGCTGAACAGGCGGGTGTGGCCATCCATCTGGAGGAGTTGGTGGCCGGTTGTCACCGCCTGGAGGCGGCGTTCGATTGCGTGCTGACCGAGGGCGCGGGCGGCTGGCTGGTGCCCATCAGCCGGCACGAAACACTCGCCGACCTGGCGGTGGCGCTGGGTCACCCGGTGATCCTGGTGGTCGGCATGCGCCTGGGTTGTCTCAATCACGCCCTGTTGACGGCGCGCGCCATCACAGATCGCGGTCTGACATTGGCCGGTTGGGTGGCCAACCGGATCGATCCGGAGATGCCCTTTGCCGACGCCAATGTAGACACCCTCAAACCGCTGCTGCCCGCTCCGCTGCTGGCCACAGTGGAGCACGGCACGCATTCGTGGCCCGGTTCGCTGGACCTCTTCGGATGCTAGTCTGAAAACGCTTCGGGCCGGCGGGGAGCGCTTCGCTCTCGACCCGGCGTAAGCGGCGTAAAAGCTTCTATTTCCGCACTATTTCCACGAAATTTTGGACCGGTTCATGGTTCTGCACGCATTCGTCACCTAGATTTAATTTAGGGATTCTTAAAGTTCTAATAAAGCTTTAAGCATCGACGAATCAGCGGGAGATCGGAGCGCGCGGTGCCAGGTTCTTTCACCACCGCACTGTCGGTCCGCCGGGCCATGCGGCGCCTGGCAGGGATCGGTCTGGTCCTGTTGCTGGTGCTGCTGACCATAAGTTTCCTGGTGCTGAAACATCTTGCCGACCTGGAACTGGTGGATGAAGCCCATGACCGACAGGTGGTTCATCAGCAGATTCACCACGAATTAGACCACCTCTTCAATCGGGTCCAGCTGTCGCTGTTTAGCGCACAAAACCCGCCAGTCGCCGCACCCGCGCAGCCGGCCGATCTCTCCTCCTGGATGACTCAGTGGCCGCACCTGCGCGAGCTGGCGCTGCTCGATCCCGGTTCCGGTGTTCAGCTCTGGCAGGCGATGGCCAATGGCGATTCGGGGGCTGCCGGCGCGGGATGCCTCTCCAGGTTGCGCGAGTTCCACGCGCAAAGCCCGGCGGCCGGTCCCACAGTCTGCTTCGATCCGGATCGCGCCTCCATCGAAATGCTCTGGCCGGTTGCCGGCAGCGATCGGATGCTTGGACTCCTGTATGGGGTGGTCGATTGGCACATGCTCGCACGGAATGTCCTGCCGGCGTGGGTGGTTGACGAATACCGGGTGGATCTGGCCCGCGCCGGGCCAGGCACTGGCGATGCGGATCCGCGCACGGTGGTTGCGTTCACCGATGATGTGGTCGCCAGGGACCATCTGGTCGTGGACCGCGTGCATGCCTGGATGCCGCCATGGCCGGTGGTGGTGTTGTTGATCGTGCTCCTCACCCTCGCGCTGCTGCTGCTGCTGGTGATGCGTCGCTTCTCCAGCAGCATGCTCACCAGACTGTCGCTGATTGGCCGGATGCGCCGGGCCTTACGCATCATTCACGCCATGGAGCGCGCCTCCACGGGCCTGCTGGACGAAAAGCCGCTGAAAGAGATCACCGACGCGCTGCTGGCCGATGCGCTCACCCTGGTTCACGGTAAGGTCGGCGCCATTTTCAGCTACGAGGAGAGCCACGCCATTCCGCTGCAGGAGGCGGTGTGCAACGGGGGTGCACCCGAGGCACAGGTGGACGAGCTGCTGGAGCGGTTTCTGGCAAGGATCGGACTGGTGAGCACTTCAGTGATGGTCAGCCTGTTGGATCTCAAATATGAATCGCTTTTTCCCATCATGCGGAAACTGCGGTTGCGCTACCTGGTGGCCGTCCCGGCCATCCGCTCCGAAAGGGTGGAGGGTTTGATCGTGGTGGCCGGCAAGTCACCGGTGCCGGACGATCAGGCGCTGGAGATGCTGGAGCGGCTCTCCAAACCGCTGGCCGCGATTTTCCGGCGCAACCATGAGCTGCAGTTGATCAGCGACAGTGAGGCGCGGTTCCGCAAACTGTTTGAGCGGATTGCCGACTGTGCGCTGATTCACGACCTCCACGGGCGCATTCTGCTGGCCAATGATCAGGCGGTGCGGATTACCGGTTACCCGGCAGATGAGTTGGTCGACATGCGCCTCTCCGAGCTGTTCGAAAGCCGGCAGGGCGAATTGACAGAGATGTGGTTTGACCTGCAGAACGGCGTCTCGATAACAGCAACCGGTAAATGCCGGCGCCGCGGTGGAGCGCGTTTCCCGGCCGAGCTGAAAACCGTCCTCATCGATTCGGGAGAACAACCTGAGGCGCTCACTCTGCTGGTGGACCTCACGGAACGGCGTCAGCAGGAGAAGCAGATCCGGTCCTGGGGCGTGCGTCACGCCATCGTGGCCGATCTGGGCGTCTCCGCGCTCTCCAACCGTGGTTACCGGGAGACGCTGGACACCGGGCTGGCGTTGCTGGTGCAGGCGCTGGGTGGCCGTTGCGGCATGCTGTTGATCTACGACAGCGAGACTGCGGGCTATCGACGCGCGGCGGTGTACCGGCGGGATCATGGAAAAGAACTTCCCACCTGGCTGTCGGCCGAGGAGGTGAGCTCCTGGTTTGCGCTGCTGGGACACTCGCGCGCCGGGATCTTTTTGCCCGACCGCCTGCCCCGCCTTCCCGACCTGTTCGGAGCCCAGGGTCTGCGCTCGGCCATGCTGGCCAAACTGACAGTGCACAAGAGCCGCAGTGCCGTGCTGGGCGTTTTTAGCGAGGCGCGGGAATGGAGCGAGGACGATATGCACTTCCTGACCTCCGTGGGGGGTGTGTTTTCCAACGCGATCAGCCGCCATCACTGGGAACACACCCTGGCTGAGCAGCGCCGCTTCCTGCAGAGCGTGATCGACACCATACCGGAACGGATCATGGTGGTGGACGCCGACTACCGGACCACCCTGGTCAATCGCCCGCGTGGCGGGTCCCTGCCCGGTCGGCTGGATTCGACCCTGTTTGCCGGCATGCCCTGCTACAAGGTGCTCTATGGGTTTGACAGCCCCTGTCGGGAACCCGACCACGCCTGTCCGTTGAGCCAGGTGTTTGCGCTGAAAGAGTCGGTGCAGGTATTGCACCACCACCGGATGGGTGATGAAGACCTGGTGTTCGAGGTGGAACTCACACCGCTGTACGACGGCGAAGAGGAGGTGCACAACGTCATACATACCCTGCGCGATGTGACGGAACGCGAGCGGGCCAGGCAGGAGCTGTTGGACAAGGAACAGCGCATGAAGCACATGGCGCACCACGACAACCTCACCGGGCTGCCCAACCGGCTGCGCCTGTTCCAGGAGCTGGAGCAGGCGCTGGCGAACGCGCGGCAGCAGGATCGCAAGGTGGCCGTGCTGTTTCTGGATCTTGATCGCTTCAAACAGGTCAACGACACCTTTGGCCATGAAGCGGGTGATGAATTGCTGCGCGTGGTCTCCGCGCGTCTGCGCGACTGTGTGCGTCAGGGTGATACGGTGGCGCGCCTGGGCGGTGATGAGTTCGCGGTGGTGCTGCACGCGCTGAGCAGCGCCGACGAAGCAGGCGACGTGGCCGACAAGATCATCGGGCAGGTGGTGCTGCCGGTACCGATCCACGGCCAGGAGGTGCAGGTCGGAACCAGTATCGGCATCAGCCTCTTCCCGGACGACGGTAGTGATGCTGAAGATCTGCTGAAACAGGCGGACGATGCCATGTACCTCTCCAAACAGAAGGGACGGGGCGGTTACGAATTTGTGACGCGGGAACTCAATGCACTGGCCGATCGCCAGCGGCTTCTGGAACAGCGGTTGCGGCGGGCGGTTGACGAGGCGGAGTTCGAAGTCCACTACCAGCCGGTGGTGCGTCTTGCCGACCGGCGCTGGCTGGGCGTCGAGGCGTTGCTGCGCTGGCGCGATCCGGAGCAGGGGCTGATCGGTCCGGATGAATTCATCGGCGTGGCCGAGGAGACCGGGGTGATCGTGGGGATCGGCGAACAGACGGTGAGCCAGGTCGCCGCTGACTATGCCACCTGGCGCGAGGCGGGACTCCCGGAAATCGAGTTGAGCGTCAACCTGTCGCTGCGCCAGTTCCGCCACCAGGACCTGGTCGGCATGCTGCAGCGCCGGCTGCTGGCGCACCGCCCGAAACCCGGCAGGCTCTATATTGAACTCACCGAAGCGACCATCTCCGCCTACGGCGAGAACGGCATCTCCACCCTGCGTGATCTGCGGGCGCAGGGAGTGCACCTGACCATCGATGACGCTGGCTCGGCGCAGCTGCCCTACCAGATTTTTTCGCAAGTGGGTTTTGACCGGATCAAAATCGACCGCAGTCTGGTTCTGCGGATGATGGAGGACGACTATGCCGCAGTGGTGGTGCGCACGCTCATCGATTTTGCGGGGTCGATCAAGCTGGAGGTGGTGGCCGAGGGGATCGAATCCGAGGCGCACCGGCAACAGCTGCTCGAATGGGGCTGCGCGACCGGACAGGGATTCCTCTTTTCGAAACCGGTGCCCATGGCCGAACTGGTGGCGCGGGTCAGGGCCGACCAGGGGCTGATGATTGACTGATCGCAACTCCGGGCCGGTTGCCACCACCGGGCTGGAGGAGAGTTGATAGGGGTCATTGTCGGGCGACCCGCTGTCCTTACCATTTTTGCGTAGAATCGGCCTCAGGCCGGCAATCCGAAAGACGATCCCAACTTCATGAGCCCACGGTTACCCCACTGGCGCGGACAGCTCCGTTGCCTTCTTGCAGCGGCAGTCGCGGCGCTTGGCGGTGTGGCACAAGCGGAGAGCGTCTGGAGTCTGCCCCGGGGCGTCACATCCTCCAGCCGCGAAATGCACGATCTGCATTGGATCCTGCTCTGGATTTGCGCCGGCATTGCCGTGGCGGTGTTCGGTGCCATGTTCTATGCGCTGATCCGCTACCGCCGGTCACGCGGCGCCGAGGCGCAGCACTTTCACAGCAACCTGTGGCTGGAACTGCTCTGGACCGCCATTCCGGTGGCCATTCTCGTGGCCATCGCCATTCCCGCCACCCGGTCACTGCTGGTGCTGAATGACGACGAGGAGGCCGACCTCACCATTCAGGTCACCGGGTTCCAGTGGCGTTGGAAGTACGACTACCTGGATTACGAATTCAGTTTTTTCAGCACCATGGCCACCTCCTGGGATGCCGTCCAGGGCCAGGCCGACAAGGGGGAGCACTACCTGCAGGAGGTGGACCAGCGACTGGTGCTGCCGGTGGGGCGCAAGATCCGCATCCTCACCACCGCCAACGATGTGATCCACTCCTGGTGGGTGCCGGACCTCGGCGTCAAGCGCGATGCCGTGCCCGGATTTGTGAACGAAGCCTGGACCCGCATCGACCAGCCCGGCATCTACCGCGGCCAGTGTGCCGAGCTGTGCGGCGTCAACCACGGGTTCATGCCCATCGTGGTGGAGGCGCTGCCACCTGAGGAATTCACACGCTGGATCGAATCGCGCCAGGACGCGCAGCGCAAGCTGCTGGCGCAGGTGGACAAGCTCTGGAGCCGCGACGAGCTGATGACCCGCGGTGAGCAGGTCTACGCCGCCTACTGTGCGGCCTGTCACCAGCTGGACGGGCGGGGCCAGTCCGGGATCTTTCCCGGGTTGCGCCGGGCGGGGCGGGTGATGGGACCCATGGCGCAGCACGTGGAGGTGGTGCTGTTTGGCAGTCCGGGGACCGCCATGCAGGCCTATCTCAAACAGCTCAACGACATCGACCTGGCGGCGGTGGTCACCTATGAGCGCAATGCCTGGGGCAACGACCGCTTCGACATGATCCAGCCGCGCGAGGTACGTGACCTGCGGCGCGTCCGGGAGGGTGGCGGATGAGTCAGGAACTGCATGCCGGTCACGTACCGGTCGCCGGGTGGAGCCGCTGGCTCTTCACCACCAGCCACCGGGATATCGGCACCCTCTATCTCGGCTTCTCGTTGCTGATGTTTTTTGTGGGCGGTGCGCTGGCCATGCTGGTGCGCGCCGAACTGCTGCAGCCCGGCCTACAGTTGATGCAGCCGCACCTCTACAACCAACTGGCCACGCTGCATGCGCTGATCATGATCTTCGGGGCGGTGATGCCGGCCTTCGTGGGGCTGGCCAACTGGCAGATCCCGCTCATGATTGGCGCGCGCGACATGGCTTTCCCGCGGCTCAACAACTGGAGCTTCTGGCTGCTGCCGGCCGCCTTCCTGCTGCTGCTCGTCACACCGTTCATGGCCGGTGGTGCCCCGGCCTTCGGCTGGACTTTCTACGCGCCCCTCTCCACCCGCTTTGCGCCGGAGAGCACTGACTATTTCATCTTCGCTATTCACCTGCTGGGCATCTCCTCGATCATCGGCGCCATCAATGTCATCGCCACCATTCTCAACCTGCGCCGCGAGGGGATGGGGCTGATGCAGATGCCCATGTTCGTCTGGACCTGGCTGGTCACCGCTTTTCTGCTGATAGCCGCCATGCCGGTGCTCGCCTCGGTGGCCACCATGGTGCTCACCGACCGCCACTTCGGGACCAGCTTTTTTGATGCCGCCGGGGGCGGTGATCCGGTGATGTTCCAACACATCTTCTGGTTCTTCGGTCACCCGGAGGTCTACATCATGATCCTCCCGGCCTTCGGCATCGTCTCCCAGGTGATTCCCGCCTTTGCCCGCAAACCGCTGTTCGGCTACCGCTCCATGGTGGCGGCGGTGCTGGCTATCGCTGTGCTGGCGTTCCTGGTCTGGGCCCACCACATGTTCACCGTGGGGATGCCGGTGGCCGGAGAGATTTTCTTCATGTACACCACCATGCTGATCGCGGTGCCGACCGGCGTGAAGGTGTTCAACTGGGTCACCACCCTGTGGCGGGGAGCGCTGAGTTTTGAAACCCCCATGCTTTTCGCCCTGGCCTTCGTGGTGCTCTTCACCATCGGCGGGTTTTCCGGCCTGATGTCGGCGGTGGTGCCGGCCGACTACCAGTACCACGACACCTATTTCGTGGTGGCCCATTTTCATTATGTGCTGGTGCCGGGCGCGGTGTTCGGGATTTTTGCCGCGGTCTACTACTGGCTGCCGCTGTGGTGCGGCCGGCGCTGCGACGAGCGCCTGGGGCGCATCCACTTCTGGCTCTCGGTCATTGGGGTCAATCTCACCTTCTTTCCCATGCATTTTCTCGGCCTCGCAGGGATGCCGCGGCGCATCCCCGACTACGCCCTGCAGTTTGCCGATTTCAACCTGCTGGCCAGCCTGGGCGGATTCCTGTTCGGCGCCAGCCAGCTGCTTTTTGTCTGGAATCTCTGGCGGACCCTGCGCTGCGGGGAGGCGGTGCGGGGGGTGGTATGGGACGGCGCCCGCGGGTTGGAGTGGGAGCGCCGGTGACCGGTACCGCGCGCACCGGGGTCTGGCTCGGGGTGCTGGTTTGCGGCATGTTCGGTTTCGCCTTTGCCCTGGTACCGCTCTACGATGTGTTCTGCGACCTCACGGGGCTCAACGGCAAGATCGGTGAAGGAGCCCTCCGCACCGGGGCGCCGACGGAAGCCCGGCGGGAGATCACGGTGCAGCTGGTGGCCAATGTCCAGGGTCATCTCCCGTGGCGATTCACGCCGGTCGGCCGGACAGTCCGGGTGACACCCGGCCGGTCGGTAGCGGCCGAGTTCGAAGTGACCAACCTGGCGGGGCAGGCCAACGTGGGGCGGGCCGTCTCCAATCTCAGCCCGGGTACCGCGGCGGCCTATTTCAGCAAGATTCAGTGCTTCTGTTTTGATGAGACGCAGCTTGCGGCGGGCGAGACCCGCCGCCTGTATGTCCACTTTGTGGTGGATCCGGCATTGCCCGACCGCTACCACACACTGACGCTCGCCTACACCTTCGCCTCTCCGCCGCCCGGAGCGGATGATGCCGGCTGAAGCCCACATCGGCCCCTCCCGCTGGCCGCTGTTGGGGACAGTGGCGCTCTTCCTGCTGGCGGTGGGCGCGGTCAATCTGATCCAGGGCCACGCGCTGCCCGGCGCGCTCTTTGCCGTGGGGGCGGGCCTGTTGGCCTGGATGCTCTATGGCTGGTTCGCCACCGTGATCCGGGAAGCGGGCACCTACTCCGACCAGGTGGACCGTTCCCTGCGCTGGGGCATGGCCTGGTTCATCTTTTCCGAAGTGGCGCTGTTTGCCGCCTTTTTTGCCGCACTCGTCTACAGCCGCTGGTTCGCCGTGCCGTGGCTGGGTGGTGCCGGTGACCACGACTTCACCCGGGCCCTGCTGTGGCCCGATTTTCAGCCCGCCTGGCCGCTGCTGCAGACCCCGGACCCCGTTAGCTACACCCAGCCGCGGCGTGGCGTGAAAATGCTTGGCGTACCACTGGTCATCACCCTGGTACTGCTCGCCAGCGCCTATGCGGTGACCTGGGCGCAGTGGGGCATCCAGCGTGGACGGCGCCACCAGTTCCTGGCCG
>JBNLBB010000108.1:0-8858 GCA_050302415.1 Gammaproteobacteria bacterium | reverse complement strand
GTCTGATTTGTGCCCGAGGCCAAGGTGTGGATACAGATTACTTGAGCTTCTTGCCAAACCGCTTACAGTTTTCACTCTGGAAGGAATCTTCATATGGATCCCTTTTTTGCTTCCAGTATTCCATTTGTCTGGCAGAGCCGCCCTTTTTTCTAAGACCGGTGTAGTGATTAATCCAGTTCTTATAGTACTGGCATTGAGCAAGCGCGCTGCTTTCGCTTTTTGGCGTCGCTGACAAGGTACTCGAAGAGACTACAGCCAGAACCCCTGCCAGCAGTGCGGTGACCACCGATTGCATCGTCAAATTCCCTTTTCTCGTTGGTGATGGTGCGGAATATACCATCAGTGTATTTGGGTGTATTTGGTTGGAGCGATTGCCGGCCAGTTGGTCCCCTATTTGAAGGTTGTCCCCATTTCGGCGGGGTAACAATCCAAACTCCGGAATTTTCTCTATTCCCGCTATGTACGCCGCTGGTCCGCCGGTGATGGGACCGCGCAGGAGTTCAAGGCTATCTCAATCAGCTGCTCCTGACCGGCACAATGCTGCGCATACGCTTTATCCAGCCCACGCAAATGATCCAACCACCACCATTCCAGGAACGCGATCAATTCGTTGGCCTGAATCTCATTCTGCCGATACTGTTCGATCCGTTCAGCAAGTGTGGTCAGCAACATCCTGTGGACGTGGCGGTGTCCTTCCAGGTCCTTGAATCCACAGCTTGCCATCACCGCTTCTTCGCGTTTGAAATGGGACTCGATGTACGCACGGAGGTTTATGAGATTGGCAACGGAACTGTCCGGGTCATCTATTTCATGCGTGGCGATCCGGAACTGATGGAGTAAATCGAATACGACACGATGGTCGTCGTCCATCGCGCCGATGCCTAATGCCAACTCGTCGGACCACAGCCCACCAACACTTTTTCCGCTCATTTTCTGTTCACTGCCCGTGTCCTGCGGAGAGCGGTCCAGAACATGGCGTATTTCCCTGGCCAACTGCCCCAATCCGTATGGTTTTTTCAACATGTTGAAGGTGAATTCGGGAACGGTCGCCTGCGACCTGGCCAGATGTTCAGAATAGCCGGACGTGAGCAGCACTTTGACCTGGGGAAATTTGGTCGCTATCCGATTCGCCAGTTCAAATCCGTCGACGCCACCGGGCATCACGACGTCCGTGAAAACCAGATCCACTTTCTGTTTACGTTTCAGAATTTGGATTGCCTCTGCCGCGTCTTGCGCCGTCAGGACACCATACCCGAGACCTTCGAGCAGGTCTTTGGCAATCAGTCTCAGGTCCTTGTCATCTTCCACAACGAGAATGGTCTCCGCACCGATCGGAGTCTCGACCGATTGCGGGTCGGAAGATTGCGGCTTAGGCGTTGAAAGCATCTTTTCCGTGCAGGGGAAGTAGAGCCGGATTGTCGTGCCAACACCCTTTTCCGATTCCACGGTGATGAAACCCCGGGCGCGTTGCACGAATCCGTACACCATGGCCAGGCCCAAGCCGGTGCCATGGTCTCGCGGTTTGGTGGAATAGAAGGGCTCGAAAATCCGGTCCTGATTCTCCACCGGGATTCCGATACCCGTGTCGGTCACTGACAGACAGACAAAGTCGCCCGTCCGCGCCGGGAGGTACGCCCCCTCTTTGGCGGAGTCTATGACGCAGTTGGTGGTGGCGATATTCAGCTGTCCTCCACGCGGCATGGCGTCCCTTGCGTTGAGCACCAGATTCAGCAGTGAGTCTTCCAGATCACTGGGGTCGAGTTCCGTGTACCAGAGGGCGCCGGCCAGGTGAAACCCGACAGCCACTTCCGAAGTAACCGACTGGCGAATCAACTCCTCCATGCTTCTAATCAATTGATTGCAGTCTGCGACCACGGTCCTGGCGAATTGGTGTCGGGAATAGGCGAGCAGCTGTTTGGTAAGGTCTGCCGCACGTTGTGCAGCGCGCTTGGCCATGGCGATGCGTTGATGTAGATCGGAACTGCGCGGGTTTTGGAGTTCCATCAGATCGAGGTTGCCTATCACAACGCCCAGCAGGTTGTTGAAATCATGCGCCACGCCGCCGGTCAACTGCGCCACAGCATTCATTTTCTGGGCGCGACGCAGGGCAATTTCCGCGGTGACCCGTTCCGTCACATCGGTGTGGGTTCCAGACATGATCAGTGGTTTTCCGTCGTCGGTCCAGGTCGTGACCTTGCCTCGGTCGTGTACCCATATCCACTCTCCGCTCTTGTGGCGCATGCGGGCTTCACAGTCGTAGTAGGCCAGTTCACCGGCAAAGTGCCGTTGCAGCAGTTCGTTGGATTTTTCCAGATCGTCGGGGTGGGCCAGTTTGCTCCAGGTGTCGATGGAAACCGGCTCCAGTTCGGCCAGGGTATAACCCACAATTTCAGCCCACCGCTCGTTGAAAACGGTCGCTCCGGATTGAACATTCCACTCCCAGGTGCCGGCGCGCGTGCCATCGACGACACTCGCCAGCCGGCTGCGCTCAACCTTCAGGGCAAGATCCGCGTTCTTGCGTTCGGTGATGTCGTTGATGGTTCCCGAAATACCCACCACATTAGCTTCGTCATCCAGGGTCAATCGTGCACTGAACTCAACCCAACGGTACCCGGAGTCTTTGTGCAACAGGCGAATCTCTTGGCGAATGAATGCCACCGTGTGCTGACTCAGTGATTCAAACGCGTCGAGATGTTTGCGCTGATCGTGCGCATGAACACTGTCAATCAGGGGTTTGCCCAGGGATTCGTGTGTTTTGAATCCGGTCACCACGGTCCACGCGGGGTTCAGATAGGTCCAGTTGCCCGCGCAGTCGGTTTGAAACACGATCTCATGGAGATGATTGACCAGCTGCCGGTATTTGCTTTCACTTTGCCGCAACTCCTGTTCCGCGCGTTCCCGCTCCGTCACCTCGTTGGTCAATACGTCCAGCGACTGACGCAGCTGAAAGGACATCGCGTCGAAAGAATGCTCCAGCTCCCGGATTTCGGTTATGCCGCTCAACGGGATGGCGGCAGGTTCTTCACCACGGGTCAGGGCGTGGGCGGCAGCGTTGAGGGAGCGCAGCGGCCTGACGATTCGCCGCGTTACCTCGACGGCGATGCCGACGGCCAACAGAAGCACCAGGGACATGAGCGCAATGGAGTGGTTTCTGGCAGCGGACATCTCCGCCATGAGCGCTTCTTCCGAGCTGACCACCACGGTTACCCAATCCAGTCCCGGCAGTTCCAGGAAGGGTGTAAATCGTGCGAAATGTGGTTTGCCTTCGATCTCAAATTCAATTTCCTGACTGGTTGTCAGTTTGGAGAGATCTCCCAGTTGGTTGGTCAGGGTGGCCAGGCTTTCGGACACCATGGCATGTTGGCTGTTGCGGCCATTCAGTCGGTCGTTGGCGGTGCGTGTGGAGACGGGCGCAAACAGCTGCTCGCCCGTTGAGGTGGCCACCAGCTGCCCGCTGCGCTCGATGATATAGGCCGCGCCCGGCTGTCCAGACGTCAGCTGCTGCAAGAAACCGTTGATCTGCGAGAGGAACGTATCATTCGCCACAACGCCCAGTAATTTTCCCTGTGGGTCAAAGACCGGTTGGCTGGCGGCTATGGCCATGTCCTGACCCGTGAACAGCACGTAGATATCACTCCATGTCACACCGCGCGTGGCAATGGCACTGCGGTACCAGTTGCGGGTACGCGCATCAAAATCGGGTATGGAAACCAAGAGCTGGGTTGGATTGCCGCTTGCGTCGGTCATGTATTTTCTGAAAACACCGGCGCGGTAGTCCTCAGTGGCAATGATGTATTTGAAGCCACCGCTACCTTCGCGTCCGGCATCAATCAACCCGCCCTCACTGGTGCCGAAGTAGATGCTTGAAAGATTGGGATAGTGGTCGAGCTGGTTCCAGAAGTATCGCTGCACCACCTCCGGCTTGCCGATGGGGACCAGGCCTTCCCGAATCATAGTGGCATTGATGTTGTTGATTTGCCGTGCCGTGGAGAGTTGATGGACAAGCTGTTGATGAATCTGACCAGCGGTCTCCTGGCGTAACTGCGACGCCACCTGATGGGTGGCGCTCGCGCCACCTTCCAGGGCGATATATCCCGACAATGCCACCGCGATTGCGAGCAACAGGACAGAGGGAATCAAAAAGAGCGACAGCAGGGAGATCTGGTGGGTATGGGAGGGAGGTTGGCCGGGAAGCAGCGTTTGGGTAGACATTCAATTGAGCCTGCGGGTGCCTGTCATCGATTACCTTCCGCTGGCCGACCGGAATCGCGTAAGTTTTCGGTGAATTTTTATACCGTACTGGGAAGATTAGCAAAATCTCTGTAGTTGTGATTGATGGCGGAAAAGATCTGTCGTGTGATGGATCATCCTGCTCGACCGCTCCGGGAGATCCTGGGTGTGGCGGGTATGGGCAGACTGCCCGGACCGGACAGCGAGTTTGCATGATTCGGCGGTTGATCCGTCCTACATTGCCACGACGATGCCTCAAGACGTATTCCGTCCGCTCCACTTGGGTGCAGGCACTACGTTCAGAGATGGTGCGCACCCTTCCTTGCAACGCACCAAAATGGTCGGATTCACCCGGGACAACTCATTTAAGAAAGTGAGGAGTCCAGAAAATAATCTTATAATACAGAAGGTTAAATATTTGGCACGGTAAATGCCCCGGCTGGATGAGGAACTGCCCTGCAGTTTGTTTTGTTCCACTCACCTCTGGGGAGATAAACCTGATGAAAGCCAGACCCTGTTTGCGCACATTAGCTTCAGCAACCGTTCTTGCCGCGACTCTCGGTCTTTCTGTCGCGTCGCAAGCCGCCGAGACCATCAAAGTGGGCATTCTCCACTCGCTCTCCGGCACGATGGCCATTTCCGAAACCACGCTCAAGGACACCATGCTCATGCTGATTGATGAGCAGAACAAAAAGGGTGGACTGCTGGGCAAGAAACTGGAACCCGTGGTGGTGGATCCGGCCTCCAACTGGCCGCTGTTTGCCGAGAAGACACGTGAGCTGATCTCCAAGGACGGGGTGGTCGCGATCTTCGGCTGCTGGACCTCGGTATCCCGCAAATCCGTGTTGCCGGTCGTTGAGGAACTGAAGGTGCCGCTCTTCTACCCGGTCCAATACGAGGGTGAAGAGTCCTCCAAATATGTCTACTACACCGGTGCCGCACCCAATCAACAGGCCATCCCGGCCGTCGATTACCTGATGGCCCAGGGGGTCAAGCGCTGGGTGCTGGCAGGCACCGACTATGTCTACCCGCGGACCACCAACAAGATCCTGGAGGCCTACCTGAAGGCGAAGGGGGTCGCGCCGGCAGACATCATGATTAACTACACGCCGTTCGGTCACGCCGACTGGCAATCCATTGTCGCGGACATCAAGAAGTTCGGATCGGCAGGCAAGAAGACCGCCGTGGTCTCCACCATCAACGGGGATGCCAATGTCCCGTTCTACAAAGAGCTGGGCAACCAGGGGATCTCTGCCGAAAAGATTCCGGTGGTCGCCTTTTCCGTGGGTGAGGAAGAGCTGTCGGGTATCGACACCAAACCCCTGGTGGGCCACCTCGCCGCCTGGAACTATTTCATGAGCGTCGAGGCGGATGCCAACGATGAGTTCATCGAGGCATGGCAAAAATTCATCAAGAGCGAAAAGCGCGTGACCAACGACCCCATGGAAGCGCACTACATCGGTTTCAACATGTGGGTGGAGGCGGTCAAAAAGGCCGGGAGCACGGATTCCGAAGCCGTGTCTGAAGCAATCGTAGGCGTCACGGTACCGAACCTCACGGGCGGGCTCTCGGCCATGATGCCCAATCATCACATCACCAAGCCGGTGCTCATTGGCGAGATTCAGGATGACGGACAATTCCAGGTGGTGTGGAAGACCTCCGGCCTGGTGGCCGGCGATGCGTGGTCCGATTTTCTCGACGGCTCAAAGGACCTGATTGCCGACTGGCGGCCGCCGCTTGCCTGCGGCAACTACAACGTGAAGACCGCCAAGTGCTCCGGACAAAACATCTAGCCGGATCGACTCGGGAATCGACACAGTACTTCTGACCCAATGAACGACGGCGGGGTGGCATCCTGCCCCGCCGTCTTCCAGCCAGGCCGTTGATGTCCATGAAACACCTCATTGCGCTCGCTTTGTGTCTCCAGCTCGCGCCGCTCTATGCGGCTGACGTGGAAACCGGGGATGCCCAATTGGATGAGCTGTTTGCCGTGATCCTAGGCAGTGACTTCGAGGTCAAGGAGAGGGCGCTGCAGCAGCTGGCCGCCTCTGCCCATCCAAAGCGCTTTGCACTGATCGAAGGGGTGGATGACGGAAGCCTCCAGCTGCACAAGGAGAGCAAGCGGCTGGTGTGGGCAGAAAAGGCGGGTTCGAAGTACCGGGCAACCGATGTGTTCAACGATCAGGAACTGGGTGAGTTCTCGCGACGGGAACTGAAGAAGATCACGATCAACAACAACCTCCGACGTGCCATCGGCAGCATCATCGCGGCCAGGGACCTGGACAGCGAGGACGCGGCGCTGCGGCTCAAGGCTGTGGAGGCGATGCTGGCCAAACCGTCTCCTGACCAGGTGGAGAGGATCACGCCACGCTTGGCGCAGGAGAGCGATCCCCAGGTGGTGGAAGCCATGCGACTGGTGGTCGCGCTTGCGAATCTGGGGGCGGACGATCCTGTCCTGCGCCTCAAGGCGATCACGGGCGTCAGCGACAGCATGCAGCCGGCCGTGCGCCAGAGCCTGGGCCGGCTCATTGCCGAGGAGAGCGACCCGCGCGTCAAGGCGGCAGCAGTCCGGGCCCTGCGGCAGCTGGAAAAGCGGGTCGCGTTTTTTGGCCATCTTGAAACGCTGTTTTTCGGGATCAGTCTCGGATCCGTTTTGGTGTTGGCTGCCATCGGCTTGGCCATCACCTTTGGTGTGATGGGCGTGATCAATATGGCGCACGGCGAGCTCATCATGCTGGGCGCCTACACGGCCTACCTGATCCAGCAGATGATGCCCGAGGCGGTGGGTCTGGGTTTGCTGCTTTCGGTGCCGGCGGCATTTCTGGTGTCGGGCCTCACCGGTATCGGGATTGAACGGGGTGTCATCCGATTCCTGTATGGGCGTCCGCTCGAGACCCTGCTGGCCACCTTCGGGATCAGTCTCATTCTGCAGCAGTTGGTGCGCACCGTGATCTCGCCGCAGAACGTACCGGTATCCAATCCGGAGTTCATGAGCGGTTTCTGGCAGATCAACAGTGTGCTCTCCATCACCTACAACCGCATCTACATCGTGGCCTTCTGCCTGCTGGTGTTCGCCGCGCTCTTTCTGGTGCTGAAGCGCACCAGCCTGGGATTGCAGGTACGGGCAGTGTCACAGAATCGCGCCATGGCGCGCGCCATGGGTGTGCACTCCGCGAGGGTCGATGCACTCACCTTCGGGCTCGGATCGGGCATCGCGGGTGTTGCCGGAGTGGCGTTGTCGCAGCTGACCAACGTCGGGCCCAATCTGGGGCAGTCCTACATCGTCGACAGTTTCATGGTGGTGGTGTTCGGCGGGGTCGGGAACCTGTGGGGCACGCTGATCAGCGGCTTGGGGCTCGGCATTGCCAACAAACTTTTGGAACCGGCGGCCGGCGCCGTCATGGCCAAGATCCTGATTCTGGTCCTGGTAATTCTTTTTATCCAAAAACGGCCGCGCGGACTCTTTCCGCAAAAAGGCCGGGCCGCGGAGGGCTGATTGATGCTCATCCTGCGCCTGCTGCAGCGTGACCGGGGTGGTAGGATCTTTCTGGCGGTGTTGCTCGCCACCCTGATCCTGGTGCCCCTGCTGGCCACGCTGCCCGCCGACAATCCCCTGGCCGTCAGCTCTTACACCGTCACGCTGTTGGGCAAGTACCTGACCTATGCGCTGCTGGCGGTGGCCGTCGACCTGGTCTGGGGCTATCTGGGCATTCTCAGTCTGGGGCACGCTGCTTTTTTTGCCCTGGGTGGCTATGCCATGGGTATGTACCTGATGCGCCAGATCGGTGATCGGGGCGTATACGGTAATCCGGTATTGCCGGATTTCATGGTCTTCCTCAACTGGCAGGAGCTTCCGTGGTTCTGGTACGGCATGGACCAGTTCTGGTTTGCCATGCTGATGGTGATGCTGGTGCCCGGTCTGCTGGCCTTTGTTTTCGGCTGGTTCGCCTTCCGCTCGCGGGTGACCGGCGTCTATCTCTCCATCGTGACCCAGGCCCTCACCTATGCCCTGATGCTCGCTTTCTTTCGCAATGAGATGGGATTTGGCGGAAACAACGGGCTGACCGACTTTAAGGACATCGTCGGCTTCAGCCTGCAGTCGGACGCCACCCGCATCGGCCTCTTTGTGGCGTCGGGGATCGCGCTCGGCGTGGGCTATCTCGCCTGTCGCGCCATTGTCGAATCCCGGCTTGGCAGGGTCGCCGTTGCCATTCGCGACGCCGAAGACCGAACCCGCTTTGTGGGCTACCGGGTGGAGAACGTCAAACTGGCCATCTTCACCTTTTCCGCAGTGCTTGCGGGCATCGCCGGCGCCCTCTACACACCGCAGGTGGGCATCATCAATCCCAGTGAATTTCAACCGCTCAACTCCATCGAGGTGGTGGTCTGGGTGGCCATGGGGGGGCGGGCCACGCTCTATGGAGCGGTGATCGGTGCGCTAGGCGTCAACTACGCCAAAACCTGGTTTACCGGTGCCATGCCCGATGCCTGGCTGTTTGCCCTGGGCGCGCTGTTTGTGCTGGTCACCCTGCTGCTGCCCAAAGGCATCGCCGGCCTGCTTCGGCGTGAGGGGCGTGCGTGATGGGACAGCAATTTCTGGAGCGGGACCGCGTGTTCGATTTCATGGT
>JBNLBB010000107.1:0-8894 GCA_050302415.1 Gammaproteobacteria bacterium | reverse complement strand
AACGGTCTATCCCTGGCACTGTGACCATGTAGGGCACATGAACGTCATGTGGTATGTGGGCAAGTTCGACGAGGCCACCTGGCAGTTCTTCAGCCGCCTGGGCGTCACGCCGGACTACCTGCGCAGCGAGCAGCGCGGCATGGCCGCCGTGGACCAGCACATCCGCTATAAACGTGAACTGCATGCCGGTGACGTGGTCGAGATCCACACCGGTCTGCTGGAGATCCGCGAGAAGATGATCCACTTCGTCCATGAAATGCGCCACTCCGCCACCGGCGCGGTGGCTGCCGTATGCGAACTGACCGGAGTCCATCTCGACAGCGTCGCGCGGCGGGCCTGCCCGTTTCCAGATTCCGTGATGGAGTCGGCAGCGCCATTGGTGGTCAGCTACGACTTCAATCTTTAATCCGACTCCTGCTGAGGATGAATCGCCATGAATGATCCTGTTGTCATTGTCGCCGCCGCCCGCACCGCCATGGGCGGATTCCAGGGCAGCCTGCAAGGCAAGACCGCACCCGAACTTGGCTCCGCCGCCATTGCCGCGGCCGTGGAGCGGGCCGGCATCGCCCCGGCCGATGTACAGGAGGTGATCATGGGCTGCGTGCTGCCCGCGGGCGTCGGCCAGGCCCCTGCCCGCCAGGCGGCGTTGGGCGCAGGGCTACCGATCAGCGCGGGCTGCACCACCATCAACAAGGTGTGCGGCTCGGGCATGAAGGCCACCATGCTGGCCCACGATCTGCTGCTGGCCGGGACCAACCAGGTGATGGTGTCGGGAGGTATGGAGAGCATGAGTAACGCACCTTACCTGCTGCCCAAAGCCCGGGGCGGCCTGCGCTTGGGGCACGGTTCGGTGGTGGACCATATGTTCTTCGACGGCCTGGAGGACGCCTACGACAAGGGGCGCCTTATGGGCACCTTCGCCGAGGATTGTGCGGGCAGCTACCACTTCAGCCGCGAGGAGCAGGACCACTTCGCAATCACCTCTCTGAAGCGCGCCCAGGAAGCGACCAACAACGGCAGCTTCAGGGCGGAGATCACCCCAGTAACCGTGGCCTCGCGCAAAGGCGAGTCGGTCGTCGACAGCGACGAGCAGCCCTTCAACGCCAACATCGACAAGATCCCCAGCCTGCGCCCCGCCTTCCGCAAGGACGGCACGGTAACCGCCGCCAACTCCAGTTCCATCTCCGACGGCGCCGCCGCCCTGGTGCTGATGCGCCGCTCCGAGGCGGAGAAGCGCGGCCTGAAGGTGATGGCCACCATCGTCGGTCACGCCACCCACGCCCAGGAGCCGAATCTGTTCACCACCGCCCCGGTGGGTGCCATGCAGAAGCTCTTCGAGAAGACCGGCTGGACGGCCACCGACGTGGATCTGTTTGAGATCAACGAGGCCTTCGCCGTGGTGACCATGGCCGCCATGCGCGATCTGGACCTGCCCCACGACAAGGTGAATGTGCACGGCGGCGCCTGCGCCCTGGGTCACCCCATCGGCGCTTCCGGCGCGCGGCTGATCGTCACCCTACTCCACGCCCTGCAGCAGTACGATAAAAAACGCGGCGTCGCCTCGCTCTGCATCGGTGGTGGCGAAGCGACGGCTATCGCCGTAGAGCGTTAAACTCCCCAGGGCGGGAACCAAATAAAAATCCGACCCGGCCCATGCGCCGGGTCCAACGGAGGAAGGGTACCGGCATGTTGTTGACCGAAGAACAACGCATGATCCGCGACATGGCGCGCGAATTCGCCCAGGAGCAGTTGCTGCCCAACGCCGAGGCGTGGGACCGCGACGGCACCTTCCCGCGCGAGGCGATCTTCGCCATGGGTCAGCTCGGCCTGTTCGGCATGGTGGTACCGGAGCAGTGGGGCGGTGCGGGTACCGACTACGTGTCCCTGGCCCTGGCGATCGAGGAGATCGCGGCGGGTGACGGCGGCTGCTCCACGGTCATCAGCGTCAACAACTCCGTGGTCTGCGGGCCGATCCTCAACTTCGGCACCGACGAACAGAAAGAGCGCTTCCTGCGCCCGCTCGCCAGCGGCGAAAAACTGGGCTGTTTCTGCCTCACCGAACCCCAGGCCGGTTCCGATGCCGGCGCCCTGCGCCTGCGCGCGGGGCGCGATGGCGATCACTGGGTGCTCAATGGCGTCAAGCAGTTCATCACCTCCGGTAAAGAGGCGGACACCGCCATCGTCTTCGCGGTCACCGATCCGGCGGCCGGCAGCCGCGGCATCAGCGCCTTCATCGTGCCGACAGACACCCCGGGCTACCAAGTGGCGAGGGTCGAGGAGAAGCTGGGACAGCACGCCTCGGACACCGCGCAGATCGTCTTCGAGGATTGCCGGGTACCGGCCGATCACCTGCTCGGCGAGATCGGCCAGGGCTACCGCATCGCGCTCTCCAATCTGGAGGCGGGACGCATCGGCATTGCCGCCCAGTCGGTTGGTATGGCGCGGGCCGCCTATGAGTGCGCGCTGGCCTATGCCCAGGAGCGCGAATCCTTCGGCAAACCGATCATCCAGCACCAGGCGGTGGGCTTCCGACTCGCCGACATGGCCACCCGCATCGAGGCGGCGCGCCAGCTGGTGCTGCACGCCGCCAGCCTGCGCGATGCCGGTGTGCCCTGCCTCAAGGAAGCCTGCATGGCCAAGCTCTACGCCTCTGAATCGGCAGAGCAGGTCTGTTCGGATGCCATCCAGACCCTGGGCGGCTACGGCTACCTGCGTGATTTCCCCGTGGAGCGCATCTACCGCGACGTGCGCATCACCCAAATCTACGAAGGCACCAGCGACATCCAGCGCCTGGTGATCACCCGCCAGATTACCGGAGGTTGAGCATGAGCCCGCCCATCGATTTCTATTTTGATTTCTGGTCGCCCTACGGTTACCTGGCGAGCACCCGCATCGATGAGATCGCCGCGCGCCATGGCCGGCCGGTGCGTTGGATTCCCTTCATGCTGGGCGCCGCCTTCAAGGTCTCCAACCTGGCGCCGCTGCTCGACATCCCGCTGGTGGGCCCCTACTCCGCCCACGATTTCCAGCGCAGCGCCCGGCTCCACGACATACCGTTCACCATGCCGCCTGACTTTCCAAAAGCTGCACTGGCACCGTCGCGGGCCTACTATTGGATTGCCGACAGCCACCCGGAAGTGGCCATCCCCTTTGCCAAGGCGGTCTATCACGCCACCTTTGGCGAGGGGCGTGACACCACGGAGCCGGAGCTGGTGGCAGCGCTGGCGGAGCCCTTCGGCATAAGACGCGATGCACTGCTGGAGGCGATCCAGCAGCCTGCGGTGAAGGAACGGCTGAAACAGGAGACGGAACGTGCGCTGGAGCGCGGTGTCTGCGGCTCCCCCTACGTCATCGTCGACGGCGAACCCTTCTGGGGCAACGACCGCTTGGATCAGGTAGACCGCTGGCTGGAAACCGGCGGCTGGTAATCGAGGCATCCATGACCATTCTGCAAAGCAAACTCAATCCCCGCTCCGAGGAGTACCGGGCCAGCGCCGATCAGATGAGCCGACTTGTCGCCGACCTGCGCGACAAGGTGGCCATTATCCAACTCGGCGGCGGCACCAAGTACCAGGAGCGCCACGTCAAACGCGGCAAACTGCTGCCCCGCGACCGCATCCGCAACCTGCTCGACGTGGGCTCACCGTTTCTCGA
The DNA here is from genome assembly GCA_050302415.1 of Gammaproteobacteria bacterium. Lineage (GTDB taxonomy): Bacteria > Pseudomonadota > Gammaproteobacteria > JBNLBB01 > JBNLBB01 > JBNLBB01. The sequence goes on along the minus strand of JBNLBB010000107.1, from coordinate 5,240 downwards.
ACTGTCACAACTCGCAGGTTATGAACTCTACGAGGACGACGGCACCGTCGCCGCCGGTGGCGTGATCACCGGCATCGGCCGGGTGCAGGGCCAGGAGTGCATGATCATCGCCAACGACCCCACGGTGAAGGGCGGCAGCTACTACCCCATCACGGTGAAGAAGCACTTGCGAGCCCAGGAGATCGCCGCGGAGAACAATCTCCCCTGCATCTACTTGGTGGAGTCGGGCGGCGCCAACCTGCCGCGCCAGGACAACGTCTTTCCGGACCGCGACCACTTCGGCCGCATCTTCTACAACCAGGCCAACATGTCAGCGCGCGGCATCCCGCAGATCGCGGTGGTGCACGGCTCCTGCACCGCCGGGGGCGCCTACGTGCCAGCCATGTCCGATGAGAGCATCATCGTGCGCAACCAGGGCACCATTTTTCTCGGCGGTCCGCCGCTGGTGAAGGCCGCCACCGGCGAGGTGGTGAGTGCCGAGGACCTGGGCGGCGCCGATGTGCACTGCCGCACCTCCGGGGTCACCGATCACTACGCCCAGGACGATGCCCATGCGCTCGCGCTCGCCCGCCGCGTGGTTTCCAAGCTCAACCGCAACAAGGCGCCTAACGTCACCCTGCGCGAGCCACGCCAACCGCTCTACAACCCGCGTGAAATCTACGGCGTGATTCCGGCCGATCCCAAGAAGCCCTTCGACGTGCGTGAAATCATCGCCCGCGTGGTCGACGGCTCGGAGTTCGACGAATTCAAACAACTTTACGGCACCACTCTGGTCTGCGGCTTTGCCCACATCTACGGCTACCCCGTGGGCATCGTGGCCAACAACGGCATCCTCTTTTCAGAAAGCGCGCAGAAGGGCGCCCACTTCGTGGAGCTCTGCTCGCAGCGCGGCATCCCGCTCATCTTTCTGCAGAACATCACCGGCTTCATGGTGGGCAGCAAATACGAAGCGGGCGGTATTGCCAAGGACGGGGCGAAAATGGTCACCGCCGTGGCCTGTGCCAAGGTGCCGCGCCTGACCCTGATCATCGGTGGCAGTTTCGGCGCCGGCAACTACTCCATGTGTGGCCGCGGCTACTCGCCGCGCTTCCTCTGGATGTGGCCCAATGCACGCATTTCGGTGATGGGCGGCGAACAGGCGGCGAGCGTCATGGCCACCATCACCCGCGACGCCAAGGAGGCCGCCGGGGAGAGCTGGAGCACGGAGGACGAGGAGGCCTACCGCCGCCCGATCCGCGAGCGCTACGAGAGTGAGGGCCACCCCTACTACGCCAGCGCACGGCTGTGGGACGACGGCATCATTGACCCTGCCGACACCCGCATGGTGCTCGGACTGGGACTGTCGGCCGCGCTCAACGCGCCGGTCGAAGAGACGCGCTTCGGCGTGTTCCGTATGTAATCGGGAGGGGAACCAACGATGAGTGAATTTCCGGTACGCACCCAAATCGACGACAACGGCCTGGGCTGGATCATCATGGACCGGCCCGAAGTGCACAACGCTTTCGACGATCATCTGATCGCGGTCCTGACCGACGCCTTCCGCATCATGGGAGAGGACTTGCAGGTGCGGGTCATCATGCTCGCCGCTGAGGGCAAGAATTTTTCCGCCGGTGCCGACCTCAACTGGATGAAGCGTATGGCCGGCTACTCGCAGGAGGAGAACCTGGCAGACGCGCGCAAACTCGCCGCGCTCTTCAGCACCATCGACCGCAGCCCGAAGCCGGTCATCGCCCTGGTCAACGGCGCAGCGTTCGGCGGCGGCGTCGGCCTGGTCTGCGCCTGTGACATGGCCATCGCCTCGGCCAACTCCAGCTTCAGCCTCAGCGAGGTGAAACTGGGCATCATCCCCTCGGTCATCAGCCCCTACGTGGTGGCCGCCATGGGCCAACGCCAGGCCCGGCGCTACCTGCTGACCGCGGAGCGCTTCAAGGCGGACGAAGCCCTGCGCATCGGTGTGGTCCACCAGATCGTCGAGCCCGAAGCACTGCGCAGCGCCGGCCAGGAGCTTGCGGGTCACCTGCTCAACAACGGTCCCTCCGCGATCGCCGCCTGTAAGGAGCTGATCGGTTTCGTCGCCCGCGGAGCGATCAACGACGACATGGTGGAAGGGACCGCACAGCGCATCGCGCGCGTCCGCGCCACCGACGAAGGCAAGGAAGGACTCTCCGCCTTCCTGGAAAAGCGCCCGCCCAACTGGATCAAAAGCTGAGGCCCAACGGAACCGACATCCATGTTTGACAAGATTTTGATTGCCAACCGCAGTGAGATCGCCTGCCGCGTCATGCGCACCGCCAAGCGACTGGGCATCCGCACCGTGGCCGTCTATTCCGACGCCGATGCCGAAGCGCTGCACGCGCAGCTCGCCGACGAGGCGTACCACATAGGACCCGCGCCTGCCGCTGAGAGTTACCTGGTGGCAGAGCGGATTTTACAGGTGGCTAAAGAGAGCGGCGCACAGGCGGTACATCCCGGGTATGGATTCCTCTCCGAGAATGCCGGGTTTGCCGACGCCTGCGCCCAGGCCGGCATTGTGTTTATCGGACCACCGACCGACGCGATCCGCGCCATGGGCTCCAAGAGCGAAGCCAAGGCCCTCATGGAGCAGGCGGGTGTGCCCCTGGTACCCGGTTACCACGGCGACAACCAGGATCCTGCTTTCCTCGCCGCCGAAGCGGAGAAAATCGGCTATCCGTTGCTGATCAAGGCCTCCGCCGGCGGTGGCGGCAAGGGGATGCGGGTGGTCAACGCAGCCAACGAATTCAGCGCCGCCCTGGAGTCGGCCAAACGCGAAGCGCGCTCCTCCTTCGGTGACGACCATGTACTGCTGGAGCGCTACCTCACCAAACCACGCCACGTGGAGCTGCAGGTCTTCGGCGACACCCACGGCAACTACGTGCACCTGTTTGAGCGTGACTGTTCGGTGCAGCGTCGCCACCAGAAGGTATTGGAAGAGGCACCGGCCCCGGGCATGACCGACGCGCTGCGCATCGCCATGGGCGATGCCGCCATCGCCGCCGCGCGCCAGATCGGCTATGAGGGCGCGGGCACCGTGGAGTTCCTGCTAGACGAGGACGGCTCGTTCTATTTCATGGAGATGAACACCCGCCTGCAGGTGGAGCATCCAGTCACAGAGATGATCACCGGCGAGGACCTGGTGGAGTGGCAGTTGCAGGTGGCCAGCGGTCAACCCCTGCCCAAACAGCAACACCAGCTGCAGATCAATGGCCACGCCTTTGAAGCGCGCGTCTATGCAGAAGATCCGCGCAACAACTTTTTACCCGCCACCGGTCGCCTGCGCTATCTGCGCACTCCCGAGACCAGCGCCCATGTCCGCGTGGACACCGGCGTGGATCAGGGCGACGAAGTGAGCATGCACTACGACCCAATGATCGCCAAGCTGATTGTCTGGGACCGTGACCGTCTCAGCGCCCTGCGGCGGATGGGCAACGCGCTGGAAGAGTTCCTGGTGGCTGGGGTCACCACCAACATCGAATTTCTCGGCACCCTGACCAATATCCCCGCCTTCGCTCAGGCAAAGTTCGATACCGGTTTCATCGCCAAGCACGAGCAGGAACTGCTGCCCGCGGACACGTCGCTCAACGACGACGCGCTGGCCCTCGCCCTGCTCCACGAACTGCTGACCAATACGCAGGCCGTGGCGCAGACCACGGCCCGCTCCGGCGACCCCTATTCTCCCTGGGGGCAGTGCAGCGGCTGGCGCATGAATCAGGACAACCACCAGGTGCTGAGCTTCATGCACGGTGAGCAGCGCCTGGAACTGCGCGTCCACTTCCGGCGCGACCACTATCTGTTGGATCTCCCCGGCGGTTCCGTGGAAGCGCGTGCCACCATCGACGCCGACGGTGCGTTGCTGGCCGACCTGGGTGGACGGCGCATCCGCGGCGTGGTGGTGCGTCACGGCGGCGAACTCACCATCCTGCTCGGCGGGGAAGGCACCATCCTCACCTGCATCGATCCGCTGAAGATCGGACTCGAATCGGAAGGCTCCGGCGGTGGGCTCACTGCCCCCATGACCGGCACGGTGGTCGACATCAAAACGGCCAACGGCGCCAAGGTAACCAAGGGCGACGCGTTGATGATTGTGGAGGCCATGAAAATGGAACACACCATTACCGCACCGCGCGACGGAGTAATCACCGAAATCTTTTTCAACGTCGGTGATCCGGTGGACGATGGCGCCGAGCTGCTGAAGCTGGAGGAAGCCGATGGCTGAACAGCCCCAGCGGGTGCGCATGGTTGAAGTCGGACCGCGTGACGGCCTGCAGAACGAAAAACAGCCGGTTCCGGTTGCGGTCAAAGTCGAGCTGATCAATCGGTTGGCCGATGCCGGTCTGCCCGTGGTGGAGAGCGGCAGCTTCGTGTCACCCAAATGGGTGCCGCAGATGGCCGCCACCGACGAGGTGCTGGCCGGGATCAAGCGCAAATCCGGTGTCAGCTATCCGGTGCTGGTACCCAACTTGAAAGGTTTCGAGGGTGCACTGGAGGCTGGCGTGGAAGAGATCGCTGTGTTCGCCGCCGCGTCGGAAAGTTTTTCGCAGAAGAACATCAACTGTTCCATCGATGAGAGCATCGAGCGCTTCATTCCAGTGATCGAAGCCGCGCAACAGGCCGACATGCGGGTGCGAGGCTATGTCTCATGTGTTCTGGGCTGTCCCTACGAGGGAGAGATACAACCCTCCGCGGTACGCGAAGTGGCGAGGCGGTTGTTTGAGCTCGGCTGCTACGAAATCTCGCTGGGCGACACCATTGGTGTGGGTACGCCGCTCAAAGCCCAGCGCATGATTCAGACGGTTTCTGAGGCAGTGAGTATCGACCGACTCGCTGCGCACTTTCACGACACCTACGGCCAGGCGCTGGCCAATCTGCATGCGGTGCTGGAACTCGGCGTGGCAACCATCGACTCGTCGGTTTCCGGATTGGGTGGTTGTCCGTATGCCAAAGGGGCAACCGGAAATGTGGCTACTGAGGATGTGGTTTACATGCTGAATGGTATGGGGATAGAGACTGGAGTGGATCTGTCTGCCCTGATTGCGGCAGGGTCGTTCATTGATGGTGTGTTGGGGCGATCTACCGCTTCCCGTGTCGCGCGGGCTCTGGCCGGCTGATTCCAGAGGTAGGTTGGGTTGAAGAATGAAACCCAACATCTCCTTGAATTTTTCCCTCCCCCTCAGGGAGACGACTCCAGGGATGGAGGAGGTAGAGCGACGCAGGAAGCCAAA
>JBNLBB010000106.1:0-8975 GCA_050302415.1 Gammaproteobacteria bacterium | reverse complement strand
ACCGACAGGTGCCGGTCATTCTCGGCGATCACGTGACCCTCGACGCCGGTACCGGCGCCGTCCACACTGCGCCGGGTCATGGCGTTGAGGACTTTGTGGTCGGCCAGCAATATGGTCTGGAAGTCGACAATCCGGTTGGTGGCGACGGACGGTTTCTGGAAGGCACGCCGCTGTTTGCAGGAGAGGAGGTCTTCAAGGCCAACCAGCATGTGATCGACGTACTGAAGGAGCGGGGCGCCCTGCTATGCGCCGCGCGCCTCGAGCACAGCTACCCGCACTGCTGGCGCCACAAGACACCGATCATCTTCCGGGCGACGCCACAATGGTTTGTGAGCATGGACAAGCTGGGGTTGCGCGACTCGGCGCTCAAGGCGATTCGTGGCGTCAAGTGGACCCCGCACTGGGGTGAAGCGCGGATCTACGGCATGATCGAAAATCGCCCCGATTGGTGTGTCTCGCGCCAGCGCTACTGGGGGGTGCCGATCACCCTCTTTGTCCACAAGCAGACCGGTGAGCTGCATCCACGCACCATGGAACTGGTGGAAGCCGTGGCGCAGCGCATTGAACAGCAAGGTATTGATGCCTGGTGGGAGACCTCCGCGGAAGAACTGCTGGGCGCGGAAGCGGGTGATTACGACAAGGCCACCGACACCCTGGACGTTTGGTTTGATTCCGGCGTCACCCACGAATGCGTGTTGCGACGACGCGAGGAGCTCACCTTTCCGGCGGCGCTCTACCTGGAGGGTTCCGATCAGCATCGCGGGTGGTTCCACTCGTCCCTGTTGGCCTCCATTGCGATGAACGGAGTTGCTCCCTATGAAGGGGTGCTGACCCATGGCTTCACAGTCGATGAACAGGGCCGCAAGATGTCCAAATCGCGTGGCAATGTGGTGGCGCCCCAGGAGGTGATGAACAAGCTCGGCGCGGACATTCTGCGCCTCTGGGTGGCTGCGACCGACTATCGCGGAGAGATGGGTGTTTCGGACACCATTCTCAAGCGTACTGCCGACGCCTATCGTCGAATCCGCAACACGGCCCGATTTCTGCTCGCGAACCTGAGTGGTTTTGATCCGGCCACCGACTGTGTGGCAGAGGGCGATATGTTGAGTCTGGACCGCTGGGCGGTCGAGCGGGCCCGCGAGCTGCAGCAACAGGTGGCAACCGCATACAACGATTACGACTTCCATCATATCTATCAGAAAGTCCACAATTTCTGCAGTGTGGATATGGGCGCCTTCTACCTGGATGTAATCAAGGACCGGCAATACACGACGCAGGCCAACAGCCGTGCCCGGCGTTCGGCCCAGACCGCCATGTACCACATCATCGAGGCCATGGTGCGCTGGCTGGCACCCATTCTCAGTTTTACCGCTGAGGAGATCTGGGACTATATCCCGGGACAACGGGGCGCCTCGGTGTTCCTGGAGACCTGGTATGTTTTCCCGCGTGCCGATGCGGGGTCGGTGCAGGGCGATGCCATGGATGCCGACTATTGGGGCCAGGTCATCAATGTCCGTCTGGCCGTCAGCAAAGTGTTGGAAGGGCTGCGGGTGGAGGGGAAAATCGGCGCCTCCCTGGACGCCGAACTCGATCTCTATTGCGGGGAAGAGATGCAGGCGCTGCTGGAGCAGCTGGGTGACGAACTCCGGTTTGTGCTGATCACCTCTGCCGCGCGCGTCCACCCCAACACCAACCCGCCCGCCGATGCGGTCAGTACCGAGGTCAAGGGGCTGCTGGTTGCGGCCCGTGCCTCCGATCATGTGAAGTGCGTACGCTGCTGGCACCGGCTTCCCGACGTGGGCCACCACACGGAACATCCGGAGCTCTGCGGCCGGTGTGTGGACAACGTGGCCGGCTCCGGCGAATCCCGGCAGTTTGCCTGAAACGGCTGCTGTGAATTCCACCCTGAAATGGCTGAGCCTGTCAGCTGCTGTGGTGGTGGCGGATCAGCTGACCAAAATCGCGGCTGTCGCGGGATTGGGTTATCTGCAGCCCGTCCCGGTGATTCCGTTTTTCAATCTCACCCTGATCTACAACTACGGTGCCGCGTTCAGCTTTTTAAGTAACGCTGGCGGTTGGCAGCGCTGGTTTTTTACCGTTCTGGCCGTGGTGGTCAGTGTGATTCTGGTGTTCTGGTTGGCCCGGCTGCGCAGGGAGGAGTGGGTGTCAGCAATGGGGCTGGCCGCCATTCTCGGTGGGGCCGTGGGCAACCTGATCGATAGGGTTCGCCTGGGTTATGTCATCGATTTTCTGGATGTCTACTACGCGCAGTGGCATTGGCCGGCGTTCAATCTGGCCGATTCCGCCATCACCATTGGTGTGGGACTTCTGTTGCTGGATGCCTGGTTTCAGCATCGGGCGGGCAAAAAAAACCCCGCTGGGTGACAGCGGGGAAGATCGCTCGCGTAGGCTTGCCAAGTTAGGGCTTGGCACCCTGGTACTGAAAAGTATCCGACGAAATAGTATTGCCGGCGCTGTCCAGTACCAAAACGGTCCATTCTCCAGGCCACATCGGGTTCATGTTCTTGCTCGACCAGACGCGCCAGCGGTTGCTGCCCACGTTGTAGGTCAGCTCTGCCATGACGCTGCCGTTGTAAACCCAGCGATGGGTGACGGTTTCACCATTCAGGTCGAGCAACTCCGTAAAGTAATAGACACGGTCCAGGGCGATGTTATCCGTTGGCAGGGCATCGACCGGTTCGCGGTTCTCGATTCCGGAGGTGAAGGCGGAGCGGCTGACAGATCCCATTGCCTTGGCAGCAGCGGACTCCTGTTCCTTCATGTGAGCCGCCGACCAGGCGGTAAAGCTCATGACCATCAACAGTGATGCAGTCAGAATTCGCATGTCATTTCCCTCTAAGGTTAAGGTTGATCCTAAATTTGGCGGACGGGAGCGTCAAACCCCCAGGTCCTGAAGTGTGATGGGAATCACACTCATTTCGGGTGGATGACTAAATCAACCACCCAAAAAGGGTAAAAACGGCAATTGCTGCCACCCACAACAGCATGCTGCGTCGGATCAGGGCCTGGGAAGCGAGCACATGGGCACTGCCATCGCCCTCTTCACTGGCGAGCATGCGTACGGCACTGCTGCCCATCTCTTCCATGAACCGGTCATTTTCACCGCTGTTCTCGTCGGCGGAGCGACTCTCCCAGGTTGCGCAACAGTCATCAAAACTGCCGACCAGGGCAAAGGCGAGGGCGGCAAGCCGGGCGGGAATCCAGCCAAGCAGAAAATCCAGGCGCTCTGCCACCGCGACCTGTGGCTGATGGGCTTCGCTGTTTCTGCCCACATCGATCAGGTAGCGGTTCGCCCGATAGAGCACTGCACCCATGGGTCCGAGCACTACAAACCAGAACAGGGCGTGAAAAAATCGCTTGCCCGACTCGCTGAAGCTCGCCAGTGCCACCATCATGGGCGTCGGATTGCTGCCGCGTGCGTTGATGATGGAGGATGCCATCTCGAACTGCCGCTCTTCGTCACCGATGGCCAGGGCATCCAGGTAGCGATCGAGGTCCGCCAGCAGTTCGCGTGGTCCCAGGCAGTAAAAAAGGGCGCCGATGCTGAACAGCATGCCCGGTACACCGGCCATGCCCTCGGCCAGCAAATGCTGGAACAGGGCGGTGGCACCAACCAGCGGTGCAAGAATGGCAATCACTCCGGTGGGTTGAGTCCACCAGCCGTGGTTGCCGAAACGCTCCGAGAGCGTCTGCAGGTATTTCCGAAACCAGTCCCATTGCCGCCAACGCTGCCACTCGGGGACCAGACGTTCCGCAGCAACCGCCAGAAGTAGTGAAATCAGAGTCATGTCTGCTTTTTCTGCCTGTTGTTGTTGGCGCCAAGTTTAACACCCAACTCCCGTCTGAGACGCGCCCACTCAAATGCCGGGCCAGGGTCGGTTTTGCGCCCCGGTGCTATGTCACTGTGCCCCGTGATCCGATCTTCCGAGAGGCAGGGGTAGGCTTCTACCAGCGAAGCGAGCAGTGCGGTGAGGACTGCGTACTGGGCGTCCGAATAGGGGACGTCGTCGCTGCCTTCGAGTTCGATGCCGATGGAGAAATCGTTGCAGTTGTCCCGATCGGCGAAACAGGAGAGACCCGCATGCCACGCCCGATCATTGAATGAGACAAACTGGATCAGGTTCCCGTCGCGCTGGATCAGCAGGTGGGCGGATACCCGGAGCTGGTGGATCTCGACGAAGTAGGGATGGGCCGCCGGGTCCAGTCGATTCTGAAAGAGAGCCTCGATCCAGGAACCACCAAACTCACCCGGGGGCAGGCTGATGCCATGGATGACCACCAGATCAATCTCCGTATCCGGCGGACGGGCGTCATGGTTCGGCGAAGGCGACCAGCGTGCCTCCTGCACTCTGCCTGTGGAGCGCTCGATGCGCATGGCCTCACTCAGTCGTTCAACAGCCCGCGGTAGACCAGATCGCTCAGACTGACGATGCCAATCACCTCATCGCCGTCCACCACCGGGGCGCGGGTCAGGTCAAAGCGCTCGAACAGTCGGGCGCAATAACGGATGTCCATGTTGGCGTGCACGCTGATCACTGGCTTGGCCATGATTTCGTAGACGTTGACGCGGTCGGCCGCGCGGTCACGGGCCAACACCTTGCGGGCGATGTCCGTGATCAGCAGCATACCGATCTCGTCATCCTCATGACGCTTTTTCACAATCAGGCACTTGTTGTCCGTGTGTTCCATGGCGCGCAGGGCATCCGTGACCGTGGCCATGCCATCCACCACATCGTAGCCGGCCTTCATCACGTCGCGCACTCTGACCAGGGGCATATCATTCATAGCTTCTCCTCCACTACCGCTGTCAGTTCGCGTATCTGCTGGGTGACACCGACGGCGTCTTCGACGTCGATGACAAACGAGATACCAGACCCCGGTTTGGCATCAAATTCTCCCACCTCGGCAATTTTTTCAAGAATCCTGCGTGAGAGGTGTTCCTCAACCAGAAATAGAAGCATGTCGCGCTGGGTTACGAGGTTGAGACCAAAAAACGATTTGCTCTCCTTCAGGCCCTCGCCGCGCGCCTGATTGATCACGGTGGACCCGGTGGCCCCGCACTCCCGGGCTGCCGCCAGAATGTCATCGGTCTTGCGGTCTTCCACCAGCGCGATAATGAGTTTGAAATGCATAGTCAGCTCTCTTTCTGCGCACGCAGGGTGCGTCCCGCTTTCCATTCACTCAGTTGTGCATATCCCATGACCGACATCATGGGGAACAGGCTTGCAAAAGCAATTAGGCCAAAACCGTCCAGCAGCGGGCTGCGTCCCGGGACCGTGCTGGCCAGGCCCAGTCCGAGCGCCGCCACCAGCGGGACGGTTACTGTTGACGTGGTCACACCGCCAGAGTCGTAGGCGAGTGCAATGATCAGTTTTGGTGCAAAAACGGTTTGGATCACCACGATGATGTAGCCGACCACAATGTAGTAGTGGAGTGGCGTGCCGGTCACGATGCGGAAGGTTCCCAGCGAGATGCCCACCGCCACGCCGATGGCCACCGCGATGCGCAGGCCCCAAACGCTGATCGCGCCACCGGACACCTGTTGCGCCTTGATGGCGACGGCAATCAGCGACGGCTCGGCCACCGTGGTGGCAAAGCCGATGGCGGCGGCAAAGAGATAGACCCAGTAGTAGTCCCGCCAATTCAGATGGGCAGCATCGAGCGCGCCGTCACCAAATATGAATGCCGGATCAGTCAACTGCTGGGCCATCAGCTTGCCCAGCGGAAACAGTGCCTTTTCCAGCCCCACCAGAAAGAGGGTCAGGCCGATCAGTACGTAGACAAATCCAATGAGCACCCGGCGCAGGTTGGGCACCGACTGGCGGATCACCAGATACTGGAACCCAAAAATGATGCCTGCGATCGGCAGCACGTCGCGGATGGTACTGAAGAAGGTTGCGAAGAGATCCCACAACATGCGGTTCAGACCACCATGCCGTAGGCCATGACGAAAATCATGGGGGTCAGTGAGGCGAAAGCGATCAGCCCAAAACCGTCCACCATGGGATTGCGCCCCTTGATACTGGAGGCCAGACCCACGCCCAGCGCGGTGACCAGCGGTACGGTGATGGTGGAGGTGGTCACGCCGCCCGAATCGTAGGCAATACCGATGATCTCCTCGGGCGCGAACTCGGTCATGATGATGACGCCGATGTAGCCGCCGATGATTACATACTGGATGGGCCAGCCGCGGACGATGCGGATAACCCCTACGACAATGGCAAAGCCCACCGACAGGGCCACTGTCATGCGCAGTCCGAACGCGTAGTCCTCTTTTTCCTGTTTCAGGTCCGGAATCATGCCACCGGTGGCGGCCACTTGTGCCGCTTCGTCAGCCACCGCAATCAGGGCGGGTTCCGCTACCGTGGTGCCAAAGCCCAGCGCGAAGGCAAAAGCGATCAGCCAGAAGGCGCTCCCCTTACGTGCGAAGTCATAGGCCAACGATTCGCCAATGGGGAAGAGCCCCATCTCCAGCCCACGGATAAAGAAAGTGAGCCCAAGCAACACCAGGAAGGTGCCTGCCAGGATTTCACCGATGTTGGAGATCGGCTGGCGCAGCACGACGGCCTGAAAAAAAACGATGACCAGGATAATCGGCAGCAGGTCTTTGAAACTGCCGCCCAGTGACTGGAGAAAGAGATACAGGTTTTTCTTCACGAACAGGGAAGCTTGTGGTTATTCTGAAAAAACGGCCGGTTCCGATGGCCGACAACTATAGCAGAGAGCATAAACAGATGCCGATCAGAGGCGATATCCGGGAACGAAACCAACTGCTTCAGGCCGATCGCGAGGCGGCGGTCGCGCGGGCGATTTCGGAAGACGTGGGCCATGGCGATCTGACCGCCGAGTTGCTGGGGGAGTCCACGCCAGTCGTTGCCTCAGTAATCGCCAGGGAGTCGGCGGTGTTGTGCGGTGCCGCCTGGTTTGACGAGGTGTTTCGCCAGTTGGACCCGTCGGTCACCGTGTCCTGGCACCATGCGGATGGCGATACCATCACCGCTGGTACCGAGCTGTGCCGGGTCGCCGGACCCTCCCGCTCGCTGCTCACCGGTGAGCGGACGGCGCTCAACTTCCTGCAATTCCTCAGCGCCACCGCCACTGCCACGGCCGCCTATGTGTCGGCGGTGGATGGCACGGGCGCCCAGATACTGGATACCCGGAAGACCATTCCCGGCTTCCGTCTGGCGCAGAAATATGCCGTGCAGTGCGGCGGTGGCCGGAACCACCGCCTGGGTCTCTATGACGCTATCCTGATCAAGGAAAATCACGCCATGGCGGCGGGTTCGGTCGGCAATGCCGTGAAGCTTGCCAGGCAGTCCCATCCGGGCGTGGTGGTGGAGACAGAGGTGGAATCCCTGGACGAACTGGAAGAAGCCCTGGCCGCCGGCGCGGACATCGTCATGCTCGACAACTTCAGTCTGGAGGAGATGCGCGAGGCGGTATCGATCAATGCGCGAAGGGCCCGGCTGGAGGCGTCGGGGAATGTGTCACTGGAGACGGTGCGGGGTATCGCCGAAACCGGCGTGGACTACATCTCCGTCGGCGGAATCACCAAGCATGTCCGCGCCCTGGATCTCTCCATGCGCTTCGACCAGTAGTCAGGAAAAGAGCCGCTTGCGGGGGGACCGCTGCCGTTCAACCGCCAGTTCGCCGGCGCACTCCACCCGATTGCGGCCATGCTCCTTGGCCCGATAGACCATCTGGTCGGCGCTCTCCACCAGTTTTGCGGCCAATTCGGGGATGGGGGCTTCCGCGCACTGCTCGGGTATGGTGGCGCAGCCAATGGAAATGGTCGCCCGAAAGGCTTCGTTTTCCGCGTGGCCAAAGGTGGTTGCCTCCACGCTGGCACGTATCCGCTCCGCCACCTGCAGGGCATGATCCACCCCGGAATGGGGCAACAGGGCGGTGAACTCCTCCCCCCCGTAGCGGGCCAGGGTGTCCGAGTTGCGCAGCTCCTGCTTGATCAGGCGGGCCACGTCGCGCAATACCAGGTCGCCCACCTGATGGCCATATTGATCATTGATTTTCTTGAAAAAATCCACATCCAGGAACATCAGCGACAGCGGGTTGCCGTAGCGTACCGCGCTGGTCACCTCCTCCTCCAGGCGCTGGTCGAAGTAGCGACGGTTGTTCACCGCGGTGAGCGTGTCGGTCAGGCTCAGGTGGCGCAGCCGCTCCTGGTTGACCGCGTTTTCCAGGCAGATGGCCATGACCGCACCAAAATGGTCCAGGAAGGTGGTACCGGTGGAGGTCTGGTAGCGGTTGGGGTCCGTGCTGCCGAAATTGAGAGTCCCGATGATTCGTTGCTGGCGCAGCAGCGGCACGATCGCCCCGCTCTTCAGCTCCAGTTGGCAGCGCGGAAAGAGCGGTTGGTGCAGGTCAGTCCGGAACGGGCCGAGGCGCGTCCGCAGGGTGTCGTCCAGCAGGGGCCGCAGCGTCTCCTCGTCTTCGGCAAACAGCAGCCGGTCACCCATGGGGAAACCGTCATAGTGGTTGAAGATGGAGCGGCGGATCTCGTGGTCATTGTCCACCAGGGCCAAGGACAGCACATCGCAGTTGAACGAACCAATGAAATCCCGGCAGATGGTTTCGATGGCCTGGGGCAGGGATTCCAGGCTGAGGAGCTTGATCTCCATGCGCTGGAACCGGGTCAGGGACTCCTCATTCTTCCGGGCCTGGTGCACCAGAGCGGTCAGCTGTCTGCGCAGTTTGCCTGCGTCTTCTTCCCGTTCACTCGCCAAGTTGTGCTCCCCTGATCGCACGCCCGTTCAACGCCCAGGATACCGGTTGGGCATTATAGACACATTCGGGGAGAACGCATCTGTGCGCCGTTCGAGGTTTGGAGGCTATATTCTGTGTCTGGAGGGCAATAAAAAAGCCCGACTGGCGGGCTTTTGGAAGTTGGTGCCGGTGAGAAGAGTCGAACTTCCGACCTACTGATGACGAATCAGTTG
>JBNLBB010000105.1:0-9023 GCA_050302415.1 Gammaproteobacteria bacterium | reverse complement strand
AGGAGAATGCGGAGTACCACGCCGCCCGCGAGCAGCAGGGGTTCATTGAGGGCCGGATCGCCGATATCGAAGGCAAGCTGTCCAACGCCCAGGTGATCGACGTCACCCAGATGGCCGCCAACGGCAAGGTGATATTCGGTGCCACCGTGGAACTCGCCGATGAGGAGACGGGTGAGGAGATCACCTACCAGATCGTGGGCGAGGACGAGGCCGACATCAAGCACGGCAAGCTCTCCGTGGGCTCACCCTTCGCCAGGGCCCTGATTGGAAAAATGGAAGGTGACGTCGCCACGGTCTCTGCTCCGGGCGGTGAGAAGCACTACGAAATCGTCAAGGTCGCCTATATCTGAGTGCTACCGCTTGGCCGGTTTGGGCAGCACCAGTTTCGGTTTTTCGTGATTCCTTTTGAACAGCACGGCGACATGACCGATCCGCTGGATCAGCTTGGCTTCGGTCTGTTCGCACAGCGCCTCGATGATGGCCTGCCGCTCTTCACGGTCCTCTGCGGACACGCGTATCTTGACCAGCTCATGGTGCGCCAGCGCCTCGCGCAGTTCCTGGACCACGGCATCGGTCAGCCCCTTCTGGCCAAGCAGCACCACCGGCTTCAGATGGTGGGCCAGTCCCTTAAGATGTTTCTGCAGCGCGGGCGATACTCGCATGGTGGCCTTTCCAGATCAGTGGGGAGCGCGAGTTTACCGGAACCCGGGAAGCGGGCAAAGGGCGGGGCATAGACGTGGCAAAGAGCAAAAGCAGCAAACGGTGGCTGCGTGAACATTTTGACGATGAATATGTGCGCAAGGCGCAGGCCGCCGGATATCGCTCCCGCGCGGTGTTCAAGCTGCTGGAACTGGACGAAAAGGACCGTCTGCTCAAACCCTCGATGACCGTGGTGGATTTGGGGGCGGCACCCGGTGGCTGGGCACAGATCGCCGCCAACCGGGTGGGACGCAAGGGCAAGGTGATTGCCCTGGACCTGCTGCCCATCGATCCCCTGCCGGGCGTCGAGTTCATCCAGGGCGACTTTCGGGAAGATGCGGTATTCGATCAATTGATGCAGCTCACGGGAAATGGGTCCGTGGACCTTGTAATGTCGGATATGGCGCCCAATATTAGTGGTACCAAGGCGGTTGATCAGCCGCGGGCCATGCATTTGGTGGAACTCGCCCTGGACTTTGCCACCCGCGTACTGCGCGAGGACGGCGATTTCGTGACCAAGCTGTTTCAGGGCGAGGGTTCCGACGCCTTCATCAGCGAGGTGCGCCGCCAGTTTGGCAAGGTCACGATCCGCAAACCCGCTGCCTCCAGATCGCGCAGCAGCGAGGTCTATTTGGTGGCTAGGAACTATCGCCTGGTGTAAGGTACTAAAGCGACAAGGCCCGGGGTATGGCACCGGTGCGCTGACGAGGTAAACGCATTGAATGATATGACAAAAAACCTGATTCTCTGGGTCATAATCGCCGTGGTGTTGATGTCCGTATTCAACAATCTCGGCGGTCGTCAGACCAGCACTCAGGCCGTCCCCTATTCGGACTTTCTGGCCCAGGTCAGTCAGGGAGGCATCAAATCGGTCACCATCAACGGCGACCAGATTGCCGGCGAAACCTCGGATGGATCCCGGTTCACCACCTTCAGCCCCGGTGACGAAGGGCTGATCGGCGATCTGCTGAAAAATGGCGTGCGCATTGACGCCCGTCCGCCGGAACAGCAGGGGCTGCTGATGCAGATTTTCATCTCCTGGTTCCCCATGCTCCTGCTGATTGCCGTGTGGATCTTTTTCATGCGCCAGATGCAGGGCGGTGCCGGTGGCCGCGGCGCGCTCTCCTTCGGCAAGAGCCGTGCACGCCTGCTGGGTGAGGACCAAGTGAAGGTCACCTTCGCCGACGTGGCAGGCGTCGAGGAGGCCAAGGAGGAAGTTTCCGAACTGGTCGATTTTCTGCGCGACCCGGGCAAGTTCCAGAAGCTCGGTGGCAAGATTCCCCGCGGCGTGCTGATGGTCGGACCGCCCGGTACCGGTAAGACACTGCTGGCCAAAGCGATTGCCGGTGAGGCCAAGGTGCCGTTCTTTACCATTTCCGGCTCCGATTTCGTGGAGATGTTCGTGGGTGTGGGTGCCTCCCGCGTGCGCGACATGTTCGACCAGGCAAAGAAGCACGCGCCGTGCATCATCTTCATTGACGAAATCGACGCCGTGGGCCGCCATCGCGGCGCCGGTCTGGGCGGTGGACACGACGAACGCGAGCAGACTCTGAACCAGTTGCTGGTGGAGATGGACGGATTCGAGGGCAATGAGGGCATTATCGTCATTGCCGCCACCAACCGTCCCGACGTGCTTGACCCGGCGTTGCTGCGCCCTGGACGTTTTGACCGCCAGGTGGTGGTACCGCTGCCCGACGTACGCGGCCGCGAGCAGATCGTGAAGGTGCACATGCGCAAGGTGCCCATCGCCGATGACGTCAATGCGTCCATCATTGCCCGCGGAACGCCCGGATTCTCCGGTGCCGATCTGGCCAATCTGGTCAACGAGGCGGCGTTGTTCGCCGCGCGCGGCAACAAGCGGCTGGTGGAGATGGAGGATTTTGAGCGCGCCAAAGACAAGATCATGATGGGCTCCGAGCGCAAGTCCATGGTGATGAGCCAGGAGGAGAAGAAACTCACCGCCTATCACGAAGCGGGTCATTGTATCGTCGGCCGCTCCGTGTCCGATCACGATCCGGTCCACAAGGTGAGTATCATTCCGCGCGGCCGGGCGCTGGGCGTCACCCTGTTTCTGCCGGAAGAGGATCGCTACAGCTACAGCAAGCGCCGCCTGGAAAGTTCGCTGTGCAGTCTGTTCGGTGGGCGCATCGCCGAGGAGTTGATTTTTGGAATTGATGGCGTGACCACCGGTGCGCAGAATGATATCCAGCGCGCCACCCAACTGGCCCGCAACATGGTGACCAAGTGGGGTCTGTCGGAAAAACTCGGTCCGCTGAGTTACAGCGAAGACGAAGGTGAAGTCTTTCTGGGTCACTCCGTCACCAAGCACAAGATGATGGGCGATGAAACCGCGCATGACATCGACCGTGAAATCCGCGCCGTGATTGACCGCACCTACGGCAAGGCAAAGCAGATTCTCACCGACAACATGGAGAAGCTGCATATCATGGCCGACGCGCTGATGAAGTATGAAACGATCGATAGCGATCAGATCGACGACATCATGGCCGGCAAACCGGTGCGCGAACCCAAGGCGTGGAGCGAGGACGACCATAAACCGGATGCCGGCGCCGGAAAGTCGACCGCCGATGACAAGGAGAGCAAGCCGCGCGACGGCAAGATTGGTGGTCCGGCCAGTCAACAGCACTAGACCGGAAGCCTACACCCCACAACGGCAGCCCAGGCGGGCTGCCGTTGCTGTTTTGAGAGACGAGCATGAAGCTGAACTGTAACGGACGGCAGTTGGATCTGCAGCACCCGCAGGTGATGGGAATTCTCAATGTCACGCCCGACTCCTTCTCCGACGGCGGACGTTATGTGGACCTGCTGCACGCGCTGACCCATGCCGAGAGGATGGTCGCCGATGGCGCGGCCATCATCGATGTCGGTGGAGAATCGACCCGGCCTGGGGCACAGGCTATCGACGAAGCGGAAGAGATCCGCCGGGTGGTTCCGGTGGTGGAAGCGCTGGTGGCCGAACTGTCGGTACCCATCTCCGTGGATACCTCCAACCCGGGAGTCGCCGAGGCCGCAGTCAGGGTCGGTGCCGGACTGATCAATGACGTACGCGCCCTGCAGCGCGACGGCATGCTGGATATGGCGGCCGCGCTGAATGTTCCCGTCTGCCTGATGCACATGCAGGGAGAACCCGGCAGCATGCAGCAGGCGCCGACCTACGCGGACGTGGTGCAAGAGGTGGCGGAGTTCCTGCATCAGCGGGCGCTGCTGGCGGAGGAGGCGGGTATTGCTCCCGACCACATCCTGCTGGATCCCGGTTTTGGCTTTGGCAAATCGCTGGACCACAATTTGTTGCTGATGCGCGAGCTGCACCAGCTTGCTGCGCTCGGGTATCCCTTGCTGGTGGGGGTATCGCGTAAAACCATGGTTGGGCAGATCACCGGCAGGCCGCTGGCGCAGCGGGTGCACGGCAGCGCCGCTCTGGCGGCAATCGCGGTGGCCAACGGCGCCATGCTGGTCCGCGCGCACGATGTGGGCCCCACTGTTGATGCGGTCAGGATGGCGTATGCTGTGCGCAGCGGTTCAGGGGAATCAGAATCATGAGCAGAAAATATTTTGGCACCGACGGCGTGCGCGGACGCGCGGGCGTCCTGCCCATCACGCCCGAATGGGTGCTCCGTCTGGGATGGGCGGCCGGCCGCGTGCTGGCGCAGAGTGGGCGCGGCCGGGTGGTCATCGGCAAGGATACCCGGGTGTCGGGCTACATGCTGGAATCGGCACTAGAGGCGGGTCTTTCCGCGGCCGGCATGGATATCCTGCTGCTGGGTCCCATGCCCACGCCGGGCATCGCTTACATCACCCGCACCATGCACGCCCAGGCGGGCATCGTCATCAGTGCCTCGCACAATCCCTACTACGACAACGGCATCAAGTTTTTCTCCGGTGCCGGCACCAAGCTGAGCGACGAGATCGAACTGGCCATTGAAGCGGAGATCGACAAGCCGTTTGAGATGGCCGATCCCGCCCATCTGGGCAAGGTATCGCGGGTGGTGGATGCCGCAGGAAGGTATATCGAGTTCTGCAAGCACACCATTCCGGTGTCGATGACGCTCAGCGGGTTGAAGATCGCCGTGGATTGCGCCAACGGCGCCACCTATCAGGTTGCGCCGGCGGTGCTCTCGGAACTGGGTGCCGATGTGCGGCGCATCGCCGCCTCGCCCGACGGTTTCAACATCAATGAAAAATGCGGCTCCACCCATCCGGAGCAGTTGCAGCTGATCGTCAAGGAGACGGACGCGGACATCGGAATCGCCCTGGACGGTGACGGTGACCGTGTGCTGCTCGTGGACGAAAACGGTGAACTGGTCGATGGTGATGAAATTCTCTACATCATCGCCCGCGCCCGCCACGAGGCCGACCGCATGATCGGTGGGGTGGTCGGCACCCTCATGAGCAATCTGGGGCTGGAACACGCACTGTCGAGATTGGGTATCGGCTTCTGTCGCGCCAAGGTGGGCGACAGATATGTGATGGAGATGCTGCGCGAGCGCGATTGGAAGCTCGGTGGCGAGAATTCGGGCCATGTGATCTGCCTGGACCGCACCACCACGGGGGACGGCATGGTGACGGCGATGCAGGTGTTGCGTGTCATGGTTGAAAGCGGCCGCCCCTTGAGCGAACTGCGCAAGGGCATGAGCAAATATCCCCAGTTGCTGCGCAATGTGCGGTTGCCTCGGCAGATGGATATCATGGCGCATCCAAAAGTGGCCGCCGGTGTCGCCGAGATCGAAGCGGCCATGGCCGATCGCGGCCGCGTGCTGTTGCGTCTCTCCGGCACAGAACCGCTGGTGCGGGTCATGGTGGAGGGCGAAGACCACACCGAAGTGGAACATGCCTGCCAGCACCTGGTCACCATCGTCGAATCGGTGGTGACGGAAGCGAACTGATCCCAGGGGCGACGGTGATCCCGCCGCCCCTGTCTGTGTATCAGGAGGGAAAGAAATCCATGGTGTAGTTCACCGTGACGCTGGCCACATCCTTGGCGCCGAAATCGAGGCGTTTGACCCGCAGCAGCAGTTTCTTTTCCAGGGAATCATCCCGCAGTTCGCTGCTCACAATCGAGACCGCCGATACCTGCCCGCTGGGATCGATGGTCAGACGAAACACCACCTTGCCCTTGAGCGCCGGGTTCTGGCGCAACGAACGGTTGTAAAGGTTGTAGATCGCGTTTTTATTGCGGTCGAAGACCAGCTGGATCTCCTCGTCGCTGCGCGATCCGTCCCTGCTCGGGCCACCCCGGCCGCTGCCGGATCCGGCCGGCGCAACCGGCACCACGGGGCTCTCCACCTGTTGGGTAGCCCGTTGTGAAAGCTCCTGGGTTCCCGTATCGCGCGAAAGCTTTGCGGTATTGATTCCCGAGCTGCGCTTGCTGCTACCCGAAGTGATCAGCGAGCGGGTGGTCTCCTTGGGCTGGGTTCCGGACTGGCTCAGGGGTCGGGTCGGCGCGCTGGGGAGCGTCGTCGGGGCGTCACGCAGTTCCGCCAGTGTGTTGGCAAAGGCGAGCACACCGGCCTTGGCGGCCCGTTCGCGCGCCGATTTACGCACTTCCTGCGGTTTGGGTTCGGGTTTGGCTTCCGGTTTCGGTTCAGCCTTCGGCTCCGGCTGCTTCTGCTCCACTTTCGGTGCAGGTGGAGGGGGCGGCGGTTTGCGTTTTTCGAGCACCAGCCGGGCGATCCGCTTGGGCACTTCGGTCTGTTGTTCCCGTTCCTGCTTGAAGACGGGCAGCAGCGAGGCGCCGACCGCGATGATCAGGAACAGGATCATCACCGCCGAGAGGATGCGCTGAAACCTGCGGTCCTCCGGGCTGCCGCCGTTCCACGAGATGTCCATCGGAATGACTGCGACACTCATGGCTCAGCCCTTCCGTGCACCGCGTTCCTGCACCGCCAGGGAGACGGTGGCAAAGCCGGCCGCCGTGGCGCTGGCCATCACTTTTTTCAGCAACTCGAAGGAGGTGGTTCTGTCGCCCAGAACGGTCACCTCGCCCAGGTCATCCGCCGCCCGTTCAACCAGACGGTTCCTGGCCAGTCGCTGCAACGCTTCGCGCAGTGGCGCAATGGTGATGTCCCTGGCGGCCAGGGCATCGCGCGTCGACAGGATCGCCTCGCCCTGTACCAGGATCTGGTCCGTGGTGACCAGCACCGTCACCGTCTCGCGGACGCGCTCCGCCACCGTCGATTCGGGCAGTTTGACGTTCCGCGAACTGGGCATCTCCTGCACGTCGGAGGAGTTGACGAGCAGAAAAAAGACCAGGATGGTGAAAATGTCCATCAGCGCAACCAGGTTCATGCTGGCCGAGCGCCGCCGTGAATGGCGGCGTTGCATGCGCTTGGCGTTGGAGGATTTGATCATGACTGCTTATCCTTGTCGGCTTGCCGCCGGGGCGTCTCCGAGGGAAATTTCCGGGAAGAGTTCATAGATCGACTCCTTGCCGTTTTCCGTGCGGCGAAATTCGCGCACCGTATCCATCACCTGAATCAGGTCGTCGTAGGCAATCTGCGGTTCGAGCAGGATGACCACGCCCACTTCGTCCGGGAACCTTGCCTTGATCCGCTGCAGCCGCTCCGACAGGGCGTTGAGGTCGTAGCCCGCGTCCGTATTGCGCAGTGAGGCAATGGCACCGGCGCTGCGGTCCGCGACCACCAGACGGTCACCGAGCATTACCACCTCCAGCTGCAGCTTGGGTTTGCCATCCTGCGCCGAGTCGCCATCGGAGGGCATGTTCAGTTCATGAATGGTTACCCGCGAAAAGACGGCGAGAATCAACAGAAAAGGCACCAGCACCACCATCAGGTTCATGAAGGCGGTGACGTTGATCTCCGAGACATTCTCGGTACCGCGCTGTCTGCGTCGCTGGTACATCTCAGGCGGTCCGTGTCGCGGTGTTGTGATCAGTGATCAGGTTGATCACTTTCACCACCGCCATCTCCATGTTGTCGATCAGCTGCGTGCTCTTGGTCTGCAGCAACGCATGAATCAGCAACAGCGGGATACCGGCCATCAGGCCGAATGCGGTGGTGTTCATGGCCACCGAAATACTGGCCGACAGCAGGTCGGCCTTCTCCGCCGGATTGGCACCGGCGACGGCGGTGAAGGCCTGGATCAGACCGATGATGGTGCCCAGCAGGCCGAGCAGGGTGGCGATGTTGGCCAGGGTGGCAAGGTAGTGGGTACGCTTTTCCACCCGCGGAATCATCTCCATCAGCCCCTGTTCCATGGCCATCTGCAGATCAGCTTCGCGACGGGTGCGGGTGATCCGCGACAGTCCGTAGCCGAGCACGCGGCTGATGGCAGCCGCCGATTTGCCGACGCTGTCCTGCGCTTCACGGAACTTGCCCTGCTGCAGCAACGGCATCACCTTGCCCCAGGCCACCCGGTTGCGGGTGGCGGATACCGTCAGGTAGAGGTACCGCTCGACGGCGATGGCGATGCCCAGTGCCAGCACCAGGCCGATGGGGTACATGAACGGCCCTCCCGATTGAAAAAAGGCCAGTGCGGTGTTGTAGAACTCCATGGGTTTCTCCTCCAGATTCAATGGCTATCTACGTGGTGAACAGACGGAATCACGGTGTCGGTTCCACAGCCCGATAACGCAATTCGCGTCGTAAAACTTCAGGATCAAGCGGTGCCGCGCTCGCCTCCAGCATGTGCTGCAGGGGCCGCACGATCAGTTCTCCGGGCAGTGCCGGCTTCCAGGGCACGATGATCAGCGTGCGCGGTGTTTCGCTGTCGCCGATCACGGTCATCCCCAGGCTGCGTTCCGCCTCGCGGGCAGTCTCTTGTGCAACGGCGGAGAGGGGAAGCAGCAGTGCCGGTAAAACCATCCAGGTAGGGATCCGATTCATGGCAAGCGCCTCTCGAGGTCGGCAATCCAGAGTGCCACCTCTTCACTTTCGTTCAATGCCTGGTATGTCCGGTACTCTGCCAGAGCGCAGTCCAGATCGTGGAGATACAGGTCACATAACAGGCCCAGATTCCGGTGGGCGACGGCGAGGTCCGGTTGCAGTTCCAGGGCCCGCGCATAGGCGGCACGGGCTGCGGTGAACTGTCCGACCCGGCGCAGAACAATGCCCAGTTGGTGGTGGATGGGGGCATAGTCCGGATGTTGTGCCGCGGCGCGTTTGAGGAGATCAAGCGCTTCGGCATCGCGGTCGAGTCCATGCAGCGCAAGCGCCCAGTTCACCCATGGCGATTTAAGGTCTGGGCGCTCCTCTGTCAGTTGCTGAAATCCGGAAGCCGCCGCGTCGTACCGGCCGTCGGTCAGGGCGGTCACGGCACTGCTGAACTGTTGCTGCTGTACCGGGGTG
>JBNLBB010000104.1:0-9253 GCA_050302415.1 Gammaproteobacteria bacterium | reverse complement strand
TTCATCGCGTGGGCGGGATCGGGCCTGTACTCTCTGCACGTGGCGCTCTGGGACGCAGGCACCCTCGAGCCGGTGTGGCAGGTCACCACCAGCTCGGAGACCACGGGGCCGATCATGTGCACCCCCAGGATCCGGTCGGTCTTGGCATCGGAGATCACCTTGATGAAACCGCCCGCCTGGTCCATGGCCCGCGCGCGGCCATTGGCGGCGAACGGGAAGACACCGGATTTGTAGGCGATGCCGGCGCTCTTGAGCTGCTGCTCGTTGCGCCCCACCCAGGCAATCTCCGGGGCGGTGTAGATCACGCCCGGGATCACGTCGTGGTTGATCTCGCTGGCCTGGCCGGCAATGATCTCGGCCACGGCGATGCCCTCTTCGGAACCCTTGTGCGCCAGCATGGGTTGACCGATGACGTCGCCGATGGCGTAGACGCCCGGCAGACTGGTGCGGCACTGGTCGTCCACGTGAACGAATCCCGACTCGTCCAGCAGCAGTTCGCATTCGGGGGCAAACAGGCTGTCAGTGTTGGGCTTGCGGCCCACGGCCACGATCAGCTTGTCCACCTTCATTTCGTGGTCACCGTCCTTGTCCACATAACTCACGGTCACCATCTTCTTGGTGCACTTGGTGGACATGACGCGGGCGCCGAGGCGGATATCCAGACCCTGTGCCTTGAATTGTTTCTGCGCCTCCTTGGCCACCTGCTGGTCACACAGGGAGAGGAAGGACTCCTGGGCTTCGAGCAGCACCACTTCGGCTCCCAGGCGACGCCACACGCTGCCCAGTTCCAAGCCGATGACGCCGGCACCGATGACTCCCAGCTTCTTGGGGACTTCCGTGAATTCCAGGGCACCGGAGGAGTCGACGATCAGGTCGTTGTCGATGGGCGCCGCGCCGATATCGATGGGGCTCGAACCGCTGGCGATGATCACGTTCTGCGCCTGCAGGGTGTCGGTCTTACCGTCGTGGCCGGTCACTTCCACGCGTTTGCCGTCCAGCAGTCGGCCGTGACCCTGCACCCAGTCAATCTTGTTGGCGCGGAACAGCGCCTTGATACCGCCGGTGAGGTCGCCGACCACCTTGTCTTTGCGGGCGATCATCTTCTTCACGTCCAGGCTGACGTTCTTTACCGTGATACCGTGGTCTTCCATGCCGTGGACGATGTGCTGGTAGTGCTCGGAGGATTCCAGCAGCGCCTTGGAGGGGATGCAGCCCACGTTGAGGCAGGTGCCGCCCAGGGCCGGTTCATCGTTCTTGTTGATCCACTTGTCCACACAGGCGGTGCTCATGCCGAGCTGCGCGCAGCGGATCGCCGCCACGTAGCCGCCGGGACCTCCACCGATCACGACGACGTCATAGGATTTGCCCATATCTTCGATCCCCTTCAATTAAACCGTTAATACCCGACTCAGATATCCAGCAGCAGGCGCGCGGGATCTTCCAGCGCATCCTTGATGGCGACCAGGAACTGGACCGCCTCGCGGCCGTCGATGATGCGATGGTCGTAGGTCAGCGCCAGATACATCATCGGGCGCACCACCACCTGGCCGTTTTCGACCACCGGACGTTCCATGGTCTTGTGCATGCCCAGGATCGCACTCTGGGGCGGGTTGAGGATCGGCGTGGACATCAGCGAACCGAACACCCCACCGTTGGAGATGGTGAAGGTGCCACCGGTCAGGTCATCCATGCTCAGGGTCCCTTCCTTGGCCTTCTTGCCGAACTCCAGGATGGTGCCCTCGATTTCGGCATAACTTTTCTGGTCAGCGTCGCGCAGGATGGGCACGACCAGACCGCGCGGGGCGGAGACCGCAATCCCCACATCGTAGAAGCCGTGATAGACGATGTCATTGCCATCGATGGAGGCATTAACCATCGGGAAGCGCTGCAGCGCCTGGGTGGCTGCCTTGACGAAAAAGGACATGAAACCCAGCTTCACACCGTGCTTCTTCTCGAAAGCCTCCTTATAGCGGCCGCGCAGTTCCATCACCGGCTGCATGTTGATTTCGTTGAAGGTGGTCAGCATGGCGGTGGTGGCCTGGGCCTCCATCAGGCGCTCGGCGATGCGGGCACGCAGGCGGGTCATGGGCACGCGCTGCTGCGGGCGGTTGTCTTCGTGCGAAGAGACGGAGATCGTTGCGGCCGGCGCGCTGGGCGCGGGGGCCCGGGCCGGCGCCGGGGCAGGGGCGCTGGGCGCGGCGGCGGCGCCTTTCTCCAGGTGATTCACCACGTCTTCCTTGGTGATCCGTCCACCCTTGCCGGTGCCGGTGATGGCGGCCGGATCGAGGCTGTGCTCCTTGATCATCTTGCGCACTGCCGGGCTCAGGCCTTCCAGGTCGACGTCCTGGGCGGCAGCAGCCGGCGCGGCTGCTGCTGCCGCGGCCTTGGGCGCCTCGGCGGCGGCCGGTTCGGCACTCGCCTGGGCCTCGGAATCGATGACCGCAATCAGCTCACTGCTGGTCACGGTGGAACCCTCGGGCATGATGATCTCGGTCAGCACGCCGTCACCCGGCGCGGGCACGTCGAGCACCACTTTGTCGGTTTCGATATCGACGATGTTCTCGTCGCGTTTTACAGCATCGCCGGCTTTTTTGTGCCAGCTCAACACAGTGGCATCTGCGACAGACTCAGGCAGCACCGGTACTCGGACTTCAATGCGCATGGGTATACTCTTCCGTCAAAAAATTTGTTGGTTCGTGGGTTATGCGTTTTCCAGTTCACCGGTCAGGGCATCCCTGACCAACTGGTTCTGTTCTTCAACATGGCGGCTGAAACTGCCCACCGCCGGTGCTGCAGACGATTCCCGACCCGCATAGTGCAGGGTCTGGTTCTTGCGCATGCAGGCGCGCAAGTGGTGCTGCTGCTGGTACCAGGATCCCTGGTTCTGTGGCTCTTCCTGACACCACACCACCTGTTTGGCATGCGGGTAGCGGGCAATTTCCGCTTCCAGCTCTTCGCGCGGGAAGGGGTAGAGCTGTTCGACGCGCACCACCACCACATCGGCCAGTTCCTGGTTGCGGCGTGCCTCCAACAGATCGTAATAGACCTTGCCGGAGCAGAGCACAATGCGCTTCACCTTCTTCGGCTCGATCTCATCGATCTCCGGAATCACCAGTTGGAAGTGGCCGTTGGCCAGCTCTTCCAGGGTGGAGACTGCGAGCTTATGGCGCAGCAGACTCTTCGGGGTCATGACGATCAGTGGTTTACGCTGCGGACGGATCACCTGGCGGCGCACCATGTGGTACATCTGTGCCGGGGTGGTGGGTACGCAGACCTGGATGTTGAACTGGGCGCACAACTGGATGTAGCGCTCCAGGCGGGCCGAGGAGTGCTCGGGACCCTGGCCCTCGTAGCCGTGGGGCAGGAAGATGGCCAGACCGCAGAGGCGGCCCCACTTCTGCTCACCGGAGCTGATGAACTGGTCGAAGACCACCTGGGCGCCGTTGGCGAAGTCACCGAACTGCGCTTCCCAGACGGTGAGGCCTTCCGGCGAGGCGGTGGCAAAGCCGTATTCAAACGCCAGTACCGCCTCTTCGGAGAGCACCGAGTCGATGACCACGAAGTGGCCCTGGTCCGGCGACACGTGCTGCAGCGGGACGTAGCTGCTGCCGTCCACCTGGTTGTGGACCACCGAATGGCGGTGGAAGAAAGTGCCGCGACCGGAGTCCTGGCCGCTGATGCGCACCGGGTAGCCATCCTTGACCAGGGTGGCGTAGGCGGCAATTTCGGCCGCGCCCCAGTCCAGGGGCAGGGCGCCGGCGGCCATCTTGCGCCGGTCCGACAGAATGCGGGCCACGCGGGAGTGGGGCTCAACCCCTTCCGGGACGGTGGCGGTCTTTTCGATCAGATGCTTGAGCTGGTCCAGCGGATAGGTGGGGTCGTACTCCACGCGCCAGTCCACGTCGATATAGGGTGACCAGTCGACCGCGAAGTCGTTGTGGATCCCTTCCAGGATGCCGCGCGCCACGGTGGTACCGGCGTCCAGTTTGTCGCGGTACTCCTCGGCCATCCGCTCCGGATCCCCGGCGCTGAGCACCCCTTCGGCCACCAGCTTCTCACCGTAGAGCGCGCGGGTGGTCGGGCGGGCCTTGATCTTCTTGTACATCATCGGCTGGGTGGCGGCCGGCTCGTCGGCCTCGTTGTGGCCGTGGCGGCGGTAGCAGACCAGGTCGATCACCACGTCCTTCTTGAACTCCATGCGGAAGTCCAGGGCCAGCTTGGTCACAAACAGGACTGCTTCCGGGTCGTCGCCGTTCACATGGAAGATGGGCGCCAGCACCATTTTGGCCACGTCGGTGCTGTAGAGGGTGGAACGCATGTCCATGGGGGCGCTGGTGGTGAATCCGACTTGGTTGTTGACGATGATGTGCACCGTACCGCCCGTGCTGTAGCCGCGGGTCTTGGAGAGGTTCAGGGTCTCCATCACCACACCCTGGCCGGCAAAGGCGGAGTCGCCGTGGATCAGGATGGGCATCACCTGGTCGCCGGTATGGTCCTTGCGCCGCTGCTGGCGGGCACGCACCGAGCCCTCGATCACCGGATTGATAATCTCCAGGTGCGAGGGGTTGAAGCCCAGGGCCAGGTGGACCGAGCCGCCGGGGGTCATCACGTCGGAGGAGAAGCCCTGGTGGTACTTCACGTCACCGCTGGCCAGGGTCGACTTGTAGGTGCCTTCGAACTCGGCGAACAGGTCGCCCGGGTTCTTGCCCACCAGGTTGACCAGCACGTTGAGGCGCCCGCGATGCGCCATGCCGATGGCGATCTCCTTCATTCCCTTGGCACCGGCCTGCTGCACCAGCTCATCCAGCATCGGAATCAGGCTCTCGCCCCCTTCCAGTGAGAAACGCTTCTGGCCCACGTACTTGGTGTGCAGGTAGCGTTCCAGCCCCTCGGCGGCGGTGATCCGCTCCAGCAGGGAGATTTTCTTCTCGGAGGTGAAGGGCGGGCGCAACTGGCGGTTTTCCATGCGGTTCTGGATCCAGCGGCGCTCGATGGTGTTGTTGATGTGCATGTAGTCGGCACCGATGGTGCCGCAGTAGACCTGCTTCAGCAGGCTGACGATGTCGCGCAGGGGCAGGCGATCGTTGGGGTCGGCCAGTGAACCGGTGTCGAAGGTGACATCCAGGTCCTGGGCGCCCAGCCCGTGGTACGAGGGGTCCAGATCGGGCGCCGGCTGCTGCTCGCGCAGGTTCAGCGGGTCGGTCTGGGCCGCCTGGTGACCGCGGAAGCGGTAGGCGTTGAGCAGGCGCAGTACCGCAGCCTGCTTCTGGGCGGCGATGGCGTCCATTTCGGACACCTTGCCCGGCGCCGACAGCGGGCGGCGCTGGTAGTTGGTGAACGCGGCCCGGATGGGGGCGTGGGACACATCGGGCATCCCCGGTTCATTTTGAAATCGCTCGAAAAACTTTCGCCAGTTTTCCGGAACCGAGTCCGGGTTCGAGAGGTAGTTCTCGTAAAGGTCTTCTATAAAGGTGGCGTTGCCGCCGTACAGGTGAGAGCTTTGCCAGAGGGCCTTCAGTAGCGCGTTCATGCTTGCCTGTAGTGCTCCAAATTAGGGCGAACTTGGGGGGAATGAGGAACCGTATCAGCAAAATTTATGCGAGTATAACTTAAACAGAGCCTCAAAGTAACCAATTTTTAGCCCGGTTTTTCCCATTTTTCGCGGGCTTTAACGGCAATATCCGGCACAATGGTTAGCCAGTGTCCACTTGCGATACTAGGGTATTGCTGCTAAACATAGTGGTCCAAAAAAATAACGCAAATTATCACCCCTTATGCCGAAAAATTAATGAGATGAGTCAACCTGCCACCGTTTTGGTCGTCGATGACGAACAGCGCTCCCTGGAGACCCTGCGCCGCATTCTGGAGGAGGATTTCGAGGTCCTGACCGCCCCCTCCGGCGAGGCGGCCCTGGAGATCCTGGGCCGGGAGTGGGTGCAGGTGATGCTCTGTGACCAGCGGATGCCCGGGATGACCGGGGTGGAACTGCTGAAGCAGGTGCGGGACCAGTGGCCCGACGTGGTGCGGATCATCGTCTCCGGGTATACCGACACCCAGGACATCATCGCCGGCATCAATGAGGCCGGTATCTATCAGTACATCACCAAGCCCTACCAGCCCGACTCCCTGCTGCTGGCCGTCCGTTCGGCCGCCGATCTGCACCGCCTGCAGCAGGAGAACCGCCAGCTGGCCCTGGAGCTGCGCACCGCCGAACCGGTGCTGCGCGCCCAGGTGCGCACCGGCCGCCAGCAGCTGCGCAACGTCTATGGCTTTGATTTCCTGGTCAAATCACCCGACAGCCCGCTGATTCCCATCTGTGCCACGGCCGCCCGGATTGCCCAATATGACCTGCCCACCCTGATCACCGGCGAGTCCGGCACCGGCAAGGAGCTGCTGGCCCGCGCGGTGCACTACAGCAGCGGTCGGGCCGACAAGAGTTTTGTCATGGAGAACTGCGCCGCGCTCTCCGACCAGATCCTGGAGAGCGAGCTCTTCGGCCACAAGCGGGGGGCCTACACCGGCGCCTTCGAGGACCGGGTCGGGCTCTTTGAGCAGGCCGACGGCGGCACCATCCTGCTCGATGAGATCGGCGAGACCTCTCCCGCCTTCCAGGTAAAACTGCTGCGCGTCCTACAGGAGGGGGAGATCCGCCCCCTGGGCAGCAGCCGGTCGCGCACCGTGGATGTGCGGGTGATTGCCGCCACCAACCGCGATCTGGAAGAGGATGTGCGCAACGGCCGCTTCCGCGAGGACCTCTACTACCGGCTGGCCACCTTCACCCTGCACCTGCCCGCCCTGCGCGAGCGGTCCATGGATATTCCTTTGATAGCCGCCGACCTGCTGCAGCGGGCGGGGCGCGAACTGGGCAAGACGGCGGTCGGCTTCAGCGCGGAGGCGCTCGCCTGTTTCAGCCGCTACGCCTGGCCGGGCAATGTCCGCGAACTGATGAACGAGATCTACCGGGTGCTGGCGCTGACCGATGAGCCGGTGATCGGCGCCGCGCAGCTGTCGCGCCGCATCCTGCAGGCCGAGCCGGGCGAGGCGGAGCGTGGCGACCTGGTCGGGCTGCCCGATTCCGGTACCCTCAAGGACCGGGTCGATGCCCTGGAGGCGCGGATTCTGCGCGAGACGCTGATCCGCCACCGCTGGAACAAGACCAAGGCCGCCCAGGAACTGGGTCTTTCGCGGGTGGGGCTGAGGAGTAAACTGCAGCGTTATGGCTTCGACTCGCCCTGAACCCCTGAAACTGCTCTGGCTGCAATCCGGCGGCTGCGGCGGTTGCACGCTGTCGCTGCTCTGCGCCGAGAAGCCGGAGCTGTTCGCGGCCCTGGAGGAGGCGGGCATCGAACTGCTCTGGCATCCCGCCCTGAGCGAAGCGAGCGGCGAGGAGGTGGTGGAGCTGCTCCAGGCCTGCGCCGATGGCTCCCGTGATTTCGATATCCTCTGCGTCGAGGGCGCCCTGTTGCGCGGTCCGGCGCAGACGGGGCGCTTTCACATGCTGTCGGGTACCGGCCGGCCGATGATAGCGTGGGTGAAAGAGCTGGCGGTGCGTGCCCGCCATGTGGTCGCCGTCGGCAGCTGTGCCGCCTATGGCGGCATTGCCATGACCGGGGGCAACACCACGGATGCCTGCGGCCTGCAATATGAGGGGAGTTCCGAAGGCGGTCTGCTGGGCGGCGACTTCGTGGCCGGTGACGGCCTGCGCACGGTCAACATCGCCGGCTGTCCCACCCACCCGGAGTGGGTGCTGGAGACGCTGCAGATGATCGGCGCCGGCGCCATGGGCGAGGCGGACGTCGATCCCTACGGGCGGCCCAAGTTCATCTCCGACCACCTGGTCCACCACGCCTGCCCGCGCAACGAGTACTACGAATTCAAGGCCAGCGCCCAGCAGCCCACCCAACTGGGCTGCCTGATGGAGAACCTGGGCTGCAAGGGAACCCAGGCGCACGCCGACTGCAACATCCGCCTCTGGAACGGGCAGGGCTCCTGCCTGCGCGGCGGTTACACCTGCATCAACTGCGTGGAGCCCGAGTTCGAGGAGCCCGGCCACCCCTTCACGCAGACCCCCAAGGTGGCGGGCATCCCCATCGGCCTGCCCACCGACATGCCCAAGGCGTGGTTCGTGGCGCTCGCCTCGCTCTCCAAATCGGCCACCCCCAAACGGGTGAAGCTCAATGCGCGCTCCGACCGGGAAGTGGTCGCGCCCTCCATCCGCAAACCGGGGCGTAAATGAGCCGGCGCATCATCGGCCCGTTCAACCGGGTGGAGGGGGATCTGGAGGTGGCGCTCGAACTCGACGGAGGCCGCGTCACCCGCGCCGAAGTGAGCAGTTCAATGTATCGCGGCTTCGAACAGATGCTGCAGGGCAAGCATCCGCTGGATGCCCTGGTGATCGTGCCGCGCATCTGCGGCATCTGTTCCGTCTCCCAATCCGTGGCCGCCGCCACCGCGCTGGCGGAACTGGCGCGCATGGAACCGGCGCCCAATGGCCGGCGGGTGATCAACGTGGTGCACGCCACGGAGAACCTGGCCGACCACCTGACCCACTTCTACCTCTTTTTCATGCCGGACTTTGCGCGGGCGCATTACGAACAGGAAGGGTGGCATCGGGAAATCGTGCGGCGCTTTGCCGCGGGTGCCGGTGAATCGTCGCGTGCCTTCCTGGAAGCGCGCGCTGAATTGATGCACCTGATGGGATTGCTGGCCGGTAAGTGGCCACACACCCTGGCGATCCAGCCAGGCGGTGTGACCCGCGCCTTGGGGCGCAGTGACCTGCTGCGGGCAGAACGCATCATTGCCGGGTTTTTGCGGTTCGCGGAACAACAGGTTTTTGGCGGAGCGGTGGAAGCGTTGCTGGAAGTCGCTACCCGCGACGAACTGTTGCAGTGGGCGGAGGATCATGCGCACGCCGATTTTTCGCAGTTTGTATTGATTGCCGATTCGTTGCAGATCGAGCAGCTGGGGCGGGCGACCGATACCTGCCTGAGCTTTGGCCACTACCCGGAAGCGCACGGCCGGCTGCTCCCATCCGGCGTCTGGGACGGCAAACGCAGGCCGCTCGATCCGGCGCAGATCAGTGAAGACATCCGCCACAGCTGGCTGGCGGGTGATGAGGGGTTGCACCCCTACAAGGGGGTGACCTCACCGGTCGCCGAAAAGGCCGATGCCTACAGCTGGTGCAAGTCGCCGAGATTGGCCGGCAAGGTTGTAGAAACCGGTGCGTTCGCGCGGCAGGTGGTGGACAAGCAGC
>JBNLBB010000103.1:0-9496 GCA_050302415.1 Gammaproteobacteria bacterium | reverse complement strand
TTTGCTTTGATTACTTTCCTTTGGGCGAGCAAAGGAAAGTAATGCGCCGCAGGCACTGCGAGAAATCTTGGTGGGAAAACCCCCGTTAAAACGAGGCACGAGTTTTAACTGTTGGTACCGCCAAACCCCAGGTTTTTATTCTGATCCCCTCACCCCAACCCTCTCCCTGAGGGAGAGGGAAATTAATCTGGTAGGTAGGGTGCAACAAGCGAAGCGCTTCAACAGTGGCTACTGTTAAACCCCTCCAGTCGCTCCCCGTCAATAAAACCCCTCTGGCACATCTCTTGAATACTCCCAATAGAGACCAACACGACCGTCAATTTCATGGCTGTCGGCAACGGGGCAACAACAGTGACACCGGAAATCATTATCGAAATCGGCCAACAGGCCCTCTACATCATGCTGATGCTGGCTGCACCCATGCTCATTGCCGTACTGGCCATCGGTCTGCTCATCGGGATGTTGCAGGCCGCCACCCAGATCAACGAAATCACTCTCAGTTTCGTGCCCAAGCTGCTGGTGCTGGTGGCCACCATCGCCATCTCCGGGCAGTGGATGCTGGGGCTGATCGTTGACTATACCCGGCGGTTGATTGAAGAGATTCCGGGATTCATCGGCTAGCAGGCAGACATCGTGACCCTCAGCAGCGCAGAGATTGCCGCCTGGATGGGCCAGTTCTACTGGCCGTTTCTGCGCATCAGCGCCATGTTCGTGCTGCTGCCGATTTTTGGCGCACGCACGGTACCCGTCCGTCTGCGGATCGTGATTGCCGTGGCACTCAGTGTGCTGATCGCCCCGCTGGTTGAGGAGATTCCCGCCGTGGATCCGCTCAGTGCCGAAGGGTTGCTGATTGCGGGACAGCAGCTGTTGATCGGCCTCAGTCTCAATTTCATCGTGCAGATGGTCTTTGGCGCTGTAGCACTCGGCGGGCAGGTGGCGGCCAACAGCATGGGCCTGGGGTTCGCCTCCATGGTCGATCCGACCAACGGAGTGCAGGTGCCCATTCTCTCTCAGTTCTACCTGATCCTGGCGACCCTGATTTTTCTGGTGGTGGGCGGGCATCTGGTGCTGGTGCAGATTCTGGTGGAGAGTTTCCGCACGCTGCCGATCGCGATTGACGGCATCAGCCGCAACTCCATCTGGCAGGTACTGCAGTGGGCGGGCGTGATGTTCGCCGGTTCGGTACTCATTGCCATGCCCATGATTGCCGCGCTGCTGTTGGTCAACCTCTCCTTTGGCGTCATCACCCGGGCTGCGCCGCAGCTCAATATTTTTGCCGTCGGTTTTCCGCTCTCCATGACCCTGGGCTTTGTGCTCATCTGGGTGAGCCTGCCGCATCTGCTGCCGCAGTTCGATTCACTCCTGGTAGGCGCGTTCGAGCAGTTGCGACTGTTGATCGGGGGGCCGTGAGATGGCACAGGACGACGCCCAGGAACGAACTCAGGACCCCACCCCCAAGCGACTCAAGGAGGCGCGGGAAAAGGGTCAGATTCCGCGGTCGCGGGAACTCAACACCATGCTGATGCTGGTGGTGAGCGGCGCCGGCCTGCTCGGCATGGGCTCCTATATGGGAGAGCGCCTGGGCGGGCTGGTAACCCACACGTTGAGCTTTTCGCGCGACATGATTTTTGACCCCGGACTACTGCTGCCAGCCCTCTACGGCGCGGTACTGGATGCGGTGATTCTGATGACACCGTTTCTGATCATGATGGTGATCGTGGCGGTATCGGCACCGCTGATGCTGGGCGGCTGGACCTTCAGCTCCCTGGGCTTCAAATGGGAACGGGTCGATCCCATCAAGGGACTGCAGCGCGTGTTTGGGGTGCAGGGGCTGATGGAGATGATCAAGGCGCTGGCCAAATTTTCCGTCGTCGCGCTGGTGGCCGGACTCATGCTCAACCTGCTGTGGCGCGAGTTTGTTTCACTCGGCGACGAACCCCTCAACGAAGCGGTGGTGCACTTGGCTCGGCTGGTGGGGTGGTCTTTCCTGCTGGTGAGCTCGGCCACCATTCTGATCGCCGCGGTGGACGTGCCGTTCCAGATGTGGCAGCACCAGAAACAGCTGCGCATGACCATGCAGGAGGTGCGTGACGAAATGAAGGAGACGGATGGCCGGCCGGAGGTCAAGGGCCGCATCCGCCAGATCCAGCGGCAGATTGCCGAAGGCCGCATGATGGCCGAGGTGCCGACCGCCGACGTGGTGATCACCAACCCGACCCACTTTGCCGTTGCCCTGCGCTACGACGAACAGGGCAGCGGTGCGCCGGTGGTGGTCGCCCTGGGGGCCGATCTGCTGGCGGCCGAAATCCGCCGCCTCGCCACCGAATCCCGGGTTCCCATCTTCAGCGCACCGCCGTTGGCACGGGCTTTGTATTACAGCACTCAGATCGGTCAGGAAATTCCCGCCGGTCTTTATGTGGCGGTGGCGCAGGTACTGGCCTACGTCTTCCGGCTCAAGGCGGTAAAACGCCGCGGCGGTGTGGTTCCCAGGCCGCCGAAGGATCTGCCGGTGCCTCCCGAATACGAGGCGATGGTACGCCGCCGGGGACGCCACTGATGACGGGCAGTTGACGACAGGGTATTGAGGCATGGCCAATATTTTGACAATGATTCGCGAGTTGGCACGCAACGGACTGGGCGCACCGGTACTGGTCGTGATCATGCTCGCCATGGTGGTGCTGCCGCTACCGCCTGTCGCGTTGGACCTGCTCTTCACCTTCAATATTTCCCTGGGCCTGATTGTGCTGCTGGTGGTCGTCTACGTGGCCCGCCCGCTGGAGTTCGCGGTCTTCCCCACGGTGCTGCTGGTGGCCACGCTGCTGCGCCTTGCGCTGAATGTCGCCTCCACGCGCGTGGTGCTGCTCAACGGCCATGAAGGTGGCGACGCCGCCGGTAAGGTGATTCAGGCCTTCGGTGAGTTCGTGGTCGGCGGCAACTACACCGTCGGTCTGGTGGTGTTCGTCATTCTGGTCATCATCAACTTCGTGGTGGTCACCAAGGGCGCAGGTCGCGTCTCGGAAGTGAGTGCGCGTTTCACCCTGGACGCCATGCCCGGCAAGCAGATGGCCATCGACGCCGATCTCAATGCCGGACTGATCACGCAGGAGGAGGCGATCAGGCGGCGTTCCGAAGTATCCCAGGAATCCGATTTCTACGGCTCCATGGATGGTGCCAGCAAGTTCGTTCGTGGCGACGCCATCGCCGGCATTCTGATCCTGGTGATCAACATCGTCGGTGGTCTGGCCGTGGGCATGGTCCAGCACGATCTAGATTTCAGTACCGCCATGCGGTACTACACGCTGCTGACGGTGGGCGATGGACTCGTCGCCCAGATCCCCTCGCTGGTGCTGTCCACCGCAGCGGCGATCATCGTGACCCGCGTGTCGCGCGCCCAGGACATGGGCGAACAGATTCTCGGTCAGATGTTCAGCAACCCGCGGGTGCTGTTCATTACCGCCACCGTCATCGGTTCCCTGGGGTTGATCCCGGGAATGCCCAACTTTGCCTTCCTCTCCCTCGCCGGCCTGATGGGATTGGCCGGTTGGTGGGGCGCGCGCAAGGCCGCTGAACCGGAGGTTTTACCGCCGGAGCAGAAGGCACTTGAAGCCCAGAAGCAGGAGCAGGCCAGCCGCAGCCACGAACCCGCCGAGTTGAGCTGGGAGGATGTGCAGCCGGTGGACATGATCGGCCTGGAGGTGGGCTACCGGCTCATTCCGCTGGTGGATACGGCCCAAGGGGGCCAACTGATGCCGCGAATCAAAGGAGTTCGGCGCAAGCTGTCGCAGGAGCTCGGCTTTCTGGTGCACCCCGTGCATATCCGCGACAACCTCGACATGGCGCCCAACGTCTATCGCATCACCCTCAAGGGGGTAAGGGTAGGCGAGGCCGAAGTGCATCCCGATCGCGAACTGGCGATCAATCCCGGCCAGGTGTTCGGCACACTGCAGGGGCTGCAGACCAAGGATCCGGCGTTTGGCATGGACGCGGTCTGGATCGACGGATCGCAGCGCGAGCACGCCCAATCGCTGGGTTACACGGTGGTCGATCCGAGCACGGTGGTCGCCACCCACCTGAGCCAGATCCTGCAAAGTCATGCCGCCGAGCTGCTGGGTCACGAAGAGGCACAGCAGCTGCTCAATAATCTGGCCAAGGGCGCCGGCAAGCTGGTCGAGGGACTGGTGCCCGAAGTGATGCCGCTGAGCCGCGTGGTGCGGGTCCTGCAGAATCTGCTGGCGGAGAACGTGCCTATCCGCGACATGCGCACCATCATTGAGACTCTGGTGGAGTACGGCACCAAGACCCAGGATCCGGATGTGCTGACCGCCTTCGTGCGCACCGCGCTCGGCCGGGCCATCGTCCAGCGGGTGGTGGGCGGTGAAGACGAACTGCCGGTCATCACCTTGGATCCCGAACTTGAACACATGCTGCAGGAGACCCTGCAGACCATGTCCGACGGCAGCGCCGGACTGGAACCCGGTCTGGCCAAACGCCTGCAGGATGGCCTGCAGCAGAGCTACCGGCGCCAGGAAGCCGCCGGCAAACCGGCCGTGCTGCTGGTGGCGCAGCCCATCCGCATGTGGCTGTCGCAATTCATGAAACGATTTCTGCCGGACCTGTCGGTGCTGGCCTACAACGAGATTCCCGATGACCGAAAGATCCGCATCGTCTCCACCATCGGTGGTTGATGGCGATGCCTCTGGATTGAGGATGGACAGATGAAACTGAGACGCTTTTTTGCCGAGGACAGCCGCTCCGCCATTCGCATGGTGCGTGAAACGCTGGGTGCCGACGCGGTCATACTCTCCAACCGCCGGGTGGATGGCGGGGTGGAGGTGGTGGCAGCCGTGGACTACGACGAGGCGGCGGTCCAGGAGGTTGCCCTGCCCGTGGCGAACAAGCCGCAGCGACGCCAGCCGGAGCCGGCGACAACCCCGCCCAGTAAAGCCAGACCGGCCGCGGCAACAGGCAAACGCACCCAGGGTGCCGCAAACATCATCTGGTCGCAGGAGCCGACCATGGTCGAGATGCGCCGCGAAATCCAGCGGCTGCGGGGATTGATGGAACACCAGTTGTCGGGTCTCGCCTGGGGGGACATGGCGCGCGAACGCCCGGCCCGCGCGCAGATCCTGCGGCGTCTGCTGACCCTGGGCATCAGTCCACAACTGGGGCGCGAACTGCTCGACGGCCTGCAGGGGGAGGAGGCGATGGATCCGCTCTGGCGCGAAGCGCTGCAGACCCTTTCGGCGCAACTGCCCATTGCGGAAGTGGATCCCATCGAACGCGGCGGCGCCGTCGCCCTGGTGGGCCCGACCGGTGTCGGAAAGACCACCACCCTGGCAAAACTCGCCGCCCGTTGCGCCCTGCGCCACGGTAAATCCCAGGTGGGGCTGATCACCACCGACAACTATCGCATCGGCGCCTATGACCAGTTGCGCGCTTATGCCCGGATTCTGGATGTTCCGGTGCGCTCCGTGCGCAACGCGGAGGAACTGGCCGCCGCCTTGCGGGAGTTCGCGGACCGGCGGCTGACCCTGATCGATACGGCCGGAGTCGGTCAGCGGGATGCCCGGTTGACGGAACAGGCCACCTTGTTAGCGCAACCTCAAATCGCCGTCTATCCTTACCTAGTGATGTCGGCCACGACGCAGCTGCACGGACTACAGGAGGTGGTTCGCCATTTTGCCCGTGTCCGACCCGTGGGGTGCATCATCACCAAACTCGATGAGTGCACGGCCATTGGTGGGGCGCTTTCGGTAGCCATAGCGCAGCGTCTGCCCATCGCCTATGTGAGCGACGGGCAGAACGTACCGGAAGACCTGCAGCGGGCGCGGCGCAACAATCTCGTGAACCGCGCCATGGCCGTGACCCGGGAACGGGGATGTGCGGTAGAAGAACAAGCCATGGCCTTCGCCTACGGAGGAATGGCAGTCAATGCTCATTACTGAAATGGTTACAGATCAAGCAGCGGGACTTCGACGCATGGCAGACAACAGTCCGGTGAGGGTGATTGCCGTCACCAGTGGCAAGGGAGGCGTCGGCAAGACCAACGTGTCGGTCAACCTGGCCGTGGCGCTGTCACGCGCGGGGAACGATGTATTACTGATGGACGCCGACCTTGGTCTGGCGAACGTGGACGTGATGCTCGGTCTGCATCCCGAATACAACCTACAGCATGTCATTGAAGGCAGCCGGACCCTTGACGAGATTCTGGTGGAGGGACCGGGCGGCATCCAGATTGTCCCGGCTTCTTCCGGCACCCAACGCATGGCGGAACTGAGTCCGGCAGAACATGGCGGCATGATCCGCGCCTTCAGCCAACTGTCGACGCATACCGATGTGCTGCTGGTGGATACCGCCGCGGGCATCTCCGACACCGTGGTCTCCTTCAGTCGGGCAGCCCAGGAGCTGGTGGTGGTGGTGTGCGATGAGCCGACCTCCATCACCGACGCCTACGCCCTGATCAAACTGCTCAGCCGCGATTACGGGGTCAACCGTTTCCGGGTGGTGGCCAACATGGTGGGCAGCCTGAACGAGGGGCGTGAGCTATTTTTAAAACTGACCAAGGTGACCGACCGGTTCCTGGACGTGATGCTCGATTTCGTGGGCGCGGTACCGTTTGATCCCTACGTCCGCCAGGCGGTACGCAAGCAGTCGGCGGTGATGGAAGCCTACCCCTCCTGCCCGGCATCGCAGGCCTTTACGAAAATCGCCCAGCAGGTGCTGAAGTGGCCGATCACCGGCAGCACCAGCGGGCAATTGGGATTTTTTGTTGAACGGTTGATTGAGTACAGCAACAGCAGCCCGCAGATGTAAGCATGAATCCGCTCTCCGCATATCAGGCCAATCAGAAGCAGGACAGCACCCGGCAGGTGATGCAGCACCTTGGGCTGGTCAAGCGCATTGCGTATCACCTGCTGCAGCGCTTGCCCGACCAGGTCCAACTGGATGACCTGGTGCAGGCGGGGCTGATCGGACTGCTGGAGGCGATCCGTCACTACAACGCGTCGCAGGGTGCGAGTTTTGAAACCTACGCCGGCATCCGCATCCGCGGCTCCATGCTTGATGAGGTGCGCCGCAATGACTGGGCGCCCCGCTCGGTGCACCGCCGCCTGCGCGAAGTGAGCGAGGCGATGCGCCGGATCGAACATCAGGCCGGGCGGGATGCCAAGTCCACGGAAGTGGCCCGGGCCATGGGCATCAGCGTGGAGGAGTACCACACCATTCTGCAGGATGCCGCGCGCTCCCGGGTCTTCAGTCTGGAAGAGTTGCAGGCACTCGACAGCGTCGAGAATAAGCTGGCAAATGGTCAGCACGCTCCGGACATCTCTTCGGAGGTGACGCGGGGAAGATTCAAAGAGGCGTTGGCGCAGACGATTGCCACGCTGCCGGAGCGCGAGAAGACAATTATTGCGCTTTACTATGATGAAGAACTGAACCTGCGGGAGATCGGCGAGGTTTTGGGCGTCACCGAATCCCGGGTTTGCCAGATTCATTCTCAAGCGGTGGCACGCATTCGCTCCCGCATGCGGGAGTGGTTGAATGACACCCATGAATAGACAAGACCAGCTAGTTGCCGCGGTACTCACGTACCGTCACGAAAATGGTTGGAGGTTAGCTTGAACAAGGACATGAAAATCCTGATTGTGGATGACTTCTCCACAATGCGCCGGATCATCAAGAATCTGCTGCGTGATCTCGGTTTCAACAACACCACCGAGGCGGACGACGGCGCAACGGCGCTGCCCATGCTTCAATCGCAACCCTTCGATTTCGTGGTGACCGACTGGAACATGCCCAACATGACCGGGATTGATCTGCTCAAGGCCATCCGTTCCGACGACAGGCTCAAATCGCTCCCGGTCCTGATGGTGACGGCGGAGGCCAAAAAGGACCAGATCGTCATGGCGGCTCAGGCCGGAGTCAACGGGTACATCGTCAAGCCGTTCACTGCCGCCACGCTGAAAGAGAAAATAGACAAGATTTTCGAACGGCTGGGTGGTTGATCCATGACAGCCAACAACAACGACAACTCTGATGCCCGCCTCGAAACCGCTCGCCTGCTGGTAGAAAAACTGGAGAAGGGTGACGAAACCAACGTAACCCGTCTGATCGGCGATCTCAACCGCAGTGCCGATTTCAATCTGTTTGAGGAATTGGGGAGAATGACCCGCGATCTTCATGATGCGCTGGTCTCCTTTCAGACGGATAACCGGATCACGCAGCTGGCCGAAGAAGAGATCCCCGACGCGAAGGATCGTCTCAACTATGTCATCAGCATGACCGAACAGGCAGCCAATCGCACCCTGGACATGGTCGAGAAGTCGTTGCCGCTGACGGACAACACGGAAGAGGATGCGCTTGCGCTAGGCGAGTCTTTGCGCCGATTCCGCCAGCGGGACATGTCGCTCGATGAGTTTCGGGAGTTCTGTGATCGGCTGGAGGGTTTTCTCGCAAAGACTGCGGAAAACGCGGTCGCCATGCGTGCAAACCTATCCGATGTGTTGATGGCGCAGGATTTCCAGGATCTCACCGGCCAGATGATTCGGCGCGTGATCACCCTGGTACACGATGTGGAGGAGAACCTGGTGGGTTTGATCCGGATGTCCGGGAACATGTACCGCAGTTCCGACCAACCCAGGGAAAAGGATCCGCACGAGCTGGAGGGGCCTCAGCACAAAGCACAGGAACGGGAAGATGTGGTGGCCAATCAGGACGACGTGGACGATCTGTTGTCGAGTCTTGGTTTTTAGGTGAATACCCATGGCAATCGATACTGATGACGAAATCTTGCAGGATTTTCTGGTCGAGGCCGGAGAGATCCTGGAGCAGCTGGGCGAACAGCTCGTCGATCTCGAACAGCGACCGCAGGACAATGACCTGCTGAATGCGGTTTTTCGCGGCTTTCACACCGTCAAGGGCGGCGCAGGATTTCTCAGTATCACCAATCTAGTCGAAATCTGTCATCGGGCGGAGGATGTGTTCAACGTGCTGCGCCAGGGCGAACGCCTGGTGGACGCAGAATTAATGGATGTGGTGTTGCGTGTACTCGACATCGTCAACGACATGTTCCAGATGGTGAAGGCCGGCGAAGAACCGCCACCCGCCGATCCGGCACTGATCACCCGCTTGCGTGAACTGGCCAAGCCTGGTAGCGCCGCGCCGCCCGAAATTGCAGTCAAAGCGGTACCACCTGCTGCCAAAACAGGCTCCGCGCCCGCGCCTCAGGGTGGCGGTGACATCACGGACGATGAGTTTGAAAAACTGTTGGATGCGGTCAGCAACGGTCAACCCGTTTCGCCTGCGGCACCACCCGCCGCGCCCGCTGGTGATTCGGAAGAGATCACCGATGACGAGTTTGAAGCGCTGCTGGATGAATTGCATGGCAAGGGACAGTTCCATGCTGAAACCCATCCAGAAACGCACGCACCACAGGCGCAGCAAGCGCAACCGGTGGCCGAGCCCGAGGGCGGGGAAGAGATCACCGACGACGAATTTG
>JBNLBB010000102.1:0-9597 GCA_050302415.1 Gammaproteobacteria bacterium | reverse complement strand
AGGGTCATGACCTGCTGCGCAATTTTCTGACCCGCTGACGGGCTCAACAAGGGGACAGCCGGATGGACATGCAGAGCGCAATCCGCACCGTTACCGAACATCAGAACCTGAACCGGGCGGAGATGACCGACGTCATGCGCCAGATCATGACCGGTGCCGCCACCGAGGCGCAGATAGCCGGTTTTCTGATCGGTCTGCGCATGAAGGGTGAGACGGTGGAGGAGATCGCTGCAGCCGCCGCGGTGATGCGCGAGCTGGCGACCCGCGTGGAGGCGCGGGGCGAGCACGTGGTCGACATTGTCGGCACCGGTGGCGATGGCGCGGCCACCTTCAATATCTCCACCGCGAGCTGCTTCATTGTCGCGGCGGCCGGCGGCCAGGTGGCCAAACACGGCAACCGCTCCGTCTCCAGCAAGTCGGGCAGTGCCGATCTGCTGGAGGCGGCCGGCGTCAGCCTCGATCTGACCCCGGCACAGGTGGCGCGCTGTATCGCCGAGGTTGGTGTGGGATTTATGTTTGCCCCCAAACACCACGGTGCGATGAAGTACGCCATCGGGCCGCGGCGCGAAATGGCGGTGCGCACCATATTCAATGTGCTGGGACCGCTCACCAACCCCGCCGGCGCACCCAACCAGCTGATGGGGGTTTTTGACGACGAACTCGTGGTGCCGCTGGCCGAAGTACTCGGCCAACTGGGCAGCCGTCACGTGATGGTGGTGCATGCCGGTGATGGACTCGATGAGATCAGTATCGGTGCGGAGACCCACGTGGGTGAACTGCGTGACGGGCAGGTGAGCAGCTACACCATCACGCCGGAGCAGTTCGGCCTGCAGCGTGCGGATATCGCCACCCTGAAGGTGTCCGGTGCGCAACAGAGCCTGGAAATGATCAATCGGGTGTTTGCCGGTCAGCAGGGCGCGGCGCGCGACATCGTGGCGCTCAACGCCGGCGCCTCACTCTATGTGGCCGGACTTGCTGATAGCGTGGAGACGGGAGTCCGCAAGGCCGAATCGATTCTCGACAGCGGCGCTGCCGCACAGCGCCTGCAGCAGTTGGCCACGCTCAGCCAGCAGCTCGCCGGAGGGGCCGCGTGAGCGACACGCCCGATATCCTGAAGCGCATCGTCCGGCGCAAGGCCGAAGAGGTCACCGAGCGCTGCCGCCGCATGGATCTCAAAACCCTGGCTGCGCACGCCCAGTCGGCGCCGCCGGTGCGGGATTTCGTGGGGGCCATGGAGGCCAAAATGGCTGCCGGTCAATCGGCGGTGATTGCCGAGGTCAAAAAGGCCTCGCCCAGCAAAGGGGTGATCCGCGCGGATTTCGATCCGGCCGCCATTGCCGCGGATTATGCGGCCCACGGCGCGGCCTGCCTGTCGGTGCTGACTGATGTCGATTTTTTTCAGGGTTCCGACGACTACCTGAAACAGGCACGGGCCGCCTGTGCCATTCCGGTGTTGCGCAAGGAGTTCATCATTGACCCCTACCAGGTCTACGAGGCGAGAGCGATTGGCGCGGATTGCATTCTGCTCATTGCCGCCTGCCTGGGTGACGCGCAGCTGTCCGAACTCTCGGGCCTGGCATTGGACCTGGGCATGGATGTGCTGGTCGAAGTCCATGATGCCGCTGAGCTCGCGCGGATCCTGCCGCTCAGACTGCCGCTGGTCGGTATCAATAACCGCAACCTGCGGACATTTGAAACCTCACTGCAGACCACCATCGACCTGCTTCAGGGCATTCCCGACGACCGGATAGTGATCACCGAGAGTGGCATTTTGACACAAGACAATGTGGCCCTGATGCGCGACAATGGCGTCCATGCTTTTCTGGTCGGTGAGGCATTCATGCGCGCCG
This sequence comes from Gammaproteobacteria bacterium, assembly GCA_050302415.1. Classification (GTDB taxonomy): domain Bacteria; phylum Pseudomonadota; class Gammaproteobacteria; order JBNLBB01; family JBNLBB01; genus JBNLBB01. The sequence continues at coordinate 7,747 of JBNLBB010000102.1, read as the reverse complement.
CCAGCCCCGGTGAGGAATTGGCAAAGCTCTTTGCCTGACGTCCACAACAGGGGAAACTCGTCAGCAGGAGAAGGCATGAGTTTCGACATTCGCCCAATCGAAGCGCGGGACGAAAAACGGGTGGCCGAGATCATCCGTACGGTGTTGAAGGAGTTCAACGCCGACCGGCCCGGTTGCGCCTGGGAAGATCCGGAAGTGGACGCCATGCACGCCGCCTACGCGCTGGACGACAGCGTCTATCTGGTGGTGGAAATCGGTGGGCGCGTGGTCGGTGGCGCGGGCATCGCACCACACGAGTGTGAGCTGCCCAATACCTGCGAACTGCAAAAAATGTATCTGCTGCCCGAAGCGCGCGGTGTCGGAATCGGCCGTCTGTTGCTGGTTGAGCTGATGCAACGCGCCATGGAAATCGGCTATCACAACTGTTATCTGGAAACGCTGGATCGCATGGACCAGGCGGTGCGCCTGTATGAGCAGTCCGGATTCCACAAAATGGACGGCCCGCTGGGCAGTACCGGTCACACGATCTGCGAGGCGTGGTACCTGCGCCGCCTTGTCTGAATCACCCGGTCAGCGAATCCCACTGCGATAGACAATCTGCACTTCACTCGCCGCATCGGCATCCACGCGCACCCTTACCGGACTGGCCTGCAGCAGGCGATTGCCTCCCGGGCGGATGGTGTAGTTACCCGGAGCGAGCGATAGGGAGAATTTTCCCTCCGCATCCGGCTCTAGGGTGACCGTCTCCTGATTCGCATCGTTGACCACACTGAGCGGTGCGGAGATCGGTTTTGGGGGGCAGCCGCTACCGGTCGGCACGGTGCCGCAACTGTTGACCAGGAGCGCTGTGCCACGCAGGGTGCCCACGGGCGCCTCGGTACCGGCTGCGCAGGCTGCAAGGGTCAGCACGAAAAGCGTGGCCACTCTGCCCGGCCGCGAACGGAGCAGGACCAGCAGCGCCAGGGGCGCCAAAAACAGCAGGCCTAGTCCTCCCCCTCCCGATTTCTTGGTTGAGCCGCCGGTTGTGGATCCGCCTCCACCTGCGCCACCGCCACTTGTCGGCGAGCCCGTAATTTCCAAGTCGAAGGTCAGGCTGAAGGTGCTGTTTGGATCTCCCTGCTGATCGTTGGCGGTGATAGTGAAGGTCTGCTGTCCCGGGCTGAGGGCCGAGATCGTCAAGCCGCCGGTGGTGGGTGAGATGCTCACGGTGGCGAAGAGCACGCTCGTCGGCGAGATCGAGTAGGTAACCGTCTGTGTCGTTTCGTCAGCGGGTACGGTGCCCGGCGTGACGGTGATCGGGTAGGTGGCCGGATCGTTCTCAGCGATGCTCAACGAAGCCTGTGACAGGGTGAAGGCCGGTGCGTCGTTCACCGAAGTGATGGTGATGTCGACTGATCCGCTGTCGCTGATCGCCAGGCCCGAACCGTTGGCCGCGTGCCAGGTGAAGGAGTCGCTGCCGTTGAAGTTGGTGTCCGGTGTGTAGACCAGGGAGTCGGCCTGCACCAGGGTAAGCGTCTGACCTGCGGTGATCGTACCTCCGGCGTTGGCCAGTGTGCCGTTTCCAGGCAGGGTGTCGACGACGATCTGGCTGGCACTGGCGGCCACGGCAAGGAAATCGGCACTGCCCAGGTTGAGCGCGGTGTCCTCGTCGGTGGACTTGCTGATGGTGGCCGGGGCGACCAGCGCATCGACCGTGAGATCGAAGGTCTCGCTGTGGAGGTTGTTGGCGGATTGACCGTCGTTGGCGGTGACGGTGAAGGTCTGAGTGCCGCCGTCGCTGTTGTTGGCGGTGATGCTCACCTCGCCGGTGGTGGGCGAGATGCTTACGGTGGCGAAGGCCACGCTCGTCGGCGAGATCGAGTAGGTAACGGTCTGCCCTGTTTCATCCGCAGGCACGGTGCTCGGTGTGACGGTGACCGGGTAGGTGACCGGGTCGTTCTCCACGATGCTCAGGGAGGCGTCGGAGAGTGTGAAAACGGGTGCGTCGTTGACAGCGGTGATGCTGATGTTGACCGTGCCGGAGGACGCCAGCGAGGTGTTGACTGCATTTTCGGCATGCCAGCTGAAAAGATCGCTGCCGTTTTTATCGGCGTCCACCATATAGGTCAACGAGCCCATGTCTGCCGTGGTGATCGATTGACCTGCGGAGACGGTAGCGGCCGAGACCGCCAGGCGTCCCTTGCCCGGTAGTTGGTCGATCACTATGTGATCGACCCCCGTAGTGCCGTTGGGCAGCGCGTTCAGAAACTCTGTGCTGGTGAAAGTGACCGGGACGACGGAATCTTCGGTGGTCACCTTGGCAATGGGATTGGTGATGCCTGCATTGGCGACGCGAAAGACGCCGCGACCATGGGTGAAGGCGTAGAGATATCCGGATTCAGTGACGACGTGCTCGACCGGCACATTGGCAAAACCGTTGTTCTCCGAAAACCAGTTGGTACCGCCATCCAGGGTTATATAGAGCCCCAAGTCGGTACCGACATAGAGCCTTTGACCATCATTGGGATCGACGGCGATGGAGAGAGCAGGTATGTCCGGAATGCCGGCGGCTGTGCCCGACTGGTCAATGGCGCTCCAGGAAGCGCCGCCATCAATGGATTTCCAGACATGGGCGACGCCGAAGGTGGAGTAGGTGGCGTAGGCGACGTCCTTGTTGCTCGGGTCAAATGCAACCGACGATACGTAACCCACCGCAGGCCGGGTGTTGGGCCAGGGTGTGGCACTTCCCGCTATCGGTGCCGTGTGATGGTAGTAGATGTGTCCCTGTTCCGTGCCCGCCATGACCCGATTTGAGTCCCCCGTGGCGACCGCCAAGGAAGAGGTGCGTGAGGCAAAATTGGCGCTACCCTGAATCCAGCTTGCCGCCTGGTTGGTGGAGCGCCAGATGGCACTGCCGCCCAGCCAGAGACGTTGGGAGTCATTGGGGTCCATGACAAACGGCGTGATGAACAGGAAGCTGCCGGCGTTGATACCGCTGGTGGCACTGTTGAAATTGATGCCGCCGTCGGTTGATTTCTGCAGGGAGAGCCCCGTGTTCTCCGCAAACAGGATGCTGGTATTGCCCGGATCGATGGCCACATAGCCGCCATCGCCGCCATTGATTTCGGTCCAGCCATTTTGCCCCGAGGCGATGGAACCGCGCTGCGTCCCGTTGTCCTGCGTGCCGCCGAAAAAGAGCTGGCCGCCCGGATAGGGTAGCCCATGGTAGAACTGGGTGATGCTGTAACCGTTATTGAGTGACGTCCAGGTGATGGCCGCCGGTGTGGTGCCGCACACGCTGCTGAGGTCGGTGCCAGTCGCCGCGAGCGCGTTGGCGGTCTTGTGTACGCCGCCATCGTTACCCACGTACACGATCTGATTGGTAGTGCCGTTGTAGTCGGGGTGGAACACGATGGCATGGTTGTCCGCATGCACGTACCGGGAGTTGCCCTGATTGAACCACCAGTATCCGGCCACGCCCCAGTTTTGCCCCCCGTCGTCGGAGCGAAACAGGTCGATGCCACCGCTCCAGACCACGTCTGCGTTGGTCGGATCGACGGCAATCACGTTGTCGTACCAGCCCTGGTTGAAAAACTGGTTGATGTCGGCGGGCACGAAACCACAGTCTGCGTAGTGAGCAAAGACCGGGTTGGTCAGGAGTACGGTGTTGAGTTTGGTGGCATCGCTGTTCCGGACCTGGGCTGACCAGGTGGCGCCGCCGTCGAGAGACCGAAATACTGCATGCATGCCACCGCCACCGTAGTTCCCGGTGACGTTCAGGTGGGTAGCTGCCAGGGCATACATGGTGGACTGGTTGGAGGGCGCAATCGCCAGTGACACCCGCCCCATGTTGGGCTCTTCCGTATTGCTCAGGACTGCTGACCAGGTGTCGCCGCCGTCCACGCTGCGCATGATGACGCCCCCGGTCGTCGATCCGCAGCCACTCACCAGAGTGTCCGGGCTAAGGTCGCTGCGAATGACCAGGTCCAGGCATCCCACGGTCGGGAAAGGCGAGGAGGAGACCTTCGACCAGTTGGTTCCGCCATCCGTGCTGCGCCAGATTCCTGTACGGGTGGCCGCGTAAAGGCGCTGCGAGTCATTGTGGCTGACCACAATGTCGTTGACGTAATGGAAATTCGAATTGGCAGCGGTGTTGGCGAGTTGTGTCCAGGTGGCACCGCCGTCCGAAGATTTGAAGATGCCGTCACCACGTACCGCGTCGATATTGAAGAATCCCTCTCCGGTGCCGGCGTACAGCACATCCGGATTTGCCGGGTCCATCGCCAGGGTGGTCACCGCGATATTGGCCATGGTGTCCGCCAGCGCCGTCCAGCTGTTACCTCCGTCCACACTTTTCCACACCCCACCGGCGACACCGGCGGCAAACAGAGTGGTGGGCTGTAAAGGGTGGATCACCAGGGCGCGGGTTCGGCCGCCGACATTGCCCGGTCCCAGACTTTCCCAGGTCTCCAGGTTGGTACCCTCGGTTGCAGTGGGGGTCGCCAGGGCAGGGGTCATGCTGTTCTGAGCTACCGAGAAACCGGGTCTTGTGAGCCGCTGCGCCCGGGCTATGGCGTAGCGTTCCACCGGGATGGCCGTCTGCCCGGGAGGTACCCGTTTGGCGGCAAAGAACTCCTGCGCCTGTTTGGGTTTATCGTAGCGTTTGGGTGACTGGGCTTTCTTTTGCCCCTTGTGATACAGAAATTCCATGTGCTCGCCCGGAATTGGCGATGAGGTCTGCTGGGGCATCAAATGCCAGATCAGAGGTGATGTGACCGCTGCAATCAGCGCGGCCAGAACCAAGGTTTGTCTACGGTGCATATCTCGATTTTCTGCCCGCAGCTTGAGGAATACCGCAGGAAATCTGACTAATTGCGTATGTGTAAGATCAATTTAGTCTAATTGCAGTGGTATGGCCCGAGTTTGATCAAGGTCGGATTTCCACCATTTAAATCGAGTACGCGAATCGAGGATGCTGTTGTGCAGCAGAAAAAATGATTGCTTTTTCAAAATACGCGGCGCCTAATGTGGCTCGCGTTTGCAGGTTGATGGTCTAAAACGCCCCTTTCCCAGAATCGCCTACCGCATCTCGGTCCGCAGTTCCCCGCGAAAGTTCACCGCAACGTCACCAGAATTGGCCAAATGGTTGGCCGAAAACTGTCCAGTGGTGGGTGTGGCTGGCTCCCGGACAGCATCTTTTCCAACAGCCCGCATGTATTGAAAGATTGATTTATGAATATCTATGTCGGAAACCTGCCTTACAACGTCACGGAAAATGATCTTCGTGAGGCATTCGCCGCCTATGGCGAAGTGTCCAGTGCAAGTGTCATCAGTGACAAGTTCAGTGGGCAGTCGAAGGGATTCGGATTTGTGGAAATGCCGAGCAATTCCGAGGCTGACGCAGCCATCAAAGGGCTGAACGAATCCTCGCTGGGCGGTCGTCAGATCAAGGTCAACCAGGCCAAGCCTCGCGAAGAGCGTCCGCAGCGTCGTCCTCGCTACTAATCAGCTGGCACTTAGTGCTGCTGGAAGCGCGCTCCATGGGGCGCGCTTTTTTTATGCCTGCCCGAAACCGTACACTGGGTAGCCACATCGACCTGGGGAGGGGGGATGCACAAGCATTTAGATGCGCTGGCCATGGGTATTCTGGTGCTGCTCTGTTTCAGCTGGGGGCTGCAACAGGTGGCCATCAAAGTCGCTTTGCCGGAAGTCCCACCGGTGTTGCAGGGCGGGATTCGTTCCATTGGGGCGATGGTGCTGCTTGTAGCCTGGATGCACTACAAAGGCGTGGCCATATTGGCGCGAGATGGTACCTTCTGGTGGGGCATGGCGGCAGGGCTGCTGTTTGCCGGCGAGTTTTTGCTGATCTACTGGGGGCTCGAGTTCACGCTGGCCTCGCGCGCGGTAATTTTTCTTTATCTTTCCCCGTTCGTGGTGGCCATCGGGTCGCAACTGTTCATTCCCGGTGAACAACTGCGCTGGATGCAGGTCGCCGGACTGGTGTGCGCCTTCGCCGGCATTCTGGTCGCCTTCGGAGAATCGTTCTCAGTGCCCGATTCACACATGCTGCTGGGCGATACCATGCTGGTGGCGGCGGCAGTACTGTGGGGGGCCACCACCGTACTCATCAAGGCAGGTCCGTTGGCGCGAATTGCGGCGTCAAAAACCCTGGCCTATCAGTTGGGTGTCTCTGCGTTGCTGCTTCCGGTGGGTTCCCTGTTGTTGGCAGAGGGGGGCATCACGACACTTTCCTCGCCGGTGCTGGCAAGCCTTGCCTTCCAATCCCTGTGGGTGGCGTTTGTCACCTATCTGGTATGGTTTTGGCTGATCCGCAGCTATTCAGCGGCGCGCTTGGCATCCTTCACTTTTTTGACCCCGCTGTTCGGGGTGCTGGCGGGGGGATGGTTTCTGAATGAACCGCTCACTGTCTCACTGTGGACCGCGCTCGCGTTGGTGGGTAGTGGAATCTACATGGTCAATCGGCCTGTGCCCGATACGAAAGGTCAAACGAGGACGGACAATGCCTGAAGCGCCACAAGTCGCTGTTCAACCTGAGTTGATACTGCTCTACAACTCCGTCATCCATGTTGGTGTGCCGCTGGAAGTGGGCAGCTCGCGCTATGGCAGGCGGCGGATTGTGCCGATTACCGGAGGTTATTTTTCGGGGCCCCGCCTGCGGGGCACAATCGTCGAAGGTGGCGCCGACTGGCAATTCGTTCGGCAAGACGGGGTGATGGAAATTGAGGCGCGTTATACCTTGAAGACCGATGATGGTGAATTCATCTATCTGGCGAATCGGGGTGTCCGTGCAGCCAGTCCAGAAGTGGCTCAGCAACTTCTGGAGGGTGAGGAGGTGTCACCCTCCAGCTACTATTTCCGATCTGTTCCTCATTTCGAGTCAGGCGCAGGGCGCTACGCCTGGTTGAACAGCATTGTAGCCATCGGGGTAGGAGAGCGCCGACCGGACGAGGTGCTGATCAGCGTCTACGCAGTCACCTGATTCAGGGCTGAGCTGGCGGATATTACCGGGTGCCGTAAACCACGATGGTTTTACCGCTGACCTCGATAAGGCCCTGTTCTTCCATGTTTTTGAGCACCCTGCCCACCATCTCCCGTGAGCATCCGACAATCCGGCCCAACTCCTGGCGTGTGATGCGTATCTGCATGCCGTCCGGGTGGGTCATGGCATCAGGTTCCGCGGAGAGGTCGAGCAGGGCTCGGGCCACACGTCCGGTGACATCCATGAACGCGAGGTGCCCCACCTTGCGGCTGGTGTTGCGCAGGCGCAGGGCCATCTGCGACGAGAGCGCAAACAGGATAGAGGGTTCCTGATCGACCACCTGCCGGAATCTGGAGTAGCTGATTTCCGCGATTTCACAGGCGGTGCGCGTACGCACCCATGCGCTGCGTCCCTGGGTGTCGTCGAACAGACCCATCTCTCCGAAAAAATCCCCGGGATTGAGATAGGCGAGCACGATTTCGCGGCCATCTTCTTCTTCAATGAAGACGGTTACGGATCCCTTGATCAGGTAGTAAAGGACGTCGGACGGGTCGCCCTCGTAGATGATCAGAGTCTTGGGCGGATATTTGCGCCGATGGCAGTGGGCGAGGAAACGCTCAACCGCCGCTTCAGACGCATTGATGGGGGCCGTCAATGCCACAGTATCTCCAAGAATCGCCATTGCTCACCAATAATCAATACTTTATACCACTTTTACAGCAACGCCCGCCAATCGCGTTGTGATACGCTTTGCACTTTTTCAGAGGT
>JBNLBB010000101.1:0-9608 GCA_050302415.1 Gammaproteobacteria bacterium | reverse complement strand
CAATCACATCGGCCACCGCCACGATGCGTGCGGACAGGGGAATCTGTGGCCCCTTCAGACCTTGCGGGTATCCGCTGCCATCCACCCGCTCGTGGTGTGAATAGGCGACTTTCGCCGCCATCTTCAGGACCGGAGACTCCATCTGCAGCAGAATATCGCGTCCGATGCGCGGATGTTCCAGCATGATCCGGCGTTCCTCGGGATTGAATTGCCCCGGCTTGTTCAGAATGCGTTCCGACACGCCCATTTTGCCGATGTCGTGCAGCGCCGCTCCCTGCTCAATCAGATCGCACTCCTCCCGATCCAGGCTCATGACCTCGGCAAGCAGGCGGGCAATCAGCGCCGTGCGTGTTTCGTGGCGGAAGGTCATGGCGCAGCGGGCCGCCTCCAGCCGCTCGAGCAGGTCGAGCACTGCCATCTCGGGCTGGCTCCGTTCGCGGCGCAGGACCCGTCGCTGCACCCGGCCGGAGAGCCGACGTCCCACCTCCCGGTAACGCTGCAGATCGAAGAGCTGACGCAGGCGCGCGCTGCAGGCCACCCGGTCAAACGGGGTCAGCAACGTATCGGTGGCCCCGCAGAGCATCGCCTGGTGGCGCATGAGGGGCAGGTCACGGGGTACCAGCATCAGCACCGGAGTCCGGTCATAACCGGGCATGGCCCTGAAGCTGCGCACGAACTGCAGCCCGGTTTCAAAATGAGTGCAGGTGGCTATGGCGACAATATCGATGTATTGACGGCGGACGGCCGTGAGGGCTTCCCCCAGCCCGGTCACGGTCTGAACCTCCATCCGGCGATGGAGCTGGGACACCACCGATTGAAGCGGTACCTGGTCAGCGTCGCCCTGGGCAAGAATCAGTGCATGCCACATGACCATCTCCCGACAGGCAAAGGGGATTCAGGTTACTGTTTTGGTCAAGTATTGGCCAGCACTATCCCAACGGCCGGTCTCTCCGGGAAGCGCAGGCGCGCAGCCACACTGCGTCGCTTACCACATCAGATCGTCGGGAATCTGGTAGTCCGCGTAGGGGTCGTCCGCGTCGGCGGCGGATTCGGGTTCCGGTAACGGCACAATCACCTGCCGGTCGATTTCAGCCAGCTTGTCCGCGATGGCGGAGGGGATCACCACGTAGCCTTTATCCGCGCGGGCAATGGCGAGCGTGCCACTCACCAACCCCTGGTAGACTCCGTCGCTGAGGGCGATCTTGCGGACCCGGTTGTCGTCCGCGAAGTTGAATTCGCGCTCACCGGCAATCTCCTGTAACCGGTGCTGCTCCACGATCTGCCGGATTCGGGCCTGTGCCTCGCGCTTGAGCCGCGCCTCATGCTGCTGCCGGTTCAGCTCCCGGTCCCGGCGCAGGCGTTCCGCCTCCGCCTGCTGCACCTGCAGCTGCACCTCGTCGACCACTTGGTGCCCGGCCTGTTTTTTCTTGTTTTTTTTGCGCTTCTCGGCGTTGGCACGCTGCGCTTTTTCCTTGTTGGCCAAACCGGCCTTCAACAATTGGTCCGCCAGTGATCCCATGCGGTCTCCCCCTTTAGCCATAGCCCATCAATCACACATTCGGCCGCCGCGTGCGGCGCCCTCATTCCTGCAACCATGCATCTTACCTGGTCGCGGTTAGCACGGACCGCTCACCGCTTCAGCGGGTGATAATGTTTCTCGGGTAACGTTAGGGTCATCGCTAAACCATGCAGCAAGCACCAACGACAACAAATTGGGTCGCCGACGCTCAATCCCCATTGAAATCGCGCGGGTTTTTGCCATAGTTACCGCAATGCAACAAGATCGCCCGTGGAGGCCGCCCATGCTATCCGGAAGCAGTGACCAAATAATAAAGATTCCCGCGTCGACAGTGACCTGCCCCAACTGTTCGCTCTACAGCATCTGTTCCATTCCCGGCCTGGATGCGACCCGTCAAAACCGGCTGGACGGAATCATCCGACGCCGTCAGCCGCTGCAGCGGGGTACCAGGCTGTTCAACCTGCACCAACCCGTGCAGTCCATTTTCTGCATCAAATCGGGCTCGCTCAAAACCTATTTCACCACCCAGCAGGGCGAGGAGATGATCACCGGATTCCACCTGCCCGGCGAACTGGTCGGTCTGGAAGCGATCAGCGTGGGCCACAGCGATGCCAGCGCGACTGCCCTCGAGACCAGCAGTTTCTGCGAGATTCCACTCGCGCCGCTGCAGGACTTGGCCGAGCAGGTGCCCGCCCTGCAGAAGCGGGTGGTGGATCTGATGAGCCGGGAGATCGCGCACCTACAGGCGCTCACCGTACTGCTCACCCGGAGAAGCGCCGAAGAGCGGCTGGCCACCTTTTTACTGAGCATTTCGGCCCGCTTCGGTCAGCGCGGCTTTTCGACCCGCGAATTCCATCTGCGGATGACGCGCAACGATATCGGCAACTACCTGGGTCTGGCCATCGAAACCGTGAGCCGGATATTCACGCGCATGAACGACAACGGCATTATCAGCGTGAATCGCCGTTACATCCGCATCCTCGACATGGACAGGCTCAGGGAGATGGCGGGCAACCCCAACTACTCCGTGCAGGCCGTCTCCTAACACCCCTCCGTTCTTTACCCGCGCATCCGATCTCTGCCTGCGCACAGGCGGATCGGATTCGCGGCAACTGCAATCCTTCCCGTGGGCCGCACCCATTGTTGATCGAGATCAAATTGTTCCCCGCCCGGAATTTGATCGAGATCAAACCCCAACCCTACCTCCCATGGGTGTTTCGCCAATAATTGACGCAACGCCAAACAGCCGGAATTTTTGTGTTCCGCCAGGGTGAATCAGGTACCCAGGGGTGCCGCCCAACTCACGCCTGACAACCCGTTGCCGCCGGAACACGGATGGATTTGTAAACGCCATAGGGAAACATTATGAAAGTCAGAACCACACGTCGCATCGTCGGTGCCTATTCCGTCCTGCTCGCCCTCACTCTGTTTGCCGGTTCAGCCGCGGCTGTCGAAAAAGGCGACTGGTTATTCCGCATCGGCGGGGCCCATGTCGCACCCAACGACAGCAGCAGCGATCTCTCGGGAGCGCCCGGAGGAAAAGTCAGCGTGGACTCCAGCAGCAACCTCGGTCTCAATGTCACCTATATGGTCACCGACCAGTGGGGAGTGGAACTGCTCGGCGCCCTGCCGTTCAAGCATGACATCAACGGCGCGGGAAACCTGTCCGGTGTGGGCAAGGTCGCCGAGACCGAACAACTGCCCCCGACCCTGGTGGCCATCTACAACTTCAACCCATCTGCCGACGTGCGGCCCTATGTGGGCATCGGGCTCAACTACACCACTTTCATGAACGAGGAAGGGGTGGGTGCGCTGGACGGTACCAAGGTCAAGCTCGACGACTCGACCGGGCTCGCGGTTGAAGCCGGGGTGGACATCGATATCAGCAGTGACCTCTACTTCAACGGTTCGCTCTGGTACATCGACATCGAAACCGAAGCGACCACCGTCCTGGGAACCACGGATGTGGAGATCAACCCCTGGGTGCTGTTCCTGGGCGTCGGCTGGACGTTCTGAGACAACAATAAGCCATCGCAACTAGAAGGTGAGCCCTGCCGTCCCCCTGGCGGCAGGGCTTTTTTTTAAGGATATCTGCGGCGCGACTCAACCGACCGGATGTCGCTGGACCTCCCGCACCAGCAGTTCAGCGAGCGCACGCGTCGCGGGGCCAGCGGCATCCCGGTCGGCGAACAGCAGATAGAAGGTGCTGGTCCCCGCCCCCCCTTCACGCAACGGCAACGGCAACAGCTCACCACTGGCCAACTCCGCACTGATATGCGCTGTCGGCAACCAGGCAAACGCAAGGCCACGCCGCACCACCACAATGGCGGTACGCAGGCTCGACACCGTCCAGCGCTGCTCTGCCCCCAGCCAGCCGGTGTCCACCTTCCTGTAGATACCAGTATCGCGGATTACCACCTGGCGGTGGCTCTTGAGATCGTTGTGATCAATCTCGCGGCCGATCTGGTGCAGCGGATGATCCCTGTGCGCCACGGCCACAAACTCCACGCGCGTGAGCGGATCGCCGAGATAACCGGGCGGGACCACACCACTGACCGCCAGATCCGCCTGCCCCTGGAGCAGAGCTTCGGTGGTCCCGGAGAGTACGGTTTCGATGAGCTGCACCCGGGTCTGCGGTGCCTGCTCGCTGAAACGCGCCAGGCTGGCCAGCAGCGGCTCAGGCGGAAAAGCGTGATCCACAGCGATCCGGATCTCCGGCTCCCACCCCTGGCCCAGGGTGGCGGCCAGCCGCTCCAGATTCTGGGCCTCCTCCAGCAACGCACGGGCACGACGCAGCATCAGTTCACCCGCCTCGGTAAGCACCGTGCGCCGGCCTTTGGGTTCCAGCAACGCCACAGGCATCTGCTCCTGAAGCCGCCTGAGGGCATAGCTGACCGACGACTGGCTGCGGTTCAGTGCCTCGGCCGCCGCCTCAAAACTGCCACGGTCAACCACAGCATCCAGGGTGGCCCACTGTTCCAGGGAGGTTTTAGGGAGTTTTACTGACATAATTAATCTAATAATCAGATTGAATTAGGTTGATTATTGCATTATTTCATCGGCTAAATGGTTTTAATCTGTCGCCATCCCCGATAACCCAACATTTGAGGTTTGGCACCATGAACAACATTCTGCATATCGACAGCAGCCTTTTTTCCACCAACGGCGTCTCCTCCACTCTGGCCGCCCGTTTTGTCTCCGCCCTGAAGCAGCGCCACCCGAACGCGCGGGTGACCCATCACGATCTGGGCGCAGACCCGGTGCCCCATCTGGACGGTGCCCGCCTGACCGCCATCAGCACACCGGCGGACCAGCGCACCACAGAGCAACAGCTGATCGCCGACGAAGCCGATGCGCTGATCCATGAGCTTCAGGATGCCGATCTGCTGGTACTGGGCGTCCCCATGTACAACTTCTCGGTTCCGACCCAGCTGAAGGCCTGGTTTGACCATGTGGCGCGGGCCGGCACCACCTTCCACTACACCGAGAACGGTCCGGAAGGTTTGCTGAAAGGGAAGCGCGCCGTGGTCTTCACCAGCCGCGGCGGCATGCACCGGGATCAGGCAACCGATACCATCACCCCCTTCGTCCGCACCTTCCTCAACTTCCTGGGGATTGCCGATGTGAAGTTTGTCTACGCCGAAGGGCTGGCGATGGGTGATGAAGCCCGGCAGGGTGGCATCGATGCCGCCACCTTTGAGCTGGCGAAACTGGCAGACGAGCAGGCGGTTGCTGCCTGATTGAGCCTGCCAGGATTTGGACAAAGCACCGGGGCCAGAGAGTCCCCGGTGCTTTATGGCCGGGCAATCGCTGTCAGTCTGACCGACAGCCCATGCCTTGGTGCTAGGCCGCTTTGTCCCCCTGGGCCATGGCGGTGAACTCCGCGTTCGGCGTGGCACCCGCCAGATGGTTGCTGTAGTTGGTCAGCGTTTTCAGGGCGATGCCCATCACCACCTCGAAGACCTGCGCCTTGGTATAGCCCGCCGCCAGAAAGGCGCGCACATCGCTCTCCGCTGCCCATCCCCTCTCCTCGACCACCTTGTGGGTGAAATCCCGTAGGGCGTTGAGTTTCGGATCGGCCAGCGGCTCCATGGCCACGGTTGCGCGCAATGCGTCGGCATCCAGTTCGGCCTTTCGGCCCAGGGCGGTGTGGACGGTCTTGCAGTAGCTGCAGCCGTTCAGCGCACTGACGGTCAGCAACACGATCTGCTGCTCCTGAGGGGTGAGCGACGTCTGATCAAAGGCCCCCGCCAGGTTCATGATGGCATCCAGAACACGAGGGGATTCAGCCACATAGGCCGCCAGATTGGGTATGAACCCATAGCGGTCCTTCACCTTCGCCAATACTTCTGCGGCACCCTGGGGAGCAGTGGTCTCAGTATGTTGGGTAAAAATGCTCATCGGTTTCTCCAATTCATCACAATGGTTTGATAGCCGGTTGCGTCGCGACAATTTGACCGGTCGGTCTAGAGTAACCTCGAATAGACCGACCAGTCAACTTGGTGTATGCTTGGTGTCACCAATCCATGACTCCGAGATCATCCAGATGACGACGACGGATACCCCAGACACCCGCGAACGACTGTTGCAGACGGCAGGCAACCTGATGTGGGAGCGCAGCTTCCAGGCCACCGGAGTGGATGAACTCTGCAAACAGGCCAACGCCAAGAAAGGGAGTTTCTACCACTACTTTTCGTCCAAATCCGACCTGGCCATTGCCGCTATAGAGCAGTCGTGGGCGGAAACCAGGGAAGCCGTTTTTGAGCCCGTGTTTTCCGGTGACGATAGCGGTCTGGATCAACTCAGAAACCTTGGGCAACGGATTTACCACTTCCAGCGTCAGCTGGCGGAGGATCGGGGCAGTGTTTTGGGCTGCCCCTTCGGCAGTCTCGGCCAGGAGATGGCCCGCCAGGATGAGCAACTGCGGGAATCGCTGCAACGGATATTCGATGCCCACTGCGACTATTTCGAGCAGGCACTCAATCGCGCCCAGGCGGCGGACGAAATACCGGCCGGCGACAATCGTCAGAGGGCCATCAACCTGTTTGCGTTCATGGAGGGGGCGTTGCTGCTGGCGAAGGTGGCCAATAATCCGGAACTGCTGCGCGATACCGCTTCTGCAATCCCCACCCTGGCAGCTGCCTGGACCGGGCACAGTGCTTAGTGGCCGTGACGTGGCGACGGGACTTCTCTAGGGAATCTCTGAAATATCCCGGCGCCTGGCTCCGCGGATGACTCGGCGCAACCACCTGACCGTGCGCACCGTCAGCGCACGCAGCGCGTTGACCTGCCACAACCATGTCCGATCGGCATCGATATACCAGAACCACTGTCTCACCTGCTGGTGCGGCTGATGCCCCCGCGCCAGGGACAGGAGATTAATGGCGGAGGCCATCTCCGCCAGGCCGGGAAAGGGTTCGTTGCCGGACCACTTCCGTTCGTTCAACGGGCACACGTCCTGGCAGACATCGCAGCCATAAAGCCACTCACCCATCTGACCCAGCAGCCGCAAATCCGGAAGTTTTTTTACGTCGTAGCTGAGATGGGCAATACACCTGGCGTAGTTCATCGAGTACGGTCCAACGAGTGCGCCGGTGGGGCAGGCATCGATGCACCGCCTGCAGCCCTTCGGACAGACACTACCCCGGCTCGGTTCGTCCGGATCAAGCGAGGCGTCCACGTACCAGGAACGGAGTGCAATCCAGGAACCGAACTGTTGGGAATAGATGAAATTGTTTTTCCCGATTGAACCGATCCCGGCTCGAGTGGCCAGTTCGCGAAGCGGCATGGGGTGACACTCGATGCGGATTCCGAGCGCCGTCACCGATTCCTGGAAAGTATTGAAGGCATCGGTCTCACGGGAAAACGCAAGGCGGGTGTCCGCCAGATAGTACTTACCGAACCTGCCCGCCAACTCGTCGGGAATCCGGTACTTTCCGTAATGGAGCATCCCCACCACGATCGACCTGGCCCAAGGTGCCCGCTCTGAGGGGTGCTGCCGGTTGCTCAAACCGGCGTAATAGGTTGCCGACTCCGGATAGCGCTCGGAACGCTCGCGTAGCTGCCGATGGTGACGCACAAAGGGTTCGACACCCGTGATGCCGCAGGCAGCGAATCCGGCCTGGAGGCAGAGGCGTTTTACCTCATCCGACAGCTTGCGAGTGTTGGCTACGCGCTGAGCATGCATGGATCGAAGGTTGCCACGTTCGGGTGATGATCGATGAAAGCGCGGAGGTCATCCCGATATCCCTGAATCCCCTCTTCGATCAGTTGTCGATAGTCATCTGCGGTCTGGGCAAAAAGCTCCCGTCTGGATTGGCAGAAACCAAACGATTCGGACAAGACGATCTCCCGCTGCTCCTGCAGCGTCAGGCCGTCCTCCACCAGCCGTCCGGAGACCGCGTCGATAAACCGGTATTCCGCGGCTTTAAAACGGTTGGTGATCTGGCTCAGCAGAGAGAGGTGCCCGGGTTTCACGCCGCGCCCCGACTGACACAACATGTTTTCAATGTAGTTGTTGTAGTAGACGGTCTTGGTGCTGTTGTGGAAAAACTCGATAGCCTGGCGGACAAATTCGAGCCCGGGATCGGCACAACGGTACTGGTAGGTATAGAGGTCACTGTTCAACCTGCCGCGCAGCCCCTGCTCCTTCAGCAGGTCGGCGTAAGCGGTTCCCCGCTGTACCCTCATCAGTTTGTGTGGTGTACCGATAAGCTCCAGCAGACCTTCGCGTTTGATTCCCAGCACGTTATGCCGGAAGTCGGCAGGCGTCATCATGGGATCGAGAATGATCAGCCCCACCACCACGCCGATACCGTGCTGCTGCAGCTCCCGGATGATCGCGTTGCCAGGATAGCCCTTGCCGTAAATTCGCTGCTGACGATTCACCAGCGATTCGACTCCGGTGAACACCTGCCGCAAACCCGCCGCGTAGAGGGCCGGCAGCTGTGCCCGCAGACTCTTCGCCGCCCCCAGACGCATGTCACAACGAAAAGTGAACTCAAGTCCTCGCTTCTCTCTCTCGGCGACAAAGGATCGCAGCCAGAGATCATCCTCGAAACCGGAAAAATCGGAGAAGCTGAAATCCGATACACCGTAGTCGTGGATGATCACCTCCAGCTCGTCAAACAGCTCGTCCACGGCCCTTGGCGCCCACCCCCGCGCCACATTGCGGTTGGAGAGTACGCAAAAGGAGCAGTGTGACCGGCATCCCCGGCTCGCCTCGATCCAGATGGTTCCGCCCGCTGCCGCGGCGCGGCGCGTGGAGTAGTGCGCGGGCTGACCGAGAAAATTGGCACCACTGTAGGTGGATTTCCCCTGCACCGCACGCTGATCGAGTAGCGTTGGGAACACGGTCTCCGCATCGGTGGTACAGATGATCGCCTCTGGAAACAGCGCCTTTATGTTATCGGGAGAGGCCAGCGCGGTAGTCCCACCGAACACCACCTTGGGTGGTGATCGGTACCGCCGGCCACCGGCCTTCAGCGCAACCGCCAGCCGGGGCAGCAACGATCCGGATCCCGCACGCAGACTGATGGCGATGAGATCCACGGCTTCGAGTTCGAGCCGGGACCAGATATGGTCGAGAGGATCGAATGCCGCATCGAGGTGGTAGGCCACCTCGTGGCCACAGCGCTCGGTAATGCCGTGCAGAATATCCAGGGCCACACTGCGCTCGCGCAGGCCGTACGACTCGAGACCGACTATGCCTACGCGCATGCCGCCACCTCACCGATCGAGCTTCCTGCTCGCCACCCCTCGGCGAATGACTCCAATATCCCCTGAAACCGCCATCGCGCGTAGCGTCCGATGGGTCTGATTCCAACTGCTTCCAGTTCCCGGATCATTTTCTGTGCGCGAGGCTCCGAACCCCACTCGTAGGTGTAGGCCACCTCCACCCAGGTGGGATCCGCCACCTCGATGTGGTCAACCCACTTCATGTTCGCCAGTTCTTCCTTGAGCACCACCAGGTAGTCGGCCACTTCGACCGCCGTGGGCTGCGCTCCGGCTCGAAAACTCCGCTCCACGTAGGCGGATACATAGTCTCCACACTGCTTATTCCCAGGCAGAAACTGATCCGATACGTTGC